>CAYWGA010000072.1:0-16173 GCA_964457905.1 uncultured bacterium | reverse complement strand
TCGGAGGGGTTGCCCCCTCAACGGTTTTCGAGACCGTCCCGTTCAACCGCTCCGGCATCTCTCCGCGGAAACTATATATAATCGGCACGCAGATATCAATAGCGGAGAGTCGTATTGCCTGCTGTTTATTCGAATTAGTCTCATGAAGGGCTTCTTGGTCTCATGACATACCCCATAGTCTCATGGATCGCACCATCAGTGTTCTCGGGGCGTTTGATCTGTATCGGTGGGTGCTGGGGATGATTCCGGATATAAATATGGCGGAGAGAGAGGGATTCGAACCCTCGGAGGAGTTACCCCCTCACACGATTTCCAATCGTGCCGATTAAGCCAGCTCTCGCATCTCTCCGCAAAATTCTTATTTGTGGCCGGCCCAAGTCGTCCAGGTCCGGTCCACGCACCATCGCCTGCAATATCAACGGGGTGCGTATCAGTCTTCACGTAATCTAGTAAAAAACTTCCTCAGAAGCAAAAGACATTCTTCCTCGAGAACTCCGCCCTTCACGATCAGCCTGTGGCCATACAGGTCCGCATGGTGAAGATCACCGACTGATCCGCAGGCTCCGCTTCTCGGCTGCTTCGCCCCATAGACGACACGTTCCGCCCTTGCGAGATACAGAGCGCCGAGGCACATATGGCACGGCTCCGACGTCACATAGACGGAGCAGCCGTCGAGCCTCCAGTCCCCTGTCTTCTCCGAGGCGCTGTCTATCGCGAGGATCTCGGCATGAGCGGTCGCCGTCTTCCTAGCCTCTACCTCGTTGCGTCCCCGACCGATGATCTCATCACCGAGGACTACCACGGCACCGATGGGAACTTCGCCTGCCTCGAGGGAAAGCGCCGCTTCGGCGAGAGCTTCCTTCATCCACTTCTCGTCCATCGGATCTATCTTTCATCGAACGGATTATTTCTCAGTGCCATACTGACGCGTCATCCATAGAGTCGATGATCCACTGCATCGATAAATGGCCGGGCCGCTAATAGTCGGTCCGCTCCGGTATCGCACTGACGAGTGCCTCAAGGACGAGCACCGCCACATCGTCGAACGGCGGCGCCGAGTAGATATCGCCGCCCGTGACCGAAGTCCCTGAAACCCTTCTGTCGATGCCGGCCGATGAAGACTGGATCCTGTCTCCTTCACTGCGCACCGATTCCCTGTAATTCTCATCGGAGGCATCCCAGACGACCGTTCCTGTCATTGGATCGATCAGGCTCAGGGTCATGCCTACCTGCGTTACCGATGCCGCTGCCGCTTCGCGGTAGTCGGTCTCATCCTTGTGCCAGAGATAAACGACCGGGACCATCAGCAGGTCGACGTCGAGCTCCGCTTTTATGGCCCTGCAGAGATCCAGATCTACCACATGATCACGGCTCCACTTCTCCTTGAATTCCTCATTCCTGTCTCCGAGACCAGCCTTCGCGACAACCATCCTGAACTGCTCGGGTGAAAGGAACTTGTAGTCATATCTCTCCGAGACCAGCTCCCACAGGGTCCTGTTGGGGATCCTCTCAGATTCGCGTTTCGGGTCCTCGCCCTTTGTTATCGTACTTACCGTCGGTACGACCAATATCGTAGTGTACTCTCCCGGATTGAAATCGGGTTCGACCGTCACGCTCGCCGGGTGCTGTGATTTACATCCAGCCAGGCCAAAAACAGCTACCGCTATCAGAAGTAATGCTATTTTCTTCATCTCTCACTCCACGTTTCTGTTGAAGGACTTTTTTACGCTCTGAAAGATACCAGTGTGATTATCGCGCTGTCAATCCGTATCGGGCGCGACCGTTCCCGGGCCCTGGACCGGCTGTGCGGTGCCCTGCGGCCACTCTGCCCCCTCTCGCACCCTCATCTGACCGACATGGAACAGCCTGCCTCCAGCCAGTTTTAGGATAAGTCGTATATCTTAATTAATTTCTTTTTTGACAGCATTTTACGTGCTTTTTTCAGCCTGTCTGGATTGAATCACCGGGTGCCCCTCAGAGCCCCATGGATGCCGGGACAGGGCCGTTCAGCAGGCTGGCCATCTAATCCCCCCGTCTATGCCCCGGAACGCGTCTCTACCTTCTTCTGTTACCTTCCTGCAATCCCGTGCTATAATGCAGGTGCGTGATGGGTGGACTCCGGGAGGAGGAAGTATGAATGGATCAATCCGGCTCGATTCTCTGGGCACTCTTTCAGACAACAGACTGGTCAGACAGCTCGAATCCCTCAGGGGAAAGGAACGCAATCTTCTCGCTGCTGTACTCCGGCACCTCATGGAGATGGAGCGAAGAAGACTCTATCTGCCGAGGGGATATTCATCACTCTTCGAGTTCTGCACGCAGCATATGAAATACTCGAGGTCCGCCGCGGGACGAAGGATCGCGGCGGCCAGAACGCTCGCGAAGTACTCCGTTCTGGAGGAGCATCTTCTTAACGGAGAGATTAATCTCTATGCCCTTTCGCTGATCTCCGGGATCCTGACCGAGGAAAATTTCCGGGAGGTCGTCGCGGGCACGAGAAACAGGTCCACCCGTGAGGTCGAGGCCCTCGTCGCCGGATACAGGCCGGCCAGGAAGATCCCGGACAGGGTAAGGCCGGTATGTGTCATGGTTCCTCAGCCCGCCGAAAAGCCCGCAAATATCAGAGGTTCAGCAGATACATCCGGATCATCCACTCCCGGCGCCGGGAGCAGGAGCATTGGATTCACTGCCGGAAGTACCGGTCCCGGCGCCGGGAGTGAAAATTTCCCCAACAGTACCCGGGCAACTCAGCATGATGAGCCGATCGAGCGCGTAATGCTCAGCAGAAAGTACAAGTTCGAGTTCGCCGCGAACAACGAGTTCAAGAAGAAGTTCGAACGTATGAAGGCCCTTCTCTCCGGCAGATATCCCAAGGGTATCAGTTTCGAGGATCTCTTCACGCTGCTGATGGATGAATACATCGAACGTCACACCCCTGAGGGCAGAGCAGCCAGGAGGGAAAAACGGGAAGCGTCCAAAACCATC
Organism: uncultured bacterium; assembly: GCA_964457905.1. Taxonomy (GTDB): domain Bacteria; phylum Krumholzibacteriota; class Krumholzibacteriia; order Krumholzibacteriales; family Krumholzibacteriaceae; genus JAUWCL01. Next base: position 13,188 of record CAYWGA010000072.1, on the reverse strand, counting down.
AGAGACTCCGGCCAGGGCGAAAAACCGGATCCCCGAAGGGCGAAAGGCAGGACACGTAATATTCCCGAAAAGGTCCGGGATGAGGTCTTCCTGCGTGACGGAGGAAGATGCACCTTCAAAGGCACCGATGGCAAACGATGTAATTCTAAATGGGATTTGCAAATAGATCATATCGTCCCTTTCGCCCTGGGAGGGGATAATTCACCGGGCAACCTGCGTCTCCTCTGCGGGAAACACAATCGCCTCGAAGCCGAACGTGTCTATGGAAACCAACATATGAAAAGGTTCAAAAAGAAAGAGTGAGATAAGATCTACATCAGCGATCTCTGCCTGCGCATTGTGAACAGCCCGCCGGACCTGGCCCGGGGGAGACATGAAAAAGCCCCACCGGACCGGGTCCAGTGGGGCATGATCGATCGACTGTTGTGCGGTCTATCCGCTGATCCGCGAATAGTCCCGGTCTACCAGAAGTTCCGCGAGATGTCGGTCGACGGATCGATCTCGTTCCACGCGATCTTCTCGACCTGTCCGGTCGTCGGGAATGCCGGCGGCGGAGTATCCATCAGCCTCGAGTCATACTCGTAGTGCTTTTCGTAGCCTGAGGCGGTTGTTCCGGAACTGGCGCTGAACGTTCCGACTGCTCCACGCTGTTTCTGTATGACACCGCCATAGACGTTCAGTTTCCCGCGAGGGCTGCCTGAGCTGTAGCTTCTCGCCCCCCATGAAGTATCAAGCGCCATTATCGCGGCCATGACCGTCTCATCCGCTGAGTCCATGTTGGCGGTATTATAGGCCATCATTACGTTGCCTTCCGCAACGAGGCCGCAAAGATCTGTCGACGACGGATCGACGCGGGGGTCCGTGTAGTAGACGAGGTTGTCGATGACATCGATATCCCCGTCGCAGCCGACTGTGATCTGTCCTCGTACGGTCCCCTCGACCTGGGCGTTGCCGTTGACGTAGATCACTCCATTAGCGGGATACGACTTGGTGGTCGTCGATCCGCCGGCTGTCACCTGCAAATAAGGCTTCCCGCTGGCATCGGTCCTGAACCTGATGATCACGGGATTGCCCGACAGCTGCAGGCCATCAGGCTTGGCTGCTTCGGCATACAGCATGTCGGTATTTACCGGCAGGTCTATCGCCGACGCATCGAGGGTCAACCCCTCCATGAACTCGGGATTGTCATTCGGAGGGCCTCCGCTGTAATAGTCTACGTCAGACGCGCAGCTCGACACCTCTTCGAAGAATTTCGGGTCACCGCTAATGTGCAGCTGGTCGTTCGTATGAACGGGGCCGTGCAGCTCATCTTTAGAGTACCACCATATAGTCGAACCGCTGGTGGACTTCTCCATATCCGAGAAGTATGCGTATCTCGAGAAGTTCTGCTGACCGACTTTGACCTGCAGCACCTTCGTCATTCCTGTCCCCGCAAGTGTGGCCCTGACCGTTACACCGATGAATCGCGAAGGATTTCCGGTATTCGAGTCGAGCGGGTCGAGATATGTCGTGACTGTCCCCTGGTCATAGACCTTGACATTATCGAGAAGCAGGGCCGGTTCATCCTTGTTCAATCCGGTCCCGATAAACGGGGTGCTGAGCTCCGAGAGATGCCTGATGCTTATCTCGGCTCCAGCCTCGGCAAGGTAGAACACCTGCTTGTCGAGCTTCTCGTTAGACGCCAGCTGGGTCTCGTTGACTGAGATCTGGCTTACGCCCATCACGATCCCGGTCAGCGCGAGAAGTATCAGGATGACTATAACAAGCGCGGCGCCATCCTCGTTGCCTCTGATCTTCTTGTAACTACTCATAGTTCATCACCATCCTGATGGATCAAGGAATATAGGAAGCGTTCTCTCTGATCGAAACATCATCTATGTTCCATCCTGCGTAGGTGTTGTCTCCGTCTGTCTTGAGCCTCCACCTGATCGCCACGTCGCTGTTGCCGTCAGCGATATCGGAGATATCGATCTCCATGAATACCCAGCTCTGATCCGTGACCCGGGCCGGATTACTCCAGATCTGCGTCCATGGCCCGTCATAGCCGTTGACGCTGATCTCGATAGTAGCCTGGTCGTACGACGGCCCCTCCACATTGAGCCAGCGCTGGAAATGCAGCACGAGATTGGTCTTCCCGAAACAGTTCAGTTCGCCGGGAGGAGTGACAAGCGTATTCTCGACATTGTTCTTGTACGATCCGTTCCAGTTGCCAACGCCGAGATCGTTGCCGTAGACGTTTGTGCCGGAGTATGCGTGATCCGGATCGGGCCTTCCCATGTCACCGTCACCATTACCACCGGGGGTCCCGCGCTGCCAGTCATCCTGCGTACGGACCTGGAAATGCTGCCAGCCCTTGTCCGATTCGAAATCATCCTCAAAGACGATATACGATCCCGGGTCCTGGGTGATCGAGTAAATGGGTCCCCAGATGTTCGAGTTGACAGATTCCTCCCCGCCCGATTCGACGGCCTTCACGAGGTAATGATACCCCATTCCGTCGATCGGAGGATTGTAGCTGTAGATCTGTTCATCTACGAATACGTATTCAAGCTGACCGGAAGCAGTCAGCTCGCCGACTACCTGGTCGAACGGGCCGATCTCACTCTCGGCCCTGTAGAGCCTGTACGTGATAACGTTGTTGGTACAGTGTCCATCATCCGCCGACCGGTCCCAGATGACCGTAATACTGCTGCCGGCATCGTTCGGAGTGTCGAATCCGTTTGTGATGCGGGGAGCACCCGGCTCTCCGTCTGACATCGTATAGTCGTCGTTTGACGGAGCCGACTCCCGGTCCCCATCTGCATCATAAGAGGTGGCCCGGTAGTAGTAGTACTCTCCGATGATAGGAGGATTGGACGGGTTCTCAGCCATGCCATCGACCCAGAGATAGGTCTCGGAACCGTTGGCCTCGATTGTCCCGATCTTCTCCCACGCCGCGAACTCACGCATGCGGTAGATGTAATAATCTGTGATCTTGCCGCCTGTCGAGACATCCTGCGGTGAATGCTCGAAGGTCACGTTGACCGCACCGGTCGCCTCACAGAGGATATCCTCGCAGGCAAGGTGCTGCGGCGGCTCGATCTCATTGTTGCGCAGCGGTATGGCGCTCTTCTTGTTGGAAGGCACCTCCTCATTGTTCGTCCCGTACGTATAGATGCAGTATGTATACTCTGCACCTGTCGTCAGGTCGTCATCGACAATGGCGTACTCGGACGACATCGTTGCCGGTATCTTTACCACTTCGATGTAGTCGCTGTCGAATATCGCTTTGCGCCTCACTCCGTATGCGTAGACATCGCTCGGGGTGCAGTTCTCCGAAGGGGACTTATCCCAGACGATATAGAGGGACTCGCCGTCATCGTCGGGGTAGTCCTCGACCGTCTTGAGCCTGCAGCTCGATACCGTCCCTGAATAGTAGCAAGCATCCGATTCATTGGATGAGACAGAGTTGATACTGTCTCCTGCCTCGACCGCTTTCGCGGCGTAGTAATAATACTTGTCAACCTCAGGAGGCAGTCCTGAGACGTTGTGGGTCTCGTTGTCCAGGAAATTGTAATACTCGGAACCATCCGCCGTGATCCTGCCGACCAGCATCTTGGAAAGCGTGCCGCCTCCTTCTTCCTCACCGCGGAAGATCTCGTAAAAAGCGATGGTATTGTTTGCTCCCTGGTCATCGGCCGATTTGTGCACGACGACTGTGATCTCATCGATATCATCACACGGAGTATCGAAGACCTGTACGATCGCAGGGGGAGATGGTCCGTTGGGCAAGGACAGGACAGGGCCCGCCGTGTTCGAAGGATTGGACTCCTGCGGCCTGCAGTCCCATGCGGAAACATAATAGACATAAGGCTCCCCGTCCTCGGGAGCTCCGCCGGCAGAGTGATCGTCATCGATAAAGACGTATGCGCTCTGCAGCTTAGGCAGCATCGAGCCGATACACAGCCACTGATTTTCGCCGTCCGTCCGGCGATAGATCGTATAACTCTCAACATCCTCTTCGCCGAATTCCTCGTCGTACGAAGCGTTGAAGGTCAGCGTTATGCTGCTGCCGTCATCTTCCGGAGTATCCTTGGCAGAGAGACTGCTGGGGGATTTCGGAGGATCACCGCAGGCATGAAGATTCATCGAACCGGTGCCGACATTTCTCGGCCTCACTTTCGATGACATCGTCACGTGACGATACCCTCTGTTCATGCTGGCTGTGCTGTGCGAACCGCCGAAACCGGCCTCCAGCTTCGCCGACTCAGCCTCGATTGTGATCTCGACCTGGAGTATCTGCTCCAGCTGGGCTACCGGGACGGGCGTCAGTGTCGCAATTTCGGCCTGACTGAGGATCCCGTCATTGTTGCCGTCTCCCCAGAGAGTTATTGTCCCGTTGCTGCTGAAATCCCCGAAATACGAGAATACAGGATACGGGAACTGGCCGTCCGGATAGTTGTCACGTCCCCTGACCCCATATGCTACGACATCCTTCTTCCAGCCGTTCTCTTCCCTGTAGACAGCGTAATCGTTCGGATTGGTGCTTTCCGTATACCGGTCAGCAACCCCGACAGAGCCGTCATCGTTTACATCAAGCGTGTACCTGATCGTCTCGGCATTGTTGTTGTAAGTTGTAAGAGCGCCGAGACGCTCGCCGGGGAACGCTCCGGGGATATACGGCGTTCCATCCGACCTGTTGACCGCCTGGTTTACGTTCATCCCGGGTACACCAAGAACGCCGGGTGATATATCGGCATTGAAGATGACCTGGTAAGGAGCTGCATCGATGAACACAGGCTGCCCGTTGAAATCGTCGATATTGAGTCCGGCCATACGGATCTCCTTCTCGAGCGTCTCCAGGGCGATGCGTGCGTTCTGCTGCGCGCTGATATATTCGTTCTGAGCGTCCGCGGCTTTTTTCTGGCCCATCATCACGTTGTACGAGATCATGATCAGCAGGGCGCCGACAAACAGCGCGATCATCATCTCGACCAGGGTAAAACCGCCGTTCTTTCTGTTGTGTTTCTTCATGACATTGTCTCCATGCGATTACAGGTTGATATCTTTGAAACGGCTGATGCACGATCTGAGCTCGACATCGCGGACACCTCCGCGATCGCGCCACTCGACACGTACGGTGACTTCCTTGATAACGCTGTTGCCGACAGCGTTGAGTGAATCAGTTACGGCTACGGTCCTCCTGTATATTTCGTATTCCTCAGCCCCGCCGCCTATATTTCCATAGTCCTCGTTGGCAAAGTTGTTCGTATTGATCGAGGAATACCTGATGGAACCGACTATCTGTTCCATCCGCTGATGCGCCAGATTGGTCGCTATCACAGTATGCTTCGATGTAAGGTTGGCATGCATCACGCTGAAGGTCACACGGCTGATACCCAGAAGACCGACCGCGAAGATCGTCATACCGACCAATATCTCGACCAGAGTCATACCCTTGTTATCCATATTTGCTATCTTTCGTCTCATAGCATCCTCCAGGTCCTGTCAGTTATAATTCGGTTTATCTAGAATCACGGTGCCGGTTGACCTTCTGACGGTCATCATCTGGTCAGTACCTTTTGCCTGTTCCCTGAACTCGATGTCGGGCATTACAAAGACGAGCCCTTCCTCGTTGGTCGATCCATTCGGATAGAATACGACCCTTGGAGGGCTGCCTGAGAAAGTGACCGGTTTCGTCACATATTCGCCGTCCCCACTCACCGATCCGGCTATCATGCCGAAAACCTGTCCGGTAGGAAGTTCGATCGGCCCGAAGACCCTTTCACTGGCATCGGCCCGGCCGTTTCCACGATTTGTGGCGACGAATCCCGCAACCGAAGGGTTGCCGCCGCCGCCGCCATCATCATCGATCATGGTGATCGTATTGTCCGCCGTGTTGAAAACTACGACGTAGTCGTTCTTTTCATGGATCGCCCTGGCCCTGGCTTCCCGCAACGTGCCCATCACGATATGCGCGGCATCCTTCGATTCGTGGTGCCTGAGAAACTTCACCACCGGAGGAACGCCCATTGCCAGAACAAGTCCCAGTATCGAGATGGCAACCATCATCTCTACCAGTGTGAATCCTCTGTTTTTTCTTTCAGTTTTCATTTTTTCCACTTCTTTCCGCTAAATATGCTGTCTGCGGATATCCCCTTTTTTTGTCTCCGGTACTGGCATACGCTATTCCCGTGCCGCAAAAATTATTTTAAATAATCGCAATATTGATAAATAGTTACGCCGCCGCTCGCGAAAAAGGGATTTTCCGGCTGTGTATCATATTGCGACAAGCCGTTGCAAAAGGGGAAGTGCCGTTTGTCATATTCTATTGCTATTAAAGAAGTTATACGAACAATGAGGATTCATTACAACATTCCGGGGCATCACAGGGAGCAGGAAACCGCATTAATAAACAGGTCGGGGGAATTTCCTCATAATCCTGTAAGATACCGTCAGGGATGAAATCGAAGCGGTTTAACGGTGAATCGGGCCCTTGACCGGGCGGGACCGGGCCGCTGAATCAGATTGAAATCCTGATACGTCTTGTATAGAATTGTTCCTGTCTTCATTCCAGAAAAGACCCTGCGCGATCACAAACGAGGGAGGTAATGATGTTCCGCCTCTTCCTTATCCCTTTTCTGCTTCTGATCCTCTTTGCCGGATGCTCGGACGATTCGACGAGTCCCAGCGAAGATGGCGGCGGGTCGACCCTTACCGGTGAGTATGTCGTCTTCGCATGGAACGATCTAGGCATGCACTGCCTCAACGATACCTACAATCAGGCAGTCATCCTCCCCCCATATAATAATGTGTGGGCACAGGTGATCGAGAGGGGCGATCCTCCGAAGGTCGTCACGGCCGGACTTACGGTCGAATTCGCGATAGAGAATAATACTTTCTCATACGGCAAGAGAGAGTACGGCGGATTCTGGGACAACGCCGACGAGATCTTCCGCTTCAATCCAGGATTCACTGCTCCGCCGAACAATGTCGGGCTCACGGGGACAGGACTCTCCGGACACATGGAAGCTGCCTCGGACCACTTTGTAGCCGAGGGTATCCCCCTTGTCCCAGTCAACGATTCCGCGGAATACTCCGCCTATCAGATAGCGCTTATCACGGTCAAGGACGGTGAAGGAACGGTGCTCGCCTCAACGAGGGCTACCGCGCCGGTATCGGATGAGATGAACTGCGCCAAGTGCCACGGGGCCGACGCATGGGCAGACGCGATCGCCGACCATGACCGGCTTCACATGACTAGTCTCGCGGATTCGGTCCCCTTCCTCTGCGCCTCCTGCCACGGCAGCCCGGCGCTCGGTACTGTCGGCCCCGGGAGCGCCGGCCTCTACCTCTCCGAAGCGGTGCATGGAGCTCACGCTGGAAGAGAGGCCTCGTGCTACGACTGCCACCCCGGCGTAAACACGAAGTGCATGAGAAGCGAGAAACACACAGCGGCCGATGGAAACTGCGAGGCCTGCCACGGCGACATGGCCGAGGTAGCATCCTCCATCACGGGCGGCAGGGTCCCGTGGGCTGACGAACCGTCATGCGGCTCGTGCCATACCGGCGTGCCGGAACTGGAACCGTCCGGCACTCTCTTCCGTAACGCCACCGGGCACGGATCGGTCAACTGCGCCGCGTGCCATCACTCGCCGCACGCGATGTACCCTTCCACCCTGGAGGCTGACAACTACCAGCCGATCGAATACCAGGGCGGAGCGAAGACGATCGGAAGCTGCGGAGTATGTCACGACGATTCGCGCGGTGATGTCGATGACATCCATGAATTCGATGAAAAACACGGCACCGCCGATCCCGACCGGATCATCAACTGTCACGTGTGCCATACGGTGGTCAGGGACAACACGAACAACTGGCCGCACCAGTGGAAATGGACCAACAGCAACGATTGATCATCATATGATGATCACATAGGGACGATAAAAAAAGGGCCGCTCTCCTGAGCGGCCCTTTGATGTTCATGAGACTTGGGGCTCTCTGACCTTTTTGAAAAACGCTTACTCCATCCCGGGGATGGAGGCCATCATCTTTTCCTTGGCCAGCAGCCTGTGCCACTTCCTCTCGACATCCTTCTCGATCCCTTCGATCTCCTCTTCGTTCAGGTGCCTGAAGCGCCCCTGTGGCTTGAGGTATTCACGGACCGATGTCGGCTCGAAGTCCTTCCAGACCTCGAGTTTCTCACCATGCTCGGTGATCTCGAGTATCGGGAAGACACGCGAGGTGACGGCCCTTCTCGCCATCTGGATCGAGAGCTCGGGAGCGAGCTTCCACCCCGTCGGGCAGGGCGCGAAGATATGTATGTATCTCGTTCCCTTCATCTCTTTCGCCTTCCGGAACTTCGCGATCACGTCTTCCGGCCAGGCAACCGAACAGGTGGCAATGTAGGGGATCGAGTGAGCGGCCATGATATCGATCATGTTCTTCTTCGGCTCTTTCTTGTAGTTGTCGACCGGCGTGGTCGTGGTCCATGCACCTACAGGCGTCGAGGATGAACGCTGGATACCGGTGTTCATGTACGCCTCGTTATCGTAGCAGACGTAGATGATATCATCGTTTCTCTCGGCAGCGCCGGAGAGCGCCTGAAGGCCGATATCGTATGTCCCGCCGTCGCCCGCCCAGGCCATCACGGTCGTCTCTTCGTCGCCCCTCATCTCGAGCCCCGCCTTGATGCCGGCAGCCACGACCGCGGCCGTCTCGAACGCGGTATGGAATATCGGCAGATCGACGGCCGAGTGAGGAAACGTTCCATCGATCACGGCCCAGCAGCATGCCGGGATGGTGAGCGCTGTCTTCGGACCGAGTGCCTTGAGCGCGAATCTCATAGCCTGAGTAGCTCCGCATCCCTGGCAGGCGAGATGCCCGGAGCCCATCAGCTCTTCCATCGGAATACGCGGCGCTTTCATATCTTCACCCCTATCCAGTTGATATATCTCTCCGGATCCTTGTCGCCGATCGCCTTTTCGGCGATCTCGCGGATGACTTTCGGAGTTATGTCGCGGCCGCCCAGGCCGGCGATGTAGCCGAGGATCGGTATGTCAGTTCGTCCGTACAGCGCGCTCTTGATCTCCTGGTAGAAGATGCCATGCGCGCCGAACGAGATGTTCCTGTCGATCACGGCGACCTTCTTCGCCTTTGACAGCACCGCGAAGATCTCCTCGATCGGGAAGGGACGGAAGACCCTTATCTTCAGCGACCCCACCTTTACCCCCTCGTCGCGGAGCTCGTCGATGACGGCCTTCGTCGTAGAGGCAACTGTGCCGGATGTCACCAGTATGGTCTCGGCGTCGTCACAGCGGTAAGGCTCGATGATTCCGTAACTGCGGCCGAACACCTCTTCGAATTCCTTGTCGACCCTCTTGATCACGTCGAGGCCCCTCTCCATCGCCTCCTGGATCATGTACCGAAGCTCCATGTAGTTCTCCGGCCCGGCGAGGTTGCCGAACGAATGCTGGTCGGCTGTATCGATCTTGATCTCCGGCTTGTATGGAGGCAGGAATTTCCGGACCTGTTCCTTCTCGATGAGATCCACTATCTCATATGTGTGAGAGAGGAAGAAGGCATCCATAACCAGCATTACCGGCATCTGCAGTTCCTCGGCGATCTTGAACGCCTGGGGGACCGTATCCTGCACCTCCTGGTTCGACTCGCAGTAGATCTGGAGCCAGCCGACGTCCCTCTGGGAGAGAGAGTCGTTCTGGTCCGTCCAGATCGACCACGGAGGGCCGACGGCCCTGTTGACGTTTGCCAGCACGATCGGGAGCCTCGCCCCGACGGCCCAGTGCAGCATCTCGTGCATGAGAAGCAGTCCCTGGGACGATGTGGCGGTGAAGGTCCTCGATCCCGCGGCAGACGCTCCGATGACCGCAGCCATCGCGCTGTGTTCCGACTCGACCTTGATGAATTTTGCGTCGAGCTCACCGTTCGCGCACATCTCGGAGAGGAGCTCCACGATATGGGTCTGCGGAGTGATTGGATAGGCCGAGATTACCTTGACCTCTGAAGCCTTTACGCCGTGACTTACGGCGTGGTTTCCCATGACGACCTTCTTCATTTTCCCTCCTCCCGTATCGATATGGCGTTGCGCGGGCACTCGAAAACGCAGACGAGACAGCCCTTGCAATAGTCGTAATCGAATTCATATTCGTCCTCGTGCCGCTTGATCGCGACGTCGGGACAGTATACCCAGCAGTTATCGCAGTAATTGCACACACCGCATGAGAAGCACCGGTCCGCCTCAGCGGCAAGCATCTCCGGAGTAAATCCCGTCTTTATCTCGGAGAATCCCTTCTTCGCTTCAGCGGTGGAGATCCCCGGAACGAGGTTCCTCTTCGAGTGTGTGAAATAGTCAGTGTTCATATCCTCGATGCCGACGGTCTTAGGTTCTTCCGTCTCAGGCTCGGGTTCGCCGACAAGCATGCGGCCTATCCGCTCGGCAGCCTTGCGGCCCGCCGCGATCGCCTCGACCACACTCGCTGCTCCCGTGACGACATCTCCACCGGCGAAGATCTTCGGGTTCGAAGTATCGCCGGTCTCTCCGCCGGTCTTGACGAGGTTCCATTCGGTCTCGACCGCGGAGTCGAAACCCTCCAGGTCCGCCTGCTCGCCGATCGCCGTGAAGAGTTTGTCGACTTCGAGTTCTATCGTCTCGCCCTCTACCGCTACCGGCCTGCGCCTTCCCGAATCGTCGGGCTCGCCGAGCTCCATCTTCTGGAAGATACCGCGGACGAGTTTGCCGCCCTCGATCACGAGTGCTTTCGGAGCTGCCAGGAAATGGAACGCCACTCCCTCTGTCTCAGCTTCCTCGATCTCCTCGGAGATCGCGGGCATCTCGTTCCGCGTCCGGCGGTAGACGACCGTTACCTCGCTGCCTGACCGGAGGGCGCACCTGGCGACATCCATCGCGGTGTTTCCGCCTCCGACGACAACGACCTTCGCGCCCGGATCTACCTTCTCTCCGCTGTTGACCCTGCGGAGGAACTCAAGACCGGGCTCGACGCCTTCCTTGTCCTCGCCGTCCATTCCGAGGCCGCGGCTGCTCATCAGCCCCATACCGAGGAATACGGCGCCGAAATCTTTCTCAAGCTGATCGACAGCGATATCGGTACCGACATTGACGCCGGCCTTGACCTCTATGGGTCCAGAGTCGAGGATCTGCCCCACGACCCTGTCGAGAAGCTCGTTGGGGAGTCTGTACTCGGGAATGCCCCACCGCAGGACTCCGCCGAGAGCCTTGTCCCTCTCGAACAGCGTTACCGGGTATCCCTGACGGGCGAGGTAGAAGGCGCATGAGAGTCCGGCGGGGCCGCTTCCCACGACTGCCACCTTCTCCTTTTTCGATGCCTTCGTCTTCTCCATCCACCCGCCGTTCTCGAGACCCAGGTCGCCGAGGGACCTCTCGATGGCGTTGATGTTTACCGCCTCATCGTAGTCCTCCCGCGTACACTTGGTCATACATGGATGGAAACAGACCCGTCCGGTCACAGCGGGCATCGGGTTGCTGTCGATGATCGTCTTCCATGCCTCCTCGTGCTTTCCCTCCGTAACGAGATAGATATACTTCTGTATATTCTCGTTAGTGGGGCATCCGAGGATGCACGGCGACGTCTTGAAATCATAGAAAGGCCTGACATTCCGCCACGATCCGGTGAGGTTCCACATCATGGACCCTGTCGTCATCGGACGGATCGGCATCTCCTTGTAACTTGCGAATTCGATTTTCTTGACCATTCAGCCTCCAGCCTTATTGATCCCTTAACGGGACCGGGCCTGTTAAGCGGCCCTGGACCTGTCATCGGCCCGGATCTATTTCCCCGAGATGATCTTCACCTCGTTGAAGGCGTCCTCTGCCGCCTGCATATTCGCTTCCTTCTTGATCGGCACAAAGCCCTCGATCGCCTGCTTTACCGCGTCGAGTCCGACAAGGCCTGTCGCCCCGGCGAAGGCGCCGATGATAGAGGTGTTCACGATCGGAGCTGCGAGCGATCCGAGCCTGTGGCTCAGGGCTATCTTCGCAGCGTCGACAGTCGCGATCTTGAACTTCTCCAGTTCGCAACACTCGATCTCCGTGTTCGTGTTGATGATGATCCAGCCTCCTTCTTTCAGGCCGTCGGTGATATTGACGGTCGTGAGAAGGACGCGGTCGAGTACTACGAGATGATCGGGCTCGTAAATCTGGCACCTCTCGCGGATCTCACCTTCGGAGGCACGGGTGAATGCCATTACGGGAGCGCCTCTGCGCTCGACCCCGAAAGCGGGAAATGCCTGGACAAACTTCCCCTCGTGGAAAAAAGCGTCTGCCAGGATCTCCGAGGCGATCACCGATCCCTGGCCACCGCGGCCATGGGTCCTGATTTCCAGCATATCCTGTCCCTTTCCAGTGGGTTGACGGCTACCCGTTTCTGTGAGTTTTTCTGTTAGAAGCCGGGAGTTCCCGGACGGGGAATTCCCGGAAACAGACTACAACGGGCATATACCGCCCGTCAAGTGCTTTTTAGTTATCTCTTATAAATTAATGTTTATATGGTTGAGGTGCAACATATTCCCGAAGGGTATTCATGATTATTCCGCAAAATATTTCCAGGTATTACGCAGGTCTTCACGAATATCCCGAAGGGTATTCACGGTCTCCACGAACAGAAGCCTTCCAAATAGCCTCCATATCCCCTTGCCATATAATTATTTACAAAATAAAGGCCGGTGATCATCGATCACCGGCCCAGAACCAAATACGCCCAGGAGGATTCGAACCCCCAACCTCCTGGTCCGTAGCCAAGCGCTCTATCCAATTGAGCTATGGGCGCATATTCTGTCGATTCTATCTCAAATAGTGGCGGAGAGGGAGTGCCCTTTGTGCGGTACGTTCTCCCTCACGCTTACCATCGACAGGAAAGAAGGCCGTGTGTAGTGGAAGTCCGTATCGAAGTAGACGAAAAAGTACCGGACCGCGTCGGGCTCGGTCTTTCCCCACAGCAGAAAGATCAGGTGGTCACGCCTCGCGCTGAGCTGCGCGATGATATCGTCCGTCAGAGAAAGCCAGCCGAGACCCCGATGCGATCCCGCGGCCCCGGCCTCCACCGTCAAGCCGGCGTTGAGCAGCAGCACCCCCTGGCGCGCCCAATCGCTCAGATCCGTCGAGCGCTCTGGTGGAGCTCCGCCATCGATATCGTCCGCGATCTCCTTGAAAAT
>CAYWGA010000071.1:0-16227 GCA_964457905.1 uncultured bacterium | reverse complement strand
GAAGGAACTCGACGCGCGGTTACGCCATCGAGGTCAAGAACGGGGAAGCGGAGCGCGAGCTCGGGTCCGAGGAGACCGAGGCGCTGGCGTACTCTCTTAAATCCCTTGAAGAATAGATAAACAGCCGGCATTACGTTTCGAAACCCCGGAGGCACCGAGGTTTTCTTCACGTAATGCCGGCTGCTCAATATACCTCAGAAATACAACAAAGCACCCCTCCACACACTCACATAATACCATTAAGAATAAGAAGATAAGAGAAAAACAGGGTCAGTGGATGGTCTCGGAGTCGTCGTCGCCCTTGCGTTCGTGCTCCGAATATTGCTCGAGGATGCGGCGCTCTGTTTCGGAGAGGTTCTCGTACCCTTTATCCGAGATCTTGTCGAGTATCGAGTTGATCTTTTGCATGTCCGATTCCTGTTCGCCGGAAGGGGGCGGAGGGGTCTGCTTGTCCCCGTCGAAGCTGACCTTGATAGGGATCTTTGAGACCCTGCTCCTGATGAAATTTCTGAAGAGCCTGAACTGGTATTCGCCTCGCATCATGATCAGGGCCGCTCCCATTCCGCCGAGGTGGGCGAAATGGGCGATTCTGCCGCCTCCCCTTATACCCAGTACGAGAGATAATATAGCGAGGCCTATCACCAGGGTCCGTGCCTTCACCGGGATGAAGAAGCCGAGAAGAAGCCGCTGGTTCGGAAACATCACGGCGAATGCAAGCAGGATCCCGTATGCGGCGGCCGATGCTCCGATCACAGGTGTATTAAATGCGAACAGGAAACTGAAGACGGCGCCGCCGAGACCGCAGGCGAAGTAGAACTTGAGAAATCGCGTGCCTCCCCAGATCTTCTCGAAGGTCCTTCCGAACATCCAGATGACGAGCATGTTCAGGGCGAGATGCCAGAGGTCGGCGTGGAGGAACATGTAGGTCAGCATCTGCCAGACGAAGCCGCGGGTGACTACCAGCCTCGGCGTCAGGGCGAGATATGCTATTAACTGCCTGCCGATGGGAAGCTGAAGGAGAAAGAAGATGACGACATTGGCGATGACCAGGCGTGTAACGACGCTGTCGAGCTGGCCGCCCTGTCTCTTGAATCCGGGATATTCCCTGTTGCCGTTCATTCTGGTTCCTCACGGTTTAAATCTTGCAAGCCGCTTCATGGATAATAACGAAAAGTCTCGTTTCGGGCAAGACACCATGCGTCCGATTTTGACTCGACCGTATATCGGGGATATGATAGTTTCTGCTATGCAGCCGGCGGTTCGCCGACCCCGTACTATCTTCGCGTCGATTCACCCTGCTGGGCGGAGAACAACGCCTGCGGCTTCGACGTGGGAGCGTTCACCCAGTCGCCCGGATGCACGGGTACCGCAGTGAAGGAGTCGAGCTGGGGCTCAATCAAAAAGATGCATCGCTGATCATCTTAAGCGATTTTGTCGATCCCGAAAAAAAAAGGAGCGGATCATGCGCAGAGCTATCGTCCTGTTCGCGGTGTCGATTCTTGTCCTCCAGGGGTGTGTCATGAAAGACAGTGCCCGGGAAGAAACGGCGAAGACCGTATTCTACAACGGATTTATATACACGATGAACGAAAGCGAGCCTTTCGCTAAGGCGGTCGTCGTCGAAGATGGAAGGATCCTCTACGTCGGAACCAGTGAAGAGGCTGTAAATATCGCCGGAATAGAAGCGGAAAAATTCGATCTTCACGGCATGACCGTCATCCCCGGCCTGGTAGACGCGCACGCTCATTTTGTCGGATACGCGGCAAGCCGGGCCGCGCTCGACCTCAACGGGACGGCCTCCATAGCACAGATACAGGACCGCGTGAAGAAAGAGACCGCCGCGACTCACAGGGGCCGCTGGATAACAGGCAGGGGATGGGACCAGAACGACTGGGAGAAGATGGAGTTCCCCCACCGAAGTGATATCGACAAGGTCAGTCCCGAGAACCCGGTACTGCTCACGAGGGTGTGTGGGCACGCGGCGATAGCCAATTCGATGGCCCTCGAGGTGGCCGGTATCGGTGCGGATACTCCCGATCCTGACGGCGGGAAGATCGAGAGAGATGCCGCCGGAGAACCGACCGGGATACTCCTCGATGACGCTATTTCGCTCGTGCGGAATGTCGTTCCGGCCCTTACTGCTAAGGAAAAGAAAGAGCTGATGATCTCGGCCGCACAGGCCTGTCTCGCCGTCGGCCTGACAGGGACGCACGAGATGGGTATCGGGAGCGCGACCGCCGGTATCTACCGGGAACTGTATGAAGCAGGTGAGCTTCCCTTCAGGATAACGGCTTATTTCGATGGAGACGCGGCAGATCTCGATTCCGTTCTCGCTGCCGGGCCGGTCGACGATTTCGCCGACGGTATGTTCTCGCTTGCCGGTGTGAAGTTCTATGGAGACGGTTCGCTCGGAGCGAGAAGCGCCGCGATGCTCGAGGATTACTCGGACGATCCGGGGAACAGGGGCATCATAGTCACCGATCCGGACATCCTTTACAAAAAGGTCCTCGCCTGCCACAAAAGCGGGTTTCAGGTAGCGACACATGCCATAGGGGACAGGGCGAACCGCACAGTCCTCGATATCTACGAGAAGGTGCTCAAGGAACTGCCCGGCCAGGGCCTGAGGCATCGGATCGAGCACGCGCAGATCCTGTCACCTGAGGATATCGACAGGTTCGCCGCACTCGGAGTGATCCCATCGATGCAGTTCATCCACTGCACGTCGGACATGCCGTGGGTGCCTGACAGGATAGGGAATGACAGGATCGAGGGAGCCTACGCGTGGAGGACACTGATCAACGCCGGATCACGGATCCCCGGTGGCTCCGATTACCCGGTCGAACCGATAGATCCCCTGCTAGGGATATACGCGGCCGTATCGAGGCAGCGCCCGGACGGAACGCCGGTGGATGGATGGGCCCCGGAGCAGCGGCTTACCATTGAAGAAGCTGTCATGGCCTATACCCTCTACGCCGCGTGGGCAACGGGCAAGGAGGATGAGAGGGGATCGATAGAGAAGGGCAAGTTTGCCGACCTGACGATCCTCGGCTCGGATATCATGAAAGTGGACCCCGGCGAGATCCCGGGGATAGAGATCCTGGCGACTGTCCTTGCGGGTAAGATAGAATACAGGGCCGACGGGGCGCCTTTCTGATCGAAAGGTCTCCCGCGGGCCCTGTCTATGGGGGAATCCGCCGGCTCCCTACCTGAGCTCGCGGAGTGTCACTGATCCGTCATTGGTGCGGATCCTGATCTTTCCCTTTCCTTTGCCCAGTTTCCCGGACATCCAGCTTTCTCCCTCCTGGACATCTGTCGCAGAAGAGAGGTCGGTGCGTATCCTGCCGTCATCGACGTCTATCGAGAACGACGCTGAAATACCTTTCTGCAGGCCCAGCTCTATGTCCCCGTCGTCTGTTTTGATCTCGATGTCGAGGCTACCCGTCTTGAGCAGCTCGATGTCGAAGTCCCCGTCCTCGCACTTGAGATCCATGACGTTCGTCTTTATTCGAAGGAGCTCGGTCGTTCCATCATCGAGCTCGATGTAGAAATCACCCTCCGAGTCACGGACCCTGATGTCGCCGTCGGACAGCTGGATCCGGCACTCGGTGAACCTGCACCGGTTGAGATCGATGTCCCCGTCATCGCCGATGATATCGAGCGAGCCCGAA
This sequence comes from uncultured bacterium, assembly GCA_964457905.1. GTDB lineage: Bacteria > Krumholzibacteriota > Krumholzibacteriia > Krumholzibacteriales > Krumholzibacteriaceae > JAUWCL01. Next base: position 12,559 of record CAYWGA010000071.1, on the reverse strand, counting down.
TGCCCGGCGAGTGTGACGTCGCCGTCAGCGGACCTGATCCTCGTCTTTTTCGGTTCACATTCGTACATGTTGATCTCGCCGTCATCGATATTTATCTCGATCTTACCGCTCCACTTCTCTATCTCTATATCCCCGTCGTCACCCTGAAGGTCGAGCTCCATATACCGGGGAGCGGATATCGTGTATGTGTATTCGTTGAGTATGAAGATAAGCAGGCCCATGAACATACTCTTGGGCTCTTTGCCTGTTACCTCTATAACGCCGTTCTTCTCGACGAATTCGACGTCGAAATCCATATCCGAGTCGTCCCCGAAGCCTTTGCGTTCGGCATGGTAGTGGACGGATATCTCTATGACATCCTTGTCCCAGGGCGTTATCGTGACATCTCCGTCACCGTGCCTGAGCCTGAGCATGGAGCCGGGCTTAACGTCGAAGCTTTCGTTGAAATCACGCTCGATCTCTCCGCCGATGGCGGGGAGTGACGTCAAGAGTAGCAGCGCCGCCACGGCAGCGCCGAAGATCCTCGTTCGATTCATAGTACACCTCCGTATATATATCACTTACGAAACTGCGCCGGATATGTTTCAGGGGGCCGTCCTCATCAGAAGCAGATAGGGCGGCATCCCCGCTGAGTCGAGGAGAAGTTTCCTGGTCTTCTCGCGCGGTTTTCCTCCGGTGCGGTCGATCGTCGCATTCTTGACCATCGATTCGGCCGTCATGAAGGCTATCCCTTCAAGCGCGGCTGCAGGGGAGACCGATGCCATTATGACCTCATCCTCTATCCTTGCCCCGTCGAAGGGAGTCACTTCTCCAAGATATTCCCTGGCCGCCTCGGTGGTGTATTTTCCGGAATGAAGCCGGAATACGAGGACCATCCTGGCTATCGCCGCAACGCGTTCCTCGGTCTGGATCCGCGTAAGCTGCATCCTCCGCTCCGGGATCAGCGCGGTGAGGTCGGTCGAATTATGTGCTTTCCATGCGTATCTGTACGTTTCCACCCCGAAAATCTTTCTCAGCGGTGACTTGTCCCCGCACATCGACCTGTCAGGCGCGGACATCAGCGATGAGGTGAGCAGAAGATCGTATTTCAGCTGGTCGAGAGAATATTCCCGTCCGTCGGGAACGAAGACAGAAGGAACACAAGAACCCTTTTCCCCGGGCTCGAAGGCCCAGTAAATGTCCCTTTCCGGGATGACTGGGATGCAGAGGCAGGGGTTTACAGGCAGTCTCAGGGGTTTCCACAACTCTTCATATCCCGCGACGGGTGAGTGCGGACTGTTCTTCATGCCGAAGGCCCGTCTCGCCGCGATTCCTTCGTCGATCCCTTTGAGGAGGGAATCGGCCATATCGACCGACACGGTGACCTGTTCCGTCCCCTCATATTTCACAGCGACATCTTTGGGGGCGAGTTGCCTGGAAAGGCGCCTCATTATCTTCTCGGCCTCTTTGACCATCCTGGCCTGGTCGAAGTCGAGATGCTCTCCATAGAGGAAGATCCTCGAGAGTTCTTCCATACCCATTATCTGCCGGCTGCTCGTTCTGATATTACGAAGGGCGTCAATCCTCTCCCTGTACGTTCGCAGGGCTTCCCGGGCCTCATCGAGTTCGGCCACCGGGCCGCCGTAACGCTCTTCCACGAGCCGCGTAAGGCGCGGCATCCGTGCCGTGAGAGATGAAAGCTGTTTTGCCGCTTCCTCGAGATGGATTCCTCCAGGTTTCCGGAGGAAGGTCGAAGCGTTTTCGACCAGTGCCGGCAGGCGGCTGATCCGGACGGCCCAGGCATGCCGCTCACCGTCTGTCGGCGGATACGGCCGCGTGGGGATCCCCATCAGCGCTTCCTCGATCATCCAGGAGAAGAGAAGTGGGTTGTCGAGACATGTGCGCGACTGTGTAAATACGAAGGTCTCACCCTTCATCCAGTCACTGAGCAGGGTCCATCCATCGATCCTGTCCTCGTCCAGATCATCCGCCGCGAGGGTCGAGACAGCGGCCTTCAGTGTGTCGATCGTGATCAGTACGTGCTCTATCTCTTCGGGAGAGAATGTGAAGAGTATTGAATCAGCGCTCTCGATGCCGAGCCTCGATGCGCGAAGCGGATGGATCTCGGTATAGAGCGAGGCAGCGTCTTCCGCTATCCTGTCGAATGATCCTCTCGTCATATCGATGCTCGACTTCTCGCCGCATCCGGCGAGAAGCGGGAGCAGGACCAGCGCGGCCGCAGCATTCCTGATAGTATTGTTTTTCATATCACTGTTTATATAACCCTGAAGACAGCCCTTAGTAAACTCCTTTCAAGACGTGTTTTTACTGACAGAGAATCATTCTTCATATACAATCCGATGCATGGCAAAAGAAAAAGAGAACACACCAGTAAAAAAAGAGGGTAAACGCCACCTGATTAGCCAGAAGACGGCTGTAGTGACGATATCGATCCTGCTCGGCGCCTGCGCCGCGGGATGGATGATGACCGAGTTCTTTCCTCCTGACCTGCCTTTCAGGAGAGAGTTTTTCAGGCAGAAGTGGGGCGATAGCGCACTGGGCCTGATAGAGGGCTTCAAGCTCTACGATCCCTTCCATTCATTCTGGTTCAGCGGTGTCCTGGCCCTTTTCTTCGTCGTACTCCTTCTCTGCCTTGCTACGAGGGCCAGGGGGATGGCGATGAAGAGTTTCCGGGTGACGGTGCCCCGGAAACCGGCGAAGGGAAAGGACGGCGCCCCTGGATTCTCGATACCGTTCGGAGAGTCGGCGGAGTGGAAGGACGAGAAGGACCCCATTACGCACTACGGGAAGAAATTCGGCAGTCCTGCAGAAATATCGGGAGAATCTGTCGGAAATATCCTCGGAGCAGTAAGGAAGGTATTCCGCTCGCGCGGATACAAGTTCGCGTCGCGCGATGACGGAGGCTCGACTGTATTCGCCGCAGCAAGCGGCCGCTTGCGCCACCTGGGCAACCTCATCTTCCACATCGGCCTGCTTGTGATCACAGTCGGCAGCGTTTTGGGAAGCAGGCTCGGCAGCAGCGAGATACTCTACGGTCGGAGGGGAGACGTTCTTCCCCTTGCCGGACGGGATGTCGCCCTGAGGATAGACGAGTTCAGGATACTGATGGTGGGTAAGATGCAGGTGAGCGACTACGTCACCACGGTGACGGTCGTGGACGATGAAGGCGTCGCTTCAGCATCGGCGGAGATAGAGGTAAATCATCCCCTGAGATACAAGGGGATCAGCATATATCAGAGTTCGTATTATCTCGCCGAGAACGAATTCGAATGGGCGAAGATCATGGTGTCGGCTCCCGGCATGGCGGAACCGGTTGTACTGACACTGAAACAGAACTCGACCGAATCAGTTCCCGGCACCGAACTGTCGGTGACCACGGGGAGGTTCTTTCCTGATTTCAGGATGACGGAAAGCGGGCCAAGATCGGTCAGCGGAGCGATGAACAATCCGGCGCTCGAGATAATCCTCGCTGGCCCGGGTGGTCGCACTTCGGGCTGGGCATTCCTGATGTTTCCCGATTTCGGAACGAAGTTCGACCGTCTTGATACGGTCCTGCTGAAAGATGTCGAACCGGTCTATTACACGGGGCTCGAACTGACGAGTAACCCCGGGGCCGGACTCTTTTTGGCGGGGATGATACTCGCATCGGCCGGCCTGCTGCTCCTTTACATGTACGACTACAGGGTAGTACATGGCAGTATCGATGGAACGGGCATCACCGTAGTCGGGGTTACGGCAAGGTGGAAGGTAGCGTTCAGCGATCAGATCGAGAGGATCGGCAGGGAGGTCACCGCGGCGATCGAAAAGGAGAGTGCATCTTGAGTTCAACGGTAGACATCGCCATGTTCTGGGGCGCCTTCTGGCTATACCTCGGATCGTTCATCCTCTTCGCTATTCACACAGCCGGCGGAAACCGCAAGGTGGGTGTCTTCGCCTCAGTCCTCTTCGTGGGTGGACTTGCGCTCAACACAATTGGCCTCGGTGCGAGATGGTGGATAACGACGCATCCGCCCTTTTCAACGATGTACGAGTATTCGGTGACGATGGCCTGGGTGATCGCCCTTTCATTCGTGATATTCCTCGTGCGTTACAAAAAGATGTCGATCGGCGTCTTTGTCGCGCCTGTCCTGATAGTCGTCATGGTAATCGCCTCGATGCTTCCGAAAGAGGCTTCAAAGCAGCTTATGCCGGCTCTGCAGAGCTACTGGTTCTATATCCATGTGTCGATCGCGGCGATCTCCGAAGGGGCCTTCCTCGTAGCGGCAGGCTCCGGAACGATGTACCTGCTCAGGAAAGAGACGCCGGGGCGCAGCAGCATGCTGCCATCGAAGGAAGTTCTCGAGGAGCTGACCTCGAGAGCGATACGCTTCGGTTATCCGCTCTTCTTCATCGGCGCTATCTTCGCCGGTGCAATCTGGGCGAGGAACGCATGGGGCAGGTTCTGGAGCTGGGATCCGAAAGAGACCGGCGCGCTCGTGATAGTTCTCTACTACACACTTGTCCTTCACCAGAACGCGAGGGGGAGATGGAAGGGGAAGAAACTCGCCATTGCCTCTATCGTCGGGCTGGTAATCATACTGTTCAGTTTCCTGGGAAATCTTTTCCTGGGCGGACTTCACGCTTATATCTGACAGGAGGCTCCTCATGGATGTCAAGGAAGCCATTGAAACCCGCAGGGCCCGGCGCTCGCTCGCACCCGTCTCGATAGAGAGGGAGACGATCGAGGATCTGGCCAGGTGCGCCTCGCTTTCGGCGTCGTGTTACAACAAGCAGCCGTGGCGGTATGAGTTCGCTGCCGGTGGCGAGAAGCTTGCGAAGATGTACGACGCTCTCGCGAAGGGGAACGAATGGGCGAAGAACGCCTCCATGATAATCGCCGTACACTCGAAGCCCGAGGACGACTGTGTCGTAGCCGGTAGGGAGTACCACCTCTTCGACACGGGGATGGCCACCGCGCATATCCTCCTCAGGGCCGTAGAACTCGGGCTTGTCGCCCATCCTATAGCGGGGTTCGATGAGGAGATGGTCAAGGCGGCCTTCGACCTGGGACCAGAAGAGACCGTGATCACTCTGATCATAATCGGCAAACTCGCCGACAGCATAGATCCTGAACTCTCACCGGGGCAGAAGGAAGCTGAGGAAGAGCGGCCCGAGAGGCTGCCCCTGGAGAAGTTTGCGCGCATCTATGACTGACTCGCTCTCTGGCATGCTAAATGCAATAAATGCTTCCGGATAACTCTGTTCATGAGCCGTACACGCTCGATATTGAGACAATGACAGTCGTTCCGGAAGGAGACCGGTATGCCGCGCCAGCGGAAAGCGATCACTTCGTTAATATTAACAGCATTATTGATAACCCTTTGCGGATGTGGCGGCGAGAAAGCCGACCAGCCCACAGGCGGCGGGAAACTCGTCATCGGGATGCAGCAGGAGCCCGAGATCCTCAACGAAGCTGTCAACTCGATGGTCGCTATCGTTTACGTGTGCAACCTCGTCTTCAGCAAGTTCGTCAAGCATGACGACACGATGCAGCTCATCCCAGACCTGATCACAGAGATCCCGACACTGGAGAACGGCGGCATCTCGGCTGACTATCTTGTTTACACATATCATCTCAGGCAGGACGCGACCTGGCACGACGGTACTCCGGTGACCTCGAAGGATGTCGAGTTCTCGTACCGGGTGATGATCCATCCCGACATCAATGTCGAGACGAGGCAGGGATGGGATATCGTCGAGAGCGTCGAGACCCCCGATCCTTACACAGTGATCTTCAAACTTTCCGAGGTATACGCGAACTTCGCGGGCGACTGCTTCTACGATGAATCGGTACTTCCCGAGCATCTTCTCGCCGGCGCGCTCGGTGCGGGGTTCCAGTCCGATCCGTTCCACAGCGCTCCGGTCGGCTCCGGCCCCTTCGTATTCCACGAGTGGGTCTCCGGATCGCACATGACCTTCAGGGCCAACCATGATTATTACGGGGAAGGCCCTTTCCTCGACGAGATCACGATAAAATTCGTTCCGGACGGGAACGCGCTCCTCATGCAGCTCGAGACAGGCTCGGTCATGGGGATAGACAACGCCCCGGACGAACTGCTCACATTGTCAGACGACCTGAAAGGGACCATCGTCTACAGGAATCCCGCTCTGTTCAACGAGCACCTCGACGTCAACTGTGAGAACCCGATACTCTCGGATAAAAGAGTACGAAGGGCTATCGCGATAGCGATAAACAGGAGTGAGATCTCGGAGAAGATATACAACGGTGTATGGATACCGGCGTTCAGTGACGAGCATCCTGACTCGCCGTATCATAATGACTACGGGATCAGTACGTTGAGGTACGACCCGCAGGAAGCGATGGAGCTCCTCGATGAAGCGGGCTGGAAAGACACCGACGGCGACGGCATCAGGGAACGCGGCGGCGAACGCCTCGAGATGAAGATTACATCGACCGCTGGAAGGGCGAGCCGGGAGAGGACGGAGATCGTCCTGCAGAAGCAGCTCTCCTCGGTCGGTATCGACCTTAAGATAAAGAACTATCATCCGACAGTGATGTTTGCCAGCTGGGACGACCGCGGAGTGCTGAAGAGGGGAGAGTTCGATCTGGCCCTCTATGCATTCCTTACACCTCCCGACCCCTCGACGAAGGAGGGGAGCTACTCGAGTGATTTTTTCCCTCCGAGGGGACAGAACAACTCGAGATTCAGTCACGACGAACTGACCCGCCTTCTCTCGAAGGGAAGCGCGACGGTCGGTTTTACGGAGAGAAAGAAGATATACGATGAGGTCGCTCGGATACTCGCTGAAGAGCTGCCCGTGATCCCCCTTCTCTGGGTGACCCAGCTCGACGCGATGCCGGCGGCGCTTGAAAACTACAGACCGAACCCGACCCAGTCGGGCGATACGTGGAACGCCGCGCAGTGGAGACTGCCCGGCAACCCGGGAGCGACACGATGAACGGCTGGCGCAGGTTTATAACCATCCTGGTCGTAGTCGCCCTCGTGGTCGCTGCCCTTTACCTTCTCCGCCGGCGCGGCGAAGATGAGGGTATTGAAGTGACATTTCTCGGCGGGGCGATGGAAGTCGGCGGCTCCTGCACGCTCGTCTCGGGCGGCGGCACCTCATTCCTCGTGGACTGCGGTTCCTTCGGCAAGAACGGTGACGATATCCTGCCCGACGATCCGGCCTCGGTCTCGTTCATGATACTTACGCACGCTCACACAGATCACTGCGGGAGGATCCCGCTTCTTTTCGCTGCCGGATTCGACGGCGAGATATACTGCACACCCGAGACTGCGGAGCTCGCACCGATCATGATGAAGATGTCGAGGTCGTTTGACCGCAACAAGGTAAGCAAAGAAGATTTCAACAGGTCGCTCGCGGCCATCAGGCCCGTCTCATTCAATGAGGAGATAATGGCAGGCCCGGCGACTTTTGTATTCAGGACAGCTCAGCACCTGCTCGGCGCCGCCTTCGTGGAGATAGAGATCGATACAGGGCACAGAACGGCGGACATCATCTTTTCGGGCGATCTCGGTTCCGGTGGAGCGATACTCCTCCCCGAACTGGCCGATCCATCACCGGCGCGATATGTCGTCGTTGAATCGACGTACGGAGGAAAATCAAACTACTTCCCGGGTGAGACCCTCCATGAGAGGTACGGGGAGTTCGGCAGGCTGGTAGGTTCTACTCTCAAGGGAGGCGGCGATGTCCTTATCCCTGCCTTCACGCTGGGAAGGACGCAGGAGGTCATCGCCGCGCTCGACATGTTCATAGGCGACGGGACGATTCCGGCAGGCACAGAGATCTATTCCGACAGTCCGACAGCGAAAAAGGTGAGCGATGTCTTCAGGAACCATCCTGATGACCTTTCAGAAACGGCCCATTCGATTTACGGCGACGAGATCCTGAAGAAGTCCTGGCACAGGGAAGTCAAGAGCAAGACCTCGATAAAGGTCCACGGCCGCGACCACAGGCCGACGATATTCATATCCTCGAGCGGGGACCTCCGGTTCGCCAACTCACCTCGCCACCTGGCGAGGATGTCCGATGATGAAAAGAACATGCTCTGCATCGTGGGATGGCAGTCATACGGATCGGTGGGCAGAAAACTCGTCAATGGCGACAGTACCGTCTGCCTGAGATACCGGGAAGATGGAGAGACGAAGAAGGTATGGATCTCTCCCGCGCTGAAGATAAAAAAGTTCGGCGAATTCTCGAGCCATGCTGACCAGGATGGACTGGTGAAATGGGTCAGGTCGATCGATGGACTGAAAAGCGCGTTTATCGTCCACGGTGAACCGAAACAGTCAGAAGCTCTGTCCGCGAGATTCGTGCGGGACCTCGGAATAGAGACAAAGATACCTGAAGCGGGAGAGACTGTATTTCTCCCGTCGAGATAGAGGAGAACGATGGGATCGAGCATCATAAAGAGACTTGCTCTGGTCGTGCCGCTGGTCGTGCTCGTGTCTATAGTCACCTTCGCCCTGCTGCACCTCGCCCCGGGTGGTCCTGCAGGAGTCGTCTCGGGTAACCCGAAGACGACAGGTGAGGACATGGCGCGTATCAGGGAAAACTACGGCCTCGACCGGTCGCTGCCGGTGCAGTACCTGATGTGGTCCAGGCAGGTCTTCCTCAGGCTCGATTTCGGCAAGAGCTATGTGACCGGACGTCCGGTCAGGACGATGATAGCAGAGCGGGTCCCCGCCACACTCGAGTTGATGGGTGCCGCGCTGATACTGGCGATCGCTGCGGGGGGTCTTCTGGCTATCCTCTCTGCCATCCGCGGAGGAGACAGGACAGACGGGCTCTTCACCGTGATAACTACCGCAGGTATCTCAGTGCCGGTCTTCTGGCTCGGGCTTCTTGCGATCTATATCTTTGCGATAAAGCTGGGCCTGCTCCCCGCAGGAGGGAGAGCCTCCGGTGAGGGAGTCACCATCGCCGACAGGATCCGTCACATTATACTTCCCGCATCGGTATTGTCTATCGCCTGGCTCGCCACCTGGAGCAGGTACCTCAGGTCGGGTCTCATCGATTCGCTGAACGGCAGGTTCATAAGGACGGCAAGAGCCAAGGGGCTGACGGAACGGACGGTCGTTCTGAAGCATGCCCTGCGCGGCGCGGTTCTTCCCGCCGTGACGGTCCTCGCGATGCAGATCCCCGCCCTCTTTACCGGAGCTGTGATAACAGAGACAGTCTTCGCATGGCCCGGCATGGGCAGGCTCTTCTTCGAGGGGCTCCAGAGACAGGACTACACGAGGGTGCTCGGGATAGTGGTGATTGCTTCGATACTGATCATACTGATGAATATGGCCGGTGACCTTCTCAACATGATCCTCGACCCGAGGACGAGGCCGGCGGAAGAGGAGGCGCGATGATACGGAGTACATCTATATCGGTGCGTCCCGGATCTCCCGTAAGCCGCCTTGTATTCTGGCCGGCGACTATGCTTGTGTTGATACTAACGGTCTCGGCACTTGCCCCGCTGCTCGGCCCCTGGGACCGGGACGCGATAGATCTCGATAATATCTCGTCACCCCCTTCGGCATCTCATCCGCTCGGTACCGATGAGTTGGGAAGGGACGTCATGACGCGGCTCCTGCACGGTGGCAGGTTCACACTGATGGTAGCCTTCCTCTCTGTCGCCGTGGCGCTGATCACCGGGATAATCCTCGGAGGAGCGGCAGGATGGATCGGGGGCCCGGTCGACAGGACAGTTTCGATGATGATCGATCTCTTTCTCTCTGTTCCGATATTTCTCGTCATGCTGATCGCCGCCTCTGCGGCGGGAGGGAAGATCTGGCTTATCCCGATTCTTATCGGCGGCACATCATGGATGGAGACGGCGAGGATAGTACGCTCCCGGTTCAGGCAGATCAGGGAGGAGGGCTTCGTCGAGGCGGCTAGAGCCGCTGGTGCGACGGGGCCATGGATCATCTTCCGCCATATGCTCCCTCAAGCTTCAGGAGCGGTCCTTGTAGCGGCTGCGGCCGGGCTTGCCAGCGCGATGCTCGTCGAGAGCGCCCTGAGTTTCCTCGGCTTCGGCGTACAGCCTCCCGTACCTACATGGGGAAACATGATGCACGGTGCCTGGATGACGCTGCGCACATCCCCTATGGCAGCATTTGCGCCCGGACTGATGATCTTCATCACCTGCCTTGGATTCAACCTCCTCTGCGAGGGATACAGACGAGCCCTTGCAAAAGAGCGTGCATAGTCTTACCCTCCATGTCATGGAAAAGAAAGTGCGAGCACTAGGGATGATATCGGGCGGACTGGACAGTCTGCTCGCCGTCGCGGTCCTCAAGGAACTCGGCGTAGATATCCTCGGCCTGCATTTTCTCAACGGATTCGGCGCCGGCTCGCTGAGAAAGAGAGTCTGCGGGAAGATGTCGTTTACGGAGATAGCCGCGGAGAAGAAGGAAGCGCTCGAGGAGAAGCTCGGCATCCCCGTCCGCGTCATCGACGTCTCCGAGGAGTTTCTCGATGTGCTCAAGACTCCGCAATTTGGTTACGGCAAGAATATCAATCCCTGCATAGACTGCCGCATCTTTCTTCTGCGCAAGGCGAAGGAGATCATGGAAGCAGAAGGCTTCGATTTCATCTTCACCGGTGAGGTCCTTGGCCAGCGTCCGATGTCGCAGCACCTGCGAGCGATGAAGCAGGTCGAGAAACAGAGCGGACTTTCAGGAAAACTCCTCAGGCCCCTCTGCGCGAAGCTCCTCGCCGCCACAGAGCCCGAGAAAGAGGGCCTGGTCGACAGGGAAAAGCTGCTCGACATCCAGGGAAGAACGAGGAAGAGGCAGATGGCACTCGCCGAAGAGCTCGAGATAGGGGAGTACGCCACACCGGCAGGCGGATGCACGCTGACCGACGAAAACTACGCCCGCAAGTACAACGACTTCATGAGCCACAGTGAAACGGCCATTACATGTGAAGACACTGTCATCATTTCGATGGGGAGGCATCTGCGTCTTTCAGACGGAGTGAAGATAGTGGTCGGCAGGCACGAACTGGAGAACGACTACCTCGAAAAGGAGTGGGGAGGGAACATCCAGCTTACGACCCTCGACCAGCCCGGCCCCATCACCATAATGATCGGTGATCCCACAGATGAGGATATCCTGCGGGCCGCGGCTGTCACGGCGAGATACAGCGACGGTAAGCGCGAACCCCAGGTCAAGGTGACGATCACGAACGGTGAAGATGTAAGTGAGATGGATGTCGCTCCGGCTACGGATGAAGACCTCGACAGGTGGCGGATCTAACCCCTCAGAGCAAGGGCCTTCTTCGCAATTACCTTGTGACTCTCGAACGCGAGCGGCGGCAGGTCGTCGATGGCAAAGAATTTCGCGTCATCCGCGTCATCTCCGGCGACAGGATTCCCTGAAAATCCCTCAAAGAGATACCCGATGATCAGGAGGCATGTCCCGTAAAAGACGCTCTCCTGGTAGATGACGTCTATCAGTGTCGGGCCGTGAGCTGAAAGGCCGGTCTCTTCCAGCAGCTCCCTCTTCGCCGCGTCCTCGGGGCTCTCCCCGTTCTCGACAAATCCCCCCGGCAGCGACCACTCGCCGCAGCCCGGCTCGCGGTTGCGCAGCACCAGTAGTATCCTGCCCTTGTCGTCAAACAGGACGGCAGTGGAGGCAGGGACGGGGTTCTCGTAGAGATACCTCTGCTCGTCCTCGCAGTACAGCCTTACGCGGCCGTCCTCCGTCTTCGTGGTGAGCGGCTTCCCGCACCAGGTGCAGTATTTCTTTCCAGCGTCCATATGACAAGAATATGTCACGAGAGGCGTCGAGGCAAGTATTCGCTCTCTGAATGGGGTTGTCCGGGGGAGCGTGATTGAAGTAACATCAGCGGCAGGAGGATAAGCAGATGAACGCTTTGACGATAGCTCTCGTCACACTGGCGGCCTACATCATCGCCTTCGCACGTCACAAAGGTAAGGGCATACTGCAGGAAGAGGAGAGCGGTGAAACAGTTTGATGTAACAGGTGTCGGCTACACGGCTATCGACTACCTCGGAGTGATTCCTCATTTCCCTGAAGAGAATCTGAAGCTCGAGCTCGAAACTCTCGAGGTACAGGGGGGAGGCCCCTGCGCCACCGCTACGGTGACCGCCGCCAGACTCGGACTATCTGCCGCCTTCATCGGAAAAGTCGGCGGGGACGACCGGGGCGCGATGATGCTTATGAAACTCACTGGCGAAGGAGTCGATGTATCCTCTGCCGTCCTCGAGGCTGATGCGCTCTCGCAGTTCGCTTTCAGTATGGTCGATCCCAATACAGGTCACAGGACGATCCTCTGGAACCGCGGCACTCTTTCGCCCCTGAAGCCCGGAGAACTCGACATGGAAAAGGTCACCTCATGCAGGGGACTGCTCGTAGATACCCTCGAGCCGACTGCAGCTGCCGTTGCCGCTAAAGCGGCGGCGGACGCGGGGGCGAAGGTCCTCATCGACGCTGGTACCCTTCGCGACGGGGTAAGGGAGATACTCCCGCACTGCCATTACATAGCAGCGAGCGAGATATTTTCCAACCAGATCTCGGAC
>CAYWGA010000070.1:0-16408 GCA_964457905.1 uncultured bacterium | reverse complement strand
ATTATATGGCCCCTTAGTCTAGTGGTCAGGACGCATGGTTCTCAGCCATGAATCAGGGGTTCGACTCCCCTAGGGGCTACCAGATAAAAACCGGCCGCCGTAATGGTGGCCGGTTCTTTTCATGTAAAACTCTTAAACGGCGGACCGCCGCTCTATCTGAAGGGGTTTCAGCCGAAACCTCCGCCGGACGGGGCGCAGCCGGAAGCAGAGCTTGAGAAGAGAGAGATCTCTCTTACGACCTCATCGCTCTTACAGTCAGGGCAGGAGACCTTCTCCCTGGAGTTCATCACGAGCTCCTCGAAGCGCTTCCCGCATGATTCACATCTGTATTCGTACATCGGCATCTATTCTCCTTCGGTTTTCTTTTCTTCCTTGTTTTCTTTATCCTCATACCGGTCCCCGGTATCGCATGTCCCGCTCATTCATGTGGGGACGCCCATACGGGGCAGCACGATCTTCATGATCACAAACCAGATCACCAGAAACGCCAGCAGCTGCAGGATCTCACCCATTCATCATACTCCCTTTATTACAGTCGCCAGTTTGTCTCGTACCAGGGCTCCGGTCTCTGCCAGGGCCGCGTTTCCTGCCACGCTCATCGCGGACATCGGATCTATCGCCGATACCTCCACGTCTCCGTCCTTCGTCTCGCGGACGATAACGTTGCAGGGAAGCATCAGGCCGACTCTGTCCTCGGCCTTGAGTGTCTCGTATGCCAGCTGCGGGTTGCATGCGCCGAGAATCCTGTACTGTGTGAAATCGACGTCGATCTTCTTCTTCAGTACAGCTTTCACATCGATATCAGTCAATACTCCGAACCCTTCCTTCTTCAGTTCCTCGATAGTCTTCGAGACCGCGTCTTCGAATGAGAGGTCGACTGTCTTTGATATATGATAACTCATTCCGTACCGCCTCCGGTCGCCGACCGGCCGACAGGGGGAATACCGGGTCCCTCTGCCGGCTGTCGGGTATAAGAACTGCGCAGCGCATCCAGTCGATCTGTTGTCGTGTCTTCCATTGATCTGCAGACCATTCGGCAGATATCCTCAGGAAGGGTGCTGGTAAGGCTGTAGAAGATCTTCCTGTGGTCCCGCCGGGTACTGACCAGCTCGTGCCGTCGCAGTATGCTCAAATGCTTTGAAATGCAGGCCTGACCGTATCCTGTCTCATCTACGATGCATGAAACGTTCTTTTCGCCGTCGCAGAGGCAGTGGAGTATGGCGAGCCTCGCCGGGTCCGACATAGCCCTGAGCCTGCCTGCGATGACTTCGAAGGTCCCATTATTATTTTTCGCGGTCAAGTCTGCTCCTTTTGTCATATTCTCATATATGAATATGTTAATATGACAAAGAAGTCAAGGGGTTATTTGATTTTTTCAGAGAATTGTCACGCAGAGGCGGCGTAAAGGCTCAGATCCGGTTCCTTTTCCAGCCTCCCTCACGGAACTTCCAGGCCATCATGAGCGAGAAGACGATCATATAGAGGTAGAGGGCCACCCATGCGATGGTCATGCCCGCTCCGTAATGGACCACGGCCAGCCATGAGAAGGGTATCATCACGAACCATATGCAGATCATCTCGCAGACCATCACGTACATCGTACTGCCGGCTCCCTGAAGTGTCCGTGAGAGTACGATGCCGACACCGTCGATGAGCTGGAACGCTCCAAGCATCCTGAATGCGGTGACTCCCAGTTCCACGGTCTCGGGGGAGTCTGAGAAGACACCCATTATCTGCCGCGGGAAGAACATGAACAGAGTGCCCGTTATTCCCATCAGCACGGAGCCGATCAACGCCGATCTCCAGCCGTATCGCGAAGCGAGGTTTTCCTTTCCCTCGCCGAGGCTCCTGCCTACGAGGGTAGCCGACGCGACACCGACCGACATCCCGATCATGAATGAGAGGTTGAATGCCTTGAATATTATGTTGCTGATCGCCAGTTCCTTTACCCCGATCCTTCCGATGAAGCTGAGGAAGACGAGGAATCCGACTATCGACACGCTCTGTGCCGCTCTCGGCGCGGAGATACGGATGATGGTGCGCATGATCTCGGATGAGAGCAGACCTGCGCTTCGGCGTGCCGTTCCGACTAGGATCTTCCAGTTGACGAGGATAAGGTACAACGCCAGCCCGACGACCGTGGAGAGAACGGAGGCGAGCGCCGCTCCACGGACCTCGAGTCTCGGGAATCCGAGTTTCCCGAATATGAGGAGGTAGTTGAGCAGGATGTTGAGCAGGTTCACTATGATCGATACGGTCATGTCTATCCGTACCCTGGCCACACCGAATACAAATCCCCTGAGGGTGAATATCATGACCATCGTAAAGAGGCCGAGGAACCTTATCTCGAGATAGGGCACCCCGGTCGAGACGATATCCGGATCACCCGACAGAAGTGAGAATATCCAGGGTGAGAGGAAGTATCCCGCGGCGGAGGCGGCAAGTCCGACGGCGAAGGCGAGCAGAAGGGAGTTCGCCACGATGCGGGGATACTCTTCGGGGCGGTTTTCTCCGAGGCGTCTCGAGGTGAGCGCCTGCGTTCCTATATTCAGCGCTCCAAAGACAAGGACCGCGACAAGGATAAAGAAGGAGCCGAGGCCGACCGCCGCCAGTGAGATATCACCCAGCCTGCCGACCATCGCGGTGTCGACGATGTTCAGGGTCGTGTGGGAGATCATCCCGGCAATGACAGGAAGCGACAGCCGCACTATCTCCCTGTTCATATCTGATCCGCTCTTCATGATTGCCTTCGTGGTTCGGGGCCGTTTCGGACAGCAGGAAGGACGAATATAGTCGAATCGCGGTATACGTTCAACGGAGAAGGTGACAGGAGGCTATCTGTGGATCTTCTTGATATTGCCCCAGCTCGAGTGTTCGGTGCCGAGAAGGACGGGGAACTCTATCGAGTAGATCTGTATTTCGCCGGTGGTCATCATCATGAGCTTGACCGTGTTTTCCGATGAGTAGAGCCCCGGATTGTCGCTCCCGGCGACAAAGTGTGCGCAGCCTCACCCGACGAATCCGGAGCCGGTGAAGTTGAAATCGATCACCTGGAAGGAATGGGTAGTGTTTCCTGTGATCTCCAGCCGCAGATGGAACTCGACATCCATCGTTCCTTTCACCTGGAGAATTGAGGAGTGTACACCGAAAGAGAGAAGGCTGAAATCAAACTCGAGCCATTCGCCGGTATAGTCGAGGCCGTGCAGCCAGCCGGTTGAATCTACTGTGAAGGGTCGGTCCGTGATGTTGTTTGACCCGGTATAGTTCTGAGCGGGGATGTACACATCCTCCGCCGATGACGGCGGGGACGCGGCCAGGATGATGAGAGCGATTCCCGCGAGCAGTATTCCTGTTCTTCTCATCTTGTGAGTATAACAGATTTCGGAGCTCCTTGTCAGCGCCGATATAGCGTTTTTACAGAGCCCCACGATCGATCCTCGGTGGAGGTCACGATCGGGAGGGTGAAGGAGTAGATCCACAGTTCTCCCTCAGTGGATGTTGTCAGCCTTGCCTTGTACGATGGCCTGTACATACCGAGGATATCCCCTCCGATCGACAGGATATTACAGCTGCAGCTGCCGAACCCCGCGCCGGTGAAATCGAAAGGGATCACCTGTTCCTCACCGGAGATGACTTCTGTGACAGTCAGCTCTAGGTGGTACTGGACACTGTCCGCACCTCGCAGTGACATGCGGATCTCGTAAGTGCCGAACGACGGTGGTTCGATGTCGTACTCGACCCATTCGCCGGGATAATCGAGTCCGATCATCCAGCCCATCAGGTTTGTCCCTATCGGTTCGCCTCCGAGTTCGAGGCTGTCGGTATATTCGCTTGCGGTGATGAGGATGTTCTGGGACGAGGCTGTGCCCGTGAAGGCGAGAGAGAGCGCCAGAAGTGTGATCGTTGCTGCGGTCCTGCGGTTCATTTATCGGCCTCCGGCCCGGGTTATATCCTGACTTGAACTGTAAGTATATATCAATAAAGGGTGTAATGTCAATACGGCAGGGAATACGGGTCAGTCGATGTCGACCGGTTTTCCGACGAATCTGACAAAGGCCACGAGAAATGCCGTGCCTCCAGCCAGTGAGAATACTGCCGGGACCCCGACCGCGAGCAGGAGGTACCCGAAGACTATCGAGACCGCCCCGACGGTGAGCGCATAAGGAAGCTGCGTGCGTACGTGGTCGACATGGTCCGCTCCTGAGGCCATCGATGACATGATCGTCGTATCGGAGATCGGTGAGCAGTGATCTCCGAACACCGCTCCGGCCAGGATAGCGGCTATCGAAGAAAAGAGTATGCGGTCGAGTATCGCACCATCCCCCGAAGCGCCGGCGAAGGTGCCGTAAACGAGCGGGATGACGATAGGTGTCAGGATCGACATCGTGCCCCATGAGGTGCCGGTCGAGAAAGAGATCCCGACAGCGAGCATGAAGACCAGCATCGGGAGGAAGCGCGGTGAGATGATTCCCGACAGGTGATGGACGAGGTAGTCGGCGGTCCTTATCTCCGCGCAGACTTTTCCGATGCACCACGCCAGGACAAGGATGATCATCGCGGGCACCATCGACTTGATTCCGTTGACCAGCGCCATCACCGTGTGTGTAAGGTCAAGCAGTCTCTGGCTCAGTGCGAGCGCGGCAGCCACGAGGCATCCGGAGAAGGATGCCCAGAGCAGAGCCTTGAAAGAGTCTGATTCCTTTATGATGTCGAGCAGACCCGCTCCCCTGATACCCTCCGCAGCGAGCGATGACCTGCCGGTCATGATAAGCCCGATTATAGTTACGATGATCACTGTCGATATTGGAAGTATCCCGTTAAAGAATCGCGGTACCGCGCCGGCGGCGGGGGCGATGCTTTCGGCGTCCATGTCGGACATCGGAAGTGCCGAGTCGCTTGCCAGCTTGCCAGTGGTCCTCGCGCGTCGCTCCGCCTTGTACATCAGTGAAAAATCTCTTCCCGACAGCACGATTATGAGGACGAACAGGATAGCGAGGATCGGGTAGAAGTTATACGGGATAGCGGAGATGAATGTACCCAGAGGATTGCGGTCGACACCGAGCGCGACGAACGACTGGGCGATAAGCGAGATCTGAAATCCTATCCAGCTCGTTATTACCGCGAGCACCGTGACAGGCGCGGCGGTAGAGTCTACTATATAGGAGAGTTTCTCCCGCGATATCTTCAGCCTGTCTGTTAGCGGCCGCATCGAGTTTCCGACTATAAGGGTATTTGTGTAATCATCGAAGAAGATCAGGACACCGAGGAACCAGGTAGTAAGCTGTCCACGTTTCGGGGTAGTGGCGAGGCGTGACACCTTGTCGACGATTCCCTGCATTCCTCCCATCCTCGAAGTAATGCCTACCATTCCGCCGAGAAGAAGAGTGAAGACGACGATCGAGACATGGTCAACGCCTTCCTCGGGACTCGACAGCGTGCCGACAATATAGTAGTCGACTACGTGAAAGAGAGAACCAAGCGGCTGGTATCCCCAGAGGATAAAAGAACCGAGCCACACGCCGGCAAGAAGGGCGACGATCACCTGCCTGAAGGCCAGGGCGAAGACGA
Organism: uncultured bacterium; assembly: GCA_964457905.1. Classification (GTDB taxonomy): domain Bacteria; phylum Krumholzibacteriota; class Krumholzibacteriia; order Krumholzibacteriales; family Krumholzibacteriaceae; genus JAUWCL01. Next base: position 10,840 of record CAYWGA010000070.1, on the reverse strand, counting down.
TCGCGATGAGAGGAGGGAGGATAGAAAGAAGACCGTTGACCGCCCTCATCTTTACTTCCCACGACTTGTCGCCCGCTGTGGTCGTGACCGTGTGAGTGCCCGGATCCTTAGCCTTGAGCATCGGAGGAGAGGCTCTGAGGCCCTCTGAAGTGCCCGAATAGACGATTTCTCCGTCCAGAGCGACGGTTACGGGGATATTGACAGCGCCGAACTCACCGGTATATCCATCCGGCGGCGAGTATTTGAAAGGTACTCCTTTAAGGATGGTCGTAGAGGGTGATGCGCAGAGCGGGGCGGGAAGTAAATGAAGCACCGCCGCAAGAAGCATGAGCGTCAATATAGACCGTCGCGCGGAACTGTTCATCAATCGATCTCCCTGATCATTACTTCCATGTCTCTGCCCATCATGCGGGCAGCTTCCTCGACGTGAGGATAAGAAGATTTTTTGTTGTATTCAGCGAACCGGTCATCCGACCCGGTCTCTCTTTTCAGGATGTCGAGTGAAGCGATATCGACAGACACCATGTCGGCTCCGCACACGAATCCGGAATCATCCGCAAGCACAGGTCCGGCGTCCGCGACGCAGTCACAAAGTTGAGTCATGTTCTGCATCACATTGATCGCGTAACTCTTCCCGAATTTATCAAAAGCGATAGTTGCGGCTTCCGCGAGGAGTAAATCAAAATTTTCTGTTTTTGGAGAAATACAATTTTCAGGACATACAATGACGCAGTTGCTGCATCCCGGACACCAGGTAGCGTCAAAAAACGGACGACCCTTTTCGAGTCTGATGTTGTCGGTCGGGCAGTTTTTCACGCACTCGCCGCACTCGGTGCATCCATCTCCATAGACCGGTTCGCCACCGGTGTGGATCGCTCCCTTTGTCGACTTGGTCATGCAGCCCATGCCTACATTCTTGATCGCGCCGCCCATGCCGGAACAGATGTGTCCTTTGAAGTGCGTCAGCAGAAGGACACCGTCCGCCTCGAGTGGTTCAGAGCAGAGTTCGTACGCCATATACTCGCCCTTAAAGGTCTCTGAGCGGTTCGAGATGACTATCGGCGCACCCATCGATTCCGGTGTAAACCCGTTCCTTGCAGCACTTTCCAGATATCCCGCTTCGTTGTTTCTCGGACTGGAATAAACAACAGGAGAATCGAACAGGAACGGCTTGCAGCCCAGCGATCCGAGTACGTCGATCACTTTTTTCGCGAGCTCCGCTTTGATGTGTGTTCTGTTTCCCGGCTCTCCCATGTGCAGCTTTATGAGAATAGAATCTCCTTCGGAAAACACAGAGCTTAATTCCTTCTCGAGAAATCCAACGAGATTATTTTCATCTTTTATGTGTGTAACGTCACTTGTCATTGAGTTGGTATTTTCCTTTGATCGGGAGAGTGAAAAATTATTTAGTACGAGAGCGATGATAGCAACGTGAAAAAATCATGTCAATGGGTGCTTCTGTTTATGAACTATGACGCAAAAAATAAAATGAATTTATTTCGAAAATGGAATTAAAAGCCTTGACACTTTTTTTAACACGTTTATAACATGAATTCAATTAATGCAGGGTTGCTTTCATTCTTACAACTGCGCTTGACTGAAAACATGAAAGTGATGAAGTTCGCTGGTGGGCTTTCAACCTTTTCAAAGGGGTGGGCAAATGGCAGCTAAGGCCAAGACCAAGAAGAAGGCCAAGGCTAAGAAGAAGCCGAAGGCCAAAGCCAAGAAGAAGGTAAAGGCCAAGACCAAGAAAAAGGTCACGGTCAAAGCCAAGAAGAAGGTCGTGAAGAAGAAGGCCAAGGCCAAGAAGAAGGTAAAAGCCAAGGCTAAGAAGAAGCCCAAGGCTAAAGCCAAGAAGAAGGTAAAAGCCAAGGCTAAGAAGAAGCCTAAGGCCAAAGCCAAGAAGAAGGTAAAAGCCAAGGCTAAGAAGAAGCCTAAGGCCAAAGCCAAGAAGAAGGTCGTAAAAAAGAAGGCCAAGGCTAAGAAGAAGAAAAAATAGCAGGTCTTCGTATATCTGAGTAAAATCGGATAAGAGCGGGGGGCCCCAGCGGCTCCCCGCTTTATTTTTTCAGAGATCGTCGATTGGTAGGGACTGGTCGAGGCGTTCGCGGTGGGGGAGACGGGAGGATGAGATGATCGCCGAGATACGTTCCGGTGCGGTGGTGGGGATCGACGGGTACGGCGTGAGCGTCGAGATCGATATCGCGAGGGGACTTCCGACATTCACAATAGTGGGTATGCCTGACGCGGCGGTGAGGGAAAGTCGCGAGAGGGTCAGTGCCGCTCTACGTAATAATGGATTCCGTTTACCTGGAAGCAGGATCACTGTAAATCTCGCTCCTGCTGATATAAGAAAGGAAGGTTCCTCGTTCGATCTTCCGATAGCAATCGGGATCCTGCACGCGAGCGGCCAGGCTGCGTTCCCTCTGCCCGCCGACATGCTCATCACAGGAGAACTGGCGCTCGATGGAAGACTCAAACCGGTGCGTGGTGTCCTGCCGGTGATATGTTATGCGAAGGAAAAGGGATACCGCTCGGTCATCATCCCCGAAGGTAACGGCGCCGAGGCATCCGTTGCCCGCGGCATAGATATCATTCCATGCGCCGATATCATGGAATCGCTGCGGTATCTTTCCGGCGATTCCGGTCCTAGGCCTATCGTCCCGGTTCCAGATATACCACATGAGAGAAACGGCCTCGATTTCTCGCAGGTGACAGGGCATCAGTCGGCGGTAAGGGCTCTGCAGATCGCTGCCGCGGGCGGGCACCATACGATGATGGTCGGGCCGCCCGGTTCGGGCAAGACGATGCTGGCGCGAAGATTTGCTACGATCCTTACGCCCCTCGAAGGTGACGAGATGCTCGAGGTCGCGAAGATCCTCAGCGTAACGGGGAGGCTCTCACCGAAGGCGCCAAGATCAAGAAGGCCCTTCAGGGCTCCGCATCATTCCGCGAGTGATGCCGGCCTTGTGGGTGGAGGGAGGCTCGCTTCCCCAGGTGAGATAACCCTGGCCCACGGAGGTGTCCTCTTTCTCGATGAACTTACCGAGTTCAGGCGCAACGTTCTCGAGACTCTCAGGCAGCCACTTGAAGAGGGAAGCATAGTGATCGCCCGAGCAGGCGCGGTATGCCGGTACCCGGCGAGGTTCCAGCTGCTCGCCGCGATGAATCCATGCCCGTGCGGTTTCCGCGGCTCCCCGTTGAGAAGCTGCAGCTGTACTCCTGCCGCGGTGAAACGGTACCTCGCCAAGATATCGGGGCCCCTGCTTGACCGGATATCTATCCATATACCGGTGATGGTTGTCGAACCGGAGAGATTCGAATCAGTCGATGAACCGCGGTCTTCATCGGAAGAGCTCCTTGCCGGGGTCCGCAAAGCTGCGGGGGTCCAGAAGGCTCGCTTCGACGGAAACGGGGACTACAGGAGAAACGCCGACCTGCCGTTATATGCTATCGACCGGTATTGTCCGATGGAAGATGATGCGTACAGCCTTCTCAATCGTGCGCAGCGGATGCTCAAGTTCAGCACGAGATCGAGACGGAACATCATACAGGTGGCACGGACGATCGCCGATCTGGAGGAAGCGGAGATGATATGCCCCGCGCATATCGCCGAGGCGGTTCAGTACAGGGTTCCGCCGGATCTGTTGTAAAAAAAGCCCCGGGGCCTTGAGGTCCCGGGGCTCGTTGATCGCTTTGAGTTCCGGTCTAGAGATCTCTCGCGTGAAGGACGTCCCTCGCGATGATCATTCTCTGGATCTCGCTCGTTCCCTCGAAGATCCTGTTGATCCTCGAGTCGCGGTACATCCGTTCGATGGGGAACTCGCATGTGTATCCGTATCCGCCGAATATCTGCATCGCCTTGTCGACGATCTTGTCGAGTGCCTCGGAGCAGTAGAGCTTCACGATCGAGGACTCACGGGTGACATTCTGGCCCTCGTCGTACATCCACGCGGTACGGTAGAGGATCGATTCCATGTTGTAGATCATCATCGACATGTCGGCGAGCATCCACTGGATCGCCTGGTTAGACGAGATCTTCTTGCCGAACTGCACACGCTCTTTCGAGTAGGCCGCGCTGAGAGCGAGACACTCCTTCGCGGCGCCGAGAGCGGCCGCTCCGAGTCCGAGGCGCCCGGTGTTGAGCACCTTCATCCCGACTACTACTCCGCGTCCCTCTCGCCCGAGAAGGTTCTCCTTCGGGACCTTGACGTCCTCGAAGACGAGCTCGGCGGTCTCCGAGCCCCTGATTCCCATCTTTTCCTCGATCTTGCCGACGCTGAATCCTTCGAACCCCTTCTCAACGATGAAGGTGCTGAGCTTGCCGTTGGCCGGGCCGCCCTTCATCTTCGCGAATGTCGTGATGACATCGGCGAAACTGCCGTTCGTTATGAATATCTTGCGGCCGTTGAGCAGGTAATGGTCGCCCTTGTCCTCTGCTGTCGAATCCGATGTATATGCATCGGATCCCGCGTTTGCCTCGGTAAGGGCATAAGCGGCGATCTTTTTTCCCTCGGCCAGAGGCACGAGGTATTTCTGCTTCTGTTCCTCTGTGCCGAACATGTATATGCCTGAGGCACCGATACTCTGGTGCGCACCGATGAACGTCGCCGTTGAGGCGCAGCCGCGGCCCATCTCCTCCTGCATGATGCAGTAGCCCGTCTCGCCCATGCCGGCGCCGCCGTACTCAGGCGGGAACGAGATGCCGAGAAAACCCAGATCAGCACACTGCTGTATGATCTCGGCCGGGATCTTGTGTTCTTCGTCGATCTTTGCCGCAATCGGCTTGAGTTCCTTATTTACGAACTTTTTGACCATGTCCTTGAGCATCTTCTGCTCATCAGTGAATGTCCATTCCATCGACATTGCCTCCTTATGTGAATCGTCAGAATATTTCTCGGTTTTTACAGGTGTCAAGCGAAATGAGTTGTCCCCCATTCGCCCTGCATGATAACTTACCAGTCCAATGATGGTTACTGCAAGAGATGAATGGTTCCCCCTTGGACGTGCTGCGGCAACGGACCTTTTCAGGAAGGTCGTGCCCCCTCTGAGGAAGGTTGTAAAAGACTTTAAGGACCCCTCTGTCACCCAGATAGCGAAACGTTCGAGATCCCCGTTCAGGGTGCTGATCTCGACCGTGATAAGCGCCAGGACGAAGGATGAGGTAACCGGGGCGGCCAGTGAACGGCTCTTCGCTCTCGCTGATACACCGGAGAAGATGGCGCGGCTGAGGGTCCCTTCGATCGAGAAGGCGATTTATCCAGCCGGTTTCTACAAGACCAAGGCGAAGGAGCTGAAGAATCTCTGTAAAATGCTGATCGACGAGTATGGCGGAGAGGTCCCCGACGAGATAGAGGAACTTGTCCGGTTCCCCGGAGTAGGAAGGAAGACGGCCAATCTCGTCCTGACCCTCGGGTTCGAGAAAGCGGGGATATGCGTCGACACTCATGTCCACCGTGTCTGCAACAGACTCGGGGCCGTCAGGACAAAGAATCCGACAGAGACCGAGTTCGCCCTTCGGGAAGTGCTTCCGAAGAGGAACTGGATAGAGATAAACGATATGCTCGTGATGTACGGCCAGGCGGTCTGCAACCCCGTCTCACCTTGGTGCTCGAAATGTGGTATAATCAAGTCCTGCGGCCGAGTCGGTGTTGCACGGTCGCGATGAAATAATTGTCAAAGGAGAGAGTATGCGCCTCTTTTCGGCCCTTATGATCGTGCTGTTCCTTTCGATTCCCGCATCGGCGGGAGATATTGAGTTCAACGACTACTTCACCGAAGGCTGCCTGCGCGTCGACCTTTATCACACAGGCACGGCCACAACCGAGACATACTCGCTAGATGAACTGATACGCGAACCGTACTGGGGCGGAAACCCGAAGCGGCTGTTCGATACGACAAACCTCGGCGGCCACATCGTGCGCGTCTATGATCTCGCGACGAACAGGGAGATATTCTCGCGTGGATACTGCTCCCTTTTCGGAGAATGGGTGACTATAGACGAGGCGATCGAGGAATTCCCGCGGACATTCCACGAGACCCTGATGATCCCGATGCCGAAAGGCCCCGTCCAGATACGCATCGACAGGCGCGACAGGAAGAATATATTTCACCATGTCTACGACCTCGTCGTAGATCCGGAAGACTATCATATAATGACGGAGACGAGATTTTCCGCATTCCGGACGCGGGAGATAGAGAATAACGGGGACCCGGCAAACAAGGTCGATCTTGTGATACTTGCCGACGGGTACGACAAGGACGAGATCCATAAGCTTCGCGATGACGTTAAGCGTTTCATGAAGGTCTTTTTCGAAACCGAGCCTTTCGCCAGCAGGAGAAAAGACTTCAACGTCACCCTGATCGAGAGCGTCTCGGCCGAGTCCGGTGTGGACAACCCCAGGAAGGGAGTCTACCGGGACAATCTGCTCGGCCTCTCCTTTAATACCTTCGATCTAGACAGGTACATGCTCTCTTATGCGAACAAGACAATCAGGGACGTCGCGGCAAAGGTTCCCTATGACCTCGTGATCCTCCTGGCCAACGAGGAGAAGTACGGGGGTGGGGGCATCTTCAATCTCTACGCGACATGCATATCGGACAATGAGTATGACGGCTACATCTTCACGCACGAGTTCGGGCATGCCTTCGGCGGACTTGGCGACGAGTACTACTCGTCCAACGTAGCGTATAACGAGATGTATCCCCGGGGAGTAGAGCCCTGGGAACCGAATATCACGGCCCTCCTCGATGAGAAGGATATCAAGTGGGGCGGGATGATAAGAAAAGGAACGCCAGTGCCTACACCGGACGATTCTCTCCACACGGATGTCGTCGGATGTTTCGAGGGCGCCGGCTATTCAGCCGAGGGACTGTACAGGCCGTATCATACCTGCAGGATGTTCGAGAAGGGGCTCGTTGATTTCTGCCCCGTCTGCGAGAAAGCGCTCAGTGACATGATAGATTTCCATACTCGATAGCAGAGATCTTGGAAACCTGACTTTATGTTTAAAAGCAAAGGGGCCGGAGTAATCTCCAGCCCCTTTTATTTCAACAACAGTTTTACCGATTATCACGGACCGAAGTGCATCAGCCTGTCGCCCCTGAGGAAATCGTCGAGATCCTGGTCGGTCGAAAGCTCGAACTGGTGATACTCAGCCTGGAGTATCGAGAGGTGGCTGAGCTCCATGCTCGCGATGTACTCGAGCAGCTTCCTGCTGTTCGGGTCGCGGGTCTTCGCCGCGAGATCCGAATAAAATACGCTCGCTTCCTTCTCCGCTTTCATGGCGACCACAAAAAGTTCCTTCATGCCGGCGTCGTCTCCGAGATCTTCGGGCATCGGAACGATCGTGTTCTCGGGGACCTTGACCTCGACCTCGGGGAACTGGTCCTTGAAGGCCTTCCTCATGAACTCTTCGTGGCGCTTCTCCTGGCCGATCAGGTAATCCATCGTCTCCTGCATCTCTTTCGCGCCTGCCATCTCTTTCATCTTCGTATACAGGGTCTGCGCGGCCATCTCGGCCTTGATCCCGACCGTCAGGACCTCGAGAGTCGTGAGGTCATGTCTCTCTTCCATTTTGATTCCTTTCAGGTATTGTTTCGATAATCGTTACGAATCAAGATATTACCGATTCATATAAATGTCAAACTCACAGGGTCATGCCCCCGTCGACGACGATCGTCTGTCCCTGTATCCATTTAGCCTCTTCTGAGAGGAGGAATGCGACCACCGGAACGATGTCTTCCGGTTCCGCTATCCTGCCCTGGGGGGCACGTTCCGTCCATTTCTCAAGGAGCTCGTCCTTGTCGGGGAAGTAGTCGAGGGCCTCAGTGTGTATCGGGCCGCCCGAGACGGCGTTTACGCCGATGCCTCTCGCCGCGAGTTCCTTCCCGAAGTACCTTACCAGCGCCTCGAGTGCGGCCTTGCTCGCTCCGACAGCAGTATATCCCGACAGGCACGTATGGCTGCCGATCGATGAGATCGCCACGGCCCTGCCTCCCGACTCGGGGAATATCTTCACTGCCTGCTGCATCAGGAGCATAAAGGAGCGGGCGTTCGTGTTCATCGCCTTGTCCCAGCCGAGCCTGCCGATCCTGTCCGCTGGGCCGAGCACACCCGAGACGGCGTTCGAGACGAGAAAATCGATATGCCCAAATCCGTCCCTGAGGGTCTTGAAGAGTTCCTTTATTGACGCGTGATCTGAGATATCGGCCTGTATCACTACGCACTCGACTCCGAGAGCCCTGACTTCGGCGGCGGTCCTTTCGGCAGCATCGGAGTTCTTCACATAATTGATCGCGATGTCCGCACCGTGACGTGCCAGTTCGAGGGATATCGCTTTACCGAGCCCTCGAGAACTGCCCGTTACGAGGGCCTTCTTACCTTTGAAATGAGACATTGTCTACCATCCCGCGCTTGCGCCCTCGCCCTCGAGGAATTTAAGGGCGTCGATCGCTGCCCTGCAGCCGCTGCCGGCCGCCGAGACCCCCTGCTTGTATCTCGTGTCGCCTACGTCTCCCGCTACGAATATACCGGGAACCGATGTCGTCGAATTCTCTCCGCCCTTTATATATCCGTGGTCATCGAGCTCGACCTTGCCTGCGAATACCCCGGTCGCCGGATCGTGGCCGATCGCCACAAAGACACCGTCGACGGGAAGTTCGCTTGTCTCGTCAGTCTTTACATTGCGCAGGACTACCGCGGTGACCTTTCCCGCGGCCCTGTCTAGGATATCGACGGGGACTGAATCCCAGACGATCTCTACCTTGTCGTTTTCCATGGTCCTTTTGACCATCGCGGCCCCGGCTCTGAGCTCGTCGCGCCTGTGGACGAGGTAGACCTTCTTGGCGAAACGTGTGAGGAAGGTCGCCTCCTCAGTAGCCGCGTCACCGCCGCCGATGACAGCTACGACCTTGTCCTGGAAAAAGAAACCGTCGCATGTCGCGCAGGCCGAAACGCCCTTGCCTCGCAACTCCTGCTCCGACTCGAGGCCGAGCCATCTAGACGAGGAACCTGTTGCGATGATCACGCTCTTTGCCTCGAAGGTGTCGCTTCCGACGGAGAGCTTGAACGGTTTCGCTGTAGTATCGATATCGGAAATCTCTCCCGACTTGAACTCGGCGCCGAACTTCTCTGCCTGCTTGCGCATCTTTCCCATCAGCTCGGGTCCCTGTATCCCCTCGGGGAATCCGGGGAAGTTCTCGACCTCGGATGTGATCATCAGCTGGCCGCCCGGCGCCATCCCGTCGACCACTACCGTCTTGAGATCGGAGCGCCCAGTGTAGATGGCCGCAGTGAGCCCGGCAGGTCCTGATCCTATTATCGCTACGTCATACATAAAAAAAGCCTCCCGAAGGTTTAATAATCGTGTTTGCGGAAATCGAAGTATATGGGGGAGGCGGCGCTGACTCAAGCGAAATCATTTTGTCGCTTTTCGCAGGCTTCTCAGCAGGGCGAGGTTCTCGACATCGTCCTTAAGGTCAGCTTCCTTCGGCGTCTCGAGCACCATCGCGCGGTCCATAAAACGTTCGTCTTTCATCAGATAGGAGAACGCGTCGATCCCGATCTCACCCTGCCCGATGTGGGTGTGCCTGTCCTTATGGCTGCCGAATTCCTTCTTCGAGTCGTTGAGATGAAAGGCTTTGAGATACTCGAACCCTATCGTTTCGTCGAGGGCCTTGAAGGTCGCGTTGTAAGTTTTCTTCGTCCTGATGTCGTATCCGGCCGTGAAGGCATGGCACGTATCATAACAGATCCCGGCACGGGACTTGTCCTCGATGAGATCGATGATCCCGGCGAGTTCCTCGAATGTCGAGCCGATCGTGTTCCCGGCGCCCGCTGTTATCTCGAGGAGGATAGAGGTGCCGTCACCGGCAGTCTCGTCGTAGAGCCGGTTGATCACCGACGCTATTGTCGCGATCCCCTGCTCGACACCGGCGCCCCTGTGAGAGCCGGGATGGAGTACGAGGTAGGGGATGCCGAGCACTGCGCATCTCTGCAGCTCGATGAGAAGGGCGTCAGCCGATTTCTTGAGAAGCTCGGGGTCGGGAGAGGCGATATTTATCAGGTAACTCGTATGGGCGATTACGAATCCGGGCGTGAACGACTCGTTCTCCTCGTGAAAGAGGTCGATCTCTTCGGTGGAGAGTACTTTCGCTCTCCACTGGTTCGAGCTCTTCACGAAAAGCTGCACGGCGTTGCAGTCGATCGATTTTCCACGCTGCAGCGCAAGGTGTACGCCGCCCGATATTGACATGTGCGCTCCGAGATTCATCATGCCTCCTTGCCAGAACCCCCGGTCCGGTAGTAGTATCATATTCAGGCTCATCGATGCGAGGTGGAAAAAAATGACAGATGAGAAAAAACAAGAAAAAGAGGACGAAGAGGGGCTCGTCGAACTGATCTCGGTACAGGGAGAGATGGACGCTCAGCTTCTCGTCGGTATCCTCGAGTCGGAAGGCGTCGAGGTTCTGATGAAGTCCAACCAGACCTTCAGCGCGCTGCCCTTTACCGTAGACGGGATGGGCGCCGTCAGGATCATGGTGAAGAAGGAAGACCTCGAGGAAGCAAAAACGATCCTGGAAGCGTACAGCGGCGAAAGTGACGAGGAAAATCCGATACTCAGAGAGGCGCTGGATAAGTGGAAGCCGCCCAAGGGTCCGCCCAACTAGGGTGACCTGATTCTCACTTGCCCGCAGGGGTATGAGTCGTTATCATAGAATCTGCTACAGGGTGGGAGCTTAACTCAGTGGTTAGAGTGCTACCTTCACACGGTAGAAGTCACAGGTTCAAATCCTGTAGTTCCCACCATCTTTTATAACTTCATGACAAAACCTGTTG
>CAYWGA010000069.1:0-16619 GCA_964457905.1 uncultured bacterium | reverse complement strand
GGCGAGTGATAGACCCTGTGCGTCTCTTTCCTGAAATCTGCTTCCTTCGCATGGTATATATCGATGAATGTCTGCGGGTTACGGTCGAACATCGGGAACCAGCTGCTCTGCACCTGCACCATCAGACGATGCCCCTTGCGGAAAGTGTGATTGACGTCAGGCATGGTGAACGTTATCCGGGTCACTTCGCCGGGAACAAACGGTTCTGGCTCCTCGAAACTGTTCCTGAACTTGCCCCGCATGATATCGCCTCGAACAAGCATCTGGTACCCGGCGAGGTCGCCGGCATCATCGGGATAGACATCGATCACCTTTACGATCCAGTCCGCGTCGGTCCCGGTAGTCGATACGTAGAGATCGACCTCGACAGGGCCGGCGAGGGTCAGGTCCTCATCGAGGATCTCCCCGCTGTAGACAAGAACATCGTCCCGCTCCGCAGCGAACCGCTGATCATCATGCATGACAGACGCCGTCCACCCATAGATCGGAGTCGGAAGGTGCGGAACAGGATCGGCCGGATCGCTGACGAATTCGGAGAAAAGTGGCGCTTTCTTTCCGCTGGCCTCAGTTGAGACCGTACCGTCGCCATGCAGGTAGAAGCTCACCTGTTCGGTGTTTTCTGGGGGCCACTTGTCATACTCCCGCCATTCGTTCGTGCCGCTCTCGACGACAAGCGCCTCCGGCAGGTCGTCCTTCCCATCTCCCTTGAGATGTGCCTTGAGGAATGGAGCGAGGATCTCGTCCCTGTAAAACTCGCCTGTCTCCTTCGCGGGAATGCCGGTGCCGCCCCATGGCTTTTTCTTATGGTCCCACCACGAAGCGTGGTTCCATACACCCATGACGAGGGTGTTCGAGATTCCCGGGTTCTGCTTCTCGATCGCCCTGTATGTATGAAGGGTGCCGTAGAGATCCTGATCGTCAAACCACGTTCCCGAGACGAGGACCGCAGGCCCGTCGATGCCCTTCATGTACTGCCCGACGGTGCGGCTCTTCCAGAATTCATCGTATGTCCCGTGCTCGACGATGCCGTTCCAGAACTCGATCTTTCCCTGGAAGCACTTCTCGTTGATATCGGAAGCTGAGCCGACATTGAGAAAGAATGTGAAGAACTCATCCTTCCTGTCGCGGTAAACGGGTGGATCCATGCTGGCGGACGGCCCTTCACGACGGGTAAGCCCTACGTTGTTGATCCACCTGAATGGATAGAGGAGCTGCAGGGCGCCGTTGTGATGGTAATCATCCCCGAGGAATCCCTCGGCTACCGGAGCCTCTATCACGACAGCCGATATTGCCGGATGTGCGTTCACCAGTGAGAGGGCCGAAGAATATCCTCCGTACGACAGCCCCCACACACCGACTTTCCCGTTGTTGTTATCGAGACTGTTCACGAGCCAGTCGACCGTATCGAAGGCATCGGTGCTTTCGTCCGTCTCCCCCTCGCCGGCAGTGTTCGGACGCATCACTACGAACTCGCCCTCACTGAGGTACCGCCCGCGGACATCCTGGATGACAAAGATATACCCTTCTTCGGGGAACGTTGTCCCGGGACCGGGCCAGCTGAAGAAGCCATCGACTCGTTCACCGGCAAAAATAACGGAATACGGCGTCCTGTTCAGAAGGATGGGATATGCCGCCGACCTGTTCTTCGGAGAATAGACCTCTGTATAGAGCCTGATCCCGTCACGCATAGGGATCATATGCTCAGTTCTGTCGTAGTTCTCAATCAGGTAAGAGGCTGCAAGCTTCTTGCCCGCGTCCGTCTCTTCAGAAGCCCGCAAGGCTGGAGATGAAATAACCAGAAGCATCAGGCTTATCAGCAGAGATCGCATCGATGTTCTCCCGTCGTTCATAAAGTATCAGGCGGAATGTCATATATGTAGACAGAAAAAGAGGAGATAATGTTTCACTGAAACTGCCCTTGAATGTCCTCATATAAGGACGAGGATTACCCTGCAGGCTTCAGAATGTGTCCACTTGAGGAGACGGCGTGATTCCCGTAACTCTTTGTCATGTTATCAGATATATTACTTTTTCATTTTCGGAACGCCGTATGCAGTAGCATGGGTACAGGTCGTCAATAGGGGCGGCCGAAACAGGAGGTGTCTCATGAAGAAGTTGCGAATGAGCCTGATGGCTTCCGGCCTGGCGCTCGCGATCGTGACGGGTTTCATGGCGGATGCCCTCGCGGGTATCCGAGTAGGTGTTGCCGTAAGTACTCCCAATGTGAGGATTCACGCGGGCAACAAACCCTCCTGTAACTTCTGCATCGATCAGGACAGGCGTATCCAGTCCCGCCGATACATGGGATATGAGCTCACGAGGCAGGACAGGATGATCGCGCGGCGCATGACCTGGTACACCGGTGTAAGGCTTGGAAAAGTGATGCGGCTGAGGCGTCACGGCTACAACTGGTTCGAGATCGGACAGTACCTGCACATGCGGCGCCCGGTCGTCCGTGCCGCGATGCACCAGAAGAGCTGGGACAGGTTCCTCGACAAGCAGCGGAGACACGCGAAGCGCCACGGCAAGCGCAGAGACAGAGTTACTTATTACGACGGAAGAGAATATAGAAAACGATAGATTGTTACCCGGAAGGCCGACCAGCCTGCGACAGAAGCGGGGGCAGTGAGAAATCACCGCCCCCGCTTTTTTTCCTGTCACGGCCGGTTCAATCGTACGCGAGCCGTGTCTCCTTGTCGGCGAGAAGGGCCTTGAGATCCTCCTTCGCGGCCATCCTCGGCCAGGTCCCGAAATCCTCGTGGATCAGGTTATATTTCTCCGGTATCGGATGGGTTCCGACGACTACTTCCATCCCGAATTTGCGAGGGATGAATTCCCGGAAATAATCAAGGCGGGGACATGGCGGATATCCCACCACCAGGCCGGTGGCCAGATGGATGACTTCGGCCCCGTTCTTCTTCATCTCTTCCGGAGCGTACTCTACGTTCCCGCCGGGGCATCCTCCGCATGTCGTGAACCCGACAAGCTCGACCTCTTCATCGGCGTACCGCGCGAATCCACCCTCGCGCTCACGAAGCGACCGGAGGCACTTGCCCCCCGCGCACGTGTGGTAACGATCGCAGATGATGATTCCTACCTTTTTCAAGAGTTCTCCCTTCTTTCCTCAAGCCCGAAACCTGTACGTATCTCAAAGATGAAGACGACGCTTGAGCTCGCGCGCATTGGCTCGGCTGACCGGTATGACCGGCCCTTCATCGCTTCCCATCCTTATCCTGAACGAGTTGTTCTCCCACGGGATGATCTCGCGGATCCTGTAGACGTTGGCCAGGTAGGCCCTGTGGACCCTCATGAACATCCCTGCCGGGAGCTCTGCCTGCAGTTCATCGAGCGAGCGGCGCGAGGAGGTGCCCTCGAGTTCGCTGGAGACGATAGAGACCTCTCCATCGGTGACGCTGGCATAGAGGATCTCCTGAACGTCGACCATGACGACGCCTGTTCCCCGCCTGACGGGTACGCGCTGCGCCAGCGCGCCTACGCTCCTGAGAAGTTCGTCGAGATCCTGACGTGGGCCGGCGCCCTGGGCTTTGTCTTTCGCCCTGCCGAGCGCCTCGCGGAGCCTGTCCTCATCGACAGGCTTGAGTATATAGTCGACCGCATGGACATCGAAAGCGCGGATCGCGTACTGGTCGTAGGCAGTGACGAATATCACCGGTGGGATATTGCCCGTCTCGCCGAGCCTGCCGAGGACCTGGAACCCGTCGAGGCCAGGCATCTGGATGTCGAGCAGGACGATATCGGGTGCGATGTCGCGGATTATCTCGACAGCCTTGAGGCCATTACTCGCCTCGCCTGCCTTCTCAAATCCATCGATCTTCTCGAGGATCCTTGTCAGGTCCCTTCTCGCCGGCTTCTCGTCATCGACGATGAGTACCTTCATCGACTCACTCGACATCGCGTCCCCTTTCGACGGGAAGCTCTATCCTGATCTCGGTCCCCTCACCCGGAACCGATTCTATCGTCAGCGACTGCAGGTTGCCGTAAGCTACCGACAGCCTCTCCCGCACATTCCGCAATCCTATCCCCTGTCCCGCTTCACCTGCGAATCCCTCGCCGTCGTCCCTCACTACTATCACGATTCTGTCCCCGTCACTGTCCGCCTCGATATGTATCGTTCCGCCATCGACCCGGCCCGATATCCCGTGCCTGACGGCGTTCTCGACGAGCGGCTGCAGGAGCATCGACGGAACAGGGACATCCAGGGCCCGAGGATCTATCTCCTTCTCTATCCTGATCCTTTCCGGGCCGAACCTTGCCTGTTCGAGACTGAGGTAGTCGTCGATGAAATCGATCTCGCTGCTGAGTGGCACAAAATCCTCCGTGCCGTGGAGAAGCTTGCGAAGGATGCCGGCCAGCTTGACGAGGATCCATCTCGTCTTGTCCGGTTCGGACCAGATGCAGGAAGTCGCGGCGTTAAGAGTATTGAAGAAGAAGTGGGGGTTTATCTGCCTTCTCAGCGCGTCGAACTTGGCCTGCACGGCAGCGGCCCTCTGCTCCTTGAGGAGCATCTCGACACGCGTGTTGTTCCATATCTTGAGCGGGATGCCTACGCAGGCAAGCGTTGAGAACCAGACCAGCAGGTTCATCCAGTAATGGTCGGGAGTGAAGGCGAAGAGAATCCGCTTGCCAACGTATGCCGCCACAATCGTCCCTGAGACATCGAGGGCAAGCACGGCGAAGAAGACCATCACTATCGCGTCGATCCTCTTCTCTTTCTTGAAGATCTTCCACGAACGGGACAGTCCCCTGAAGAAGAAAGGCGTAAATCCCCAGATCTCCTCGCGTCTCTCCGGCTTCAGTCCGATCGCGCCGCCCAGCCCCGCACAGGCGAGCAGGTATACGGGTGTCAGCCACTCCCCGGCAAGAACCGCCGGCACGGAGACGAGCAGTGCAGCCATCGCTCCCGGCCCGGTACCGCAGAGGAGACCGATAAGGAAGACCCCCGGCATCGAGATGTCTACCCCCTCGTACCCTACCATCAGACGCACAGCCGTACCCGCCGTGATCATCGCCCCGAATATGAGGGCGAACCACCAGTCCTCCCTTCGGGTCCTCGTCTGTATGAACAGCAGCCTCTTGAAGTAGTTCGAGGTCACGAGCACACCGGCGATACTCGCCATGATGCCGAGCCTCAGGAAGAGGAGGAAGAGGATGTACTGGTCGCCTGTCAGGGTAATCCGTGTCAATTGAGCTCTCCCGTACGGGTTTCAGGGATTATACCTCGCGGCGCTGCTCCTTGTAAATACGCCGTATCGCCCCGAACTCCTCCATATAGAGCTTTTCCTTGAAGTCAGGGAAAGACCACGGGAGGACCCGCCATTCATGGTCCTCAAACATCAGTACAGGATCGGCGTATACACCGCGGCCGAGGTATATCTTCTGCGGGCCCTCCTTGAACGACGCGAGGACCGCCTTGAAGTAATCGATGTAGCCCGGATCTATATTGACCGTACGGCCGGCCCCGCCGGAAAACTTCTCTTCCAGCCGGTCGACCTCGAGTTTTACATCTACCAGGTCCGGCGCTTCCCCCAGCCTCGTGAACGATACGATGACCCTGTTCAGGGCGGGGCCCATCTCGTCCTCGTAGTAGTCAGTCATGTCGAATGGATGCGGGGGCCCTATGAAGTCGGTCTCACCGAGGATATCGCTGAGGCCGCCGTCGATTACCGACCGCGGCGCGACACCTTCAGCGAGAAGAAGCGCGGCGAAGCACTTTACCGGTGCGCCCTTGCCCGGCCTGCCTGCTTTTGGATGCGCCATCCTTCCTTAATCCTTTCGATCAGCCCGCGCGCCTCGGCGATAATATCTCCGGGGATGCCGAACTCTGTTTCTATCCTCTGCTCGAGGTCGGCGCGTATATTCTCGTTAAATTTCATATCCTCGCGGCGGAGCCTCAGGTGGTGATCGCGTATGTAAAGGTGGCCGTCCGCTGTCAGCTTCGTCAACTGCAGCGAGTTCATCATCGGCAGCGCGAACGACGCCTGCCAGTGCTTGAAGAAGGTCGACTTCGAGACGGGAGTAATCCTCAGCCGGTACCGCCAGCTCTTCTCGCCGCCCGCTATCGTAAAGAGGTCGTAGCTCGCCGCTCCTCTCGGCCTCAGCTCGACCTTTCCAAATGACGTGGGGATGATCACGGGATTCCCGGTCAGCTCGACTGGGTCGCCGAGCAGGTAACCCGGATCGACGAGATATTTCTTCGCGCCGATGCGGACGACCAGTGCGCAGTGTATGTTCCGTCTCTTCATGTCGGCCATCGCCGGGTAGCATTTGTATCCGGCTGAGGTAAGGATCGCGCCGAGGCACCAGGTGAGGGAGAAGCATGTCCCCCCGGTATGGCGCTCGACGAAGCCGTTCATGACCTCTTCTGGGCCACGCAGCCTGAGCTCGGGGTTGGATTCGTTGAACTTGCGGATTATCTTCGTGACGTTCTCGTAAGGGACCTGCGAATAGCTCGATACGACCGCCTTGAGAAGATCCAGATCGGGGTCTCCTGTGGCTATGCCGAAATGGCCGAAGAATAAGCTGTCCGCACTGATGTTCCGGTCCTTCAAATCGGTCTCCTCACGGTATAGTAACGCATTACAGAATAAAGAGATTCGGCCTGGAATGCAACGGCAGCGTTCTATCTGATGTCCAGGTGGGCGACATGGTTGACAACGCCGAGCCGTATGATATATATTGATTTCCCGTTTATATTTGAATCCATGAGCCGCCGGCAAGGCTTTTCGCCGCGGCCGGCAAAACGGATCACTGAACAGGAGGCTCGCACTTGTCTTCCACCAAGAAGTTCGATTTCGCCCCGCGCCGGGGATATTATGCCGAGATCGGCCCCAAAGAGGCCAAAGGTATTCCCGCAGACGTCGTGAAGATGTTCGACGACTACGATCTTATATACAGGACCCTCTGCGGTATCCTGTTCAACTTCGTGCCTAAGTCGGGACATCCCGGCGGCAGCATATCCTCGGGAAAGATCGTCGAGGGAATCCTCTTCTCGGCGATGAAGTACCGCATGAATGAGCCCGAGTCGAAGTGTGCCGACATCATCTCATACGCTGCCGGCCATAAGGCAATGGGCCTCTACGCGATGTGGGCGCTGAGGAACGAGTGCCTCCGCGTATCGCACCCCGATATGCTCCCCGGTCCCGAGAAGCAGCTGAGGCTCGAGGATCTCCTCGGCTTCCGCCGCAATCCGACCCAGGAGACCCCGCTTTTCAAGAAATACACCGCCAAGCCCCTCGACGGGCACCCGACGCCGCTGACACCGTTCGTCAGGCTCGCGACAGGCGCCTCGGGCGTAGGCGTAACGACGAGCTTCGGCCTGGGATTCGGCGCGATGGACATGTACGGCAAGGACGCGCCCTTCCTTCACGTCATCGAGGGCGAAGGCGGCATGACTCCGGGCAGAGTCGCCGAGGCGATGGCCACGGCAGCCACGGCCCAGATGTGGAACATCATGATGCACGTCGACTGGAACCAGTCTTCAATCGATTCTGACAAGGTCTGCCGTGAGGGAGCGGAGCCCGGCGATTACGTGCAGTGGACGCCGGCCGAGTTCTGCTATCTCCACGACTGGAACGTCATCTCCGTAGAGAACGGCCACGACATCTCCCAGGTCCTCGCCGCGCAGAAGTACGCGATGGAGAATGTGAACACACAGCCGACAGCGATCATCTACAGGACGGTCAAGGGCTGGAAGTACGGTATCGAGGGACGCAAGTCGCACGGCGCGGGACATGACTTCTGCTCCGAGGAGTTCCGCGGAACCCTCAAGCCTCTCGAGGAGAGGTTCGGAGTATCGTTCCCCGAGTGGTGCGCCGACAAGACCCCGACGAGTATCGAGGGCAACTTCTTCGATTACCTTATGGAGATCCGGAAGATCCTCGAAAACAACACCGAGCTGGCCGGTTTCTTCGGCGACCGCCTCAAGGAAGCTGACGAGAACCTCACGAAGGCCGACAGGAAGGTCCGCGACGGCGCTCCCGACGTCGAGGTCATCTACTCCGACAGCGTCTCGGCGACCGAGATCCCGGAAGAGCTGACATACAAGATCGGCGGCTCGCAGACACTTCGCGGCGCACTCGGTGAGGCTCTCAACTACCTCAACAAAAAAACTGACGGCGCCATACTGGCTGCCTCCGCCGACCTGATCGGCTCCACGAGCATAAACATGGCGGCAAAAGGATTCCCCGAGGGATTCTTCAACGCTGTGACGAATCCCGGAGCGAGGCTCCTCTCGATCGGCGGCATCTGTGAGGACGCGATGGGCGGCATAATGGCCGGCGTCTCGACCTACGGCTGCCACGTCGGTGCAGGCTCCTCTTACGGAGCATTCATTGCGGCGCTGCAGCATATAACCGCCAGGCTCCACGGCATCGGCCAGCAGATGAAGTTCGACTACTGCGGCGAGAAGTTCCATCCATGGCTTCTTGTCTGCGCCCATGCCGGACTGAAGACTGGCGAGGACGGACCGACCCATGCCGACCCGCAGGCGCTTCAGCTTCTGCAGGAGAACTTCCCGCAGGGTATCATGATCACGCTCACTCCGTGGGATCCGCAGGAGGTGTACCCGATGCTCATAACGGCCCTCCAGAAGAGGCCCGCGGTCATCGCGCCCTTCGTAACACGTCCGAGTGAGAAGATCTACGACCGCGCCGCGCTCGGCATGCCGCCGGCAACCGCCGCGTCGAAGGGTGTCTACGCGCTGCGCAAGGGTGACAGGACGAAGAAGCCTTATCACGGAACACTCGTCCTCCAGGGCAGCGGGATCACCAATACCTTCGTCGAAGAGGTCCTTCCCAGGGTCATCGAGGCCGACCTCAACATGAACATCGTCTACGTCGCGAGCGCCGAGCTCTTCGATATGCTGCCGATCGAGGAGCAGCATGAGATCTATCCCGAGGTCTGCTCCCTCGAGGCGATGGGCATGACGGGGCTCACCCTCCCGACGATGATGCGCTGGGTCACCTCGGAAGAGGGACGCCGCAGGACGGTACACGCGTTCCGCAAGGGCCACTACCTCGGCAGCGGCCAGGCCCACAAGGTCCTCGAGGAGGCCGAGCTCCACGGAGAGGGACAGTGGAAAGCGGTCAAGGCGTACGCCGACTTCATGGCGGCGAAGTAATACTCCGCGGTATCGAATGACGTTCAGAGAGCCCGGGCCGACGGTCCGGGCTCTTTTTTATGTCCCGTTTTGAATTGCCAGGATTTATTCGTTTACTTATCATGGAACCGCGTAATACCGGGGGCCTGAACAGATCATTTGATTTCCAGCGAGAATTTTTCTGCTATGCGAATACTGCTGGCAAATACGACTGCATATCCATATATCGGCGGCGTCGAGAACTCTCTGCGCTATATCGGGCGCGAACTCGTCTCGCAGGGCCACGAAGTAAAGATATTCTGCCTTCAGTTCCTGCCTGACGAGCCGCTGCGGATGGAGCATGAGGGAATCGAGATCCTCCGCTACCCCTGCGAACCTTCGAGGTGGCCGAACAGGCAGTACCGGAATCGCGCCATAGCGGCGAAAAAGGGCATCCCTGAAGTGCTGGCCGATTTCCGGCCCGATGCGGTCTGGTGCAGGAACGCCTCTGTCGGCCTGGGAATCCGAGGCGGTGGCTTCGACGGACCGCTTCTCCAGATATTTCCGACGACGGCGAAGATGAACTGCCGCGGCAGTTTCCTGATGACGAGGGGGCTCCCCCTGAGCCGCCGGCTCATGCTGCTCGGCCTCTGGCCGTCCGCATTTCTCGTCTCCTCCCGTATCGAACAGGCGCTCCTCGAACGGTGCACGCCTGTCGTCTTCAGCGAGAACATAAGGGCGCAGCTTACGGATCAATGCCGGCTGATCAATCCCGGGGTGGACAGCAAACTGTTCTCTCCGGAGAATGGAGCGCGCTACTTCGATACAATCGAACGCGAATATGGAATTAGGCCTTCCGACCCGTTCGTCCTCTACGTAGGCCGTCTGTCGGGCGCGAAGAATATCCCGATGCTGATGGATGCCGTGATGGCTCTCGGCAACAAGGCAAAACTCGTTCTTGTCGGAAGCGGCCGCGACGAGGGCCGCCTGAGGGATTATGCGAAGAGGGTCGGACTGGGCGACAGAGCCGTGTTCGCAGGAACACAAGACGAGATGCTTCCCGGGTTCTACGCGATGAGCCGCGCATGCGTGCTCCCCACTACGATCGAATCGTTCGGGCAGGTCTACCTCGAGTCCCTCGCATCTGGAACACCCGCTGTGGGATTCAGAGGGAACGGAAGACGGGTACTGACGGCAACGGAAGAGATCCTCCGTGCCGGAGAAACCGGCGCAGTCGTTAAAGAGACGACTGCCGACGCTCTCGCCGGCGGGATCGATTCGATCCTCAGACTCGATGACGATGCTTATCAGGCGATGTCACAGCGCTGCCGCGAGGATGCCGTCGCCAGGTTCTCATGGAAGAATTTCGTCTCCGAAGCGCTCGAGCTTTCGAGAGGATCATGAAGAGACACTGGATCATAACAGGCGCCAACGGTTATCTCGGCGGGCAGTTGTGCCTGATCCTGCACGGCAGGGGTGAAAATGTTACAGGCGCAACACGTGCCGGAAGATCGGTCAGCGGGCTCACCGATAAAGGGATCTCATGCATCACATATGACTATATCCCGACAGCCCTGTCGGGCGGTGAGATCATCGTGCACTGCGCCGGAATGGTCGGAAACACCGGCTCCCTCGATTCCTGTCTCAAGGTAAACAGGGACTGGTCCCTCACCCTGTTCGACCAGGCAACAGCAGCGGGAGCGGCCTGCTTCATATATGTGAGCAGCGTTGCCGCGATGGGATACAAGCCGCGCCCTGCAGGTACGATCCTCGACGAATCGACACCCCCCGATCATGCCGCCGGAGATCTTTACGGACGGAGCAAGCTGGCCGCGGAACAGGCCCTTCAGGAAAGAGCGAAAGACAGCTCTACCAGCCTGATGATACTGCGCCCGGGATTGATCTATGGAAGAAAACCTGTCTCGCCCCGTGGGGCCGACGTAGTGGACCCGAGACAGCGGGTCCCTCTCGTTCATATCGACAACTTCGCCGATGCCCTGACAGATGTAATGGATAAGGCGAGCCAGGATAACGTCTTCTTCGTCGTGGATGACGAGCAGCCGGCGATCTGGGACCTGAACGCGTTGAAATTGAGCCTGGGCATTCTCACCCGGCCTCCCCAGCAGATCGGCCGTCCGGGTTTCATGATCACGTGGACCGCCCGCAGCCTCGTCAGGATCCTGACCGGCCGGCGGGCCGATGTCTCCATCGAGCATATCAAGGCGGAATATTATTTTCAGACGCGGCGCCTGCTCTACAGCACGAAAAAGCTGCGCCACCATACAGGCTGGGCCCCTGCTGTCAGCCTGGAGAGCGGAATGGAAAAGATACGTAAGGACGCCGGTTCGGGACCTGCCCGTTCACCGAAGAAGAAACCGGTCACGCTGAAGGCTCTGATAAAAGCGGTGTATAACAAACTCACCCTGAAAGCGGACCACGGTCCGACAGGGATCGGGCTTATCGGTGTCGGCGGCTGGGGATCGACTAACGCGGTCAACATAATGAAAAGCAGACGGTTCAATATCGTCGGCGTCTATGACCAGCGGCCGCAGACCGCCGAACGGTTTGTCTCCCGGTTCAAAACGAAATCATACGAACGGCTCGAGGATCTGCTTAACGATCCCGGCGTAAGGGCTGTCGCCGCGACTATCCCGAACCAGTTTCACGCCGATGTTGTGAAGGCTGCCGCCGATGCAGGGAAGCATGTCTTCATGGAAAAGCCACTGGCCATCTATCCGGAAGACTGCCGGGTCCTGGGAGAGTATTGCCGGGAAAAAGGAGTCGTCCTCCAGGCGGGGCACCAGATGCGCCGCGAACCCGTCTTTCGCGAGATCAAACGCATCATCGAAAGCAACACACTCGGGCGGCCTCTCAATGCCCAGGCTGTCTACACGCTCGACCGCCGTTCCCGCATCGACTGGAGACGTGACGCGGAATCATGTCCCGGCGGGAGCATGGAGCAGCTCGGAGCTCATGTCATAGATGTGCTGATCTACCTCTTCGGCAGCCCCCGGGATACGGAGAGCTGGGCTGAAAACACTCCTGCTGTTTCAGCCGGACTCGACTGGGCCTGCGTGATGATCTCGTTCGAGAATGATATACATGCAGCCGTATCGACGAGTTTCTCATCCCCTCAATACCTGAATTTTACGATCGAATTCGAAGGCGGCAACCTCACTACCGACGGCAGCACGCTCACAGTCGAGCGAAAGGGCGCAAAGCCGCGGAAGACACGGCCGCGCGGCAGAAGCGGCAGCGTGGATCAGTTCGCTGAATTCGCTGACTGCATAGAAAAGGGCGACGAACCCGAGACCGGGGCAGAACAGGCGGCTGCTGTGATGGATGTCGTCGGAACGATATCCTGCGAAATGGATGAACGTGATTGACGAGAAAAAAATACGCGATTCTCTCGGCGGCCTGATCGGCTGGCTCGAATCATGGCGGGACGAGAGCGGAGCCTACAACGGTTTTGTTGTCCATCGCACAGAGACAAAAAGGATGGATCGTGTCCACGACACAGCGTGGACCCAGGCGGCGATGATCCGTGGATACGCTAACCTCTACCGGCGAGGCAATGATCCCCGGTGGCACAAAAAGATGATCGAGGCTGCCGACCTCCTGATAAGCCGGTACGATCCCGAGACTGGCAGAATAAGGAACACGGGACACGAGGACGACCGTTTCCAGTCGCTGATAAGCTGCGCCCTCGCCGCCCGTGCCCTCCTGTCGATATATCAACTCCTCGACAACACAAGGCAGGGCCGGTATCTGCGCAAGATAATCGACCATGTCAGGCGCTACTGGCTCGGCACCCTCTGGGTCGAGTCTGAAGGAGCGTTCAGGGTATCTGAGACTGATTTCTACAGTCCGGACGAATACAGGTTCATCGTCAACTTCAACATGGTGGCCGTCGAGGCCCTGATGTCACTCTGGATGCATACGGGCGACCAGCTGTATCGTGACATATCGAACCGGATCGGGGCCTGGTTGCTGAAACGCTGGGAGAATGCGAAGGAATACAACGAAAAGATCCTCGAGGGCCGGACAACGGTTGCGGACGACCCCCTGTCCGAATGGATGCCGCCCGGCGGGATGCCTTACCAGTTCCGCACATCGCGGCAGGAGCCGGACGATTATATCACGATATACACCGGCCTTTCGCTGGAAGGCTACCGATTCCTCGAAACGATCACGGATGATGAGCGTTTCGCCAGGATCAAAAGGGAACAGAGCGAGTATATCCTCGCCATGCGTGACCCTGATACGCGCCTCTTCTATCATACGACGAGCAAGGGCCGTATCATAAAGAATCCTCAATTCATCGCCGGCGCCGGAATGACACTCCTTGGACTTTACGACATGCAAGGATTTGAGGGTCACGGAGCGATCCCTGTCGATACGATCGAAGCGATTCTGAGCCGGGTTTACGCAAACGGTTCATATCCGGGATTTATCGGTAAGAACGATACTGGCCAGGGGAGGCGAAGCGGCGGAGGTGTTGTCTGGGAAGATGTCGCGGCGTCAGTGAACTGGAACGCGCAGTTGTTCGAATACCTCTCCCTCCTGATCGAGGAAGCAGACAAAATCGAGGTGAAGCCGTGTAGTGAATCAGTGAGCATCACGACTTCACGTTTCACCTACAAAGACACGCCCGATAAGGTCCGGATAATCTCCTGGTGGCCCCCGCGAAGCTGGGGAATCTATCTGTACACAAAGACAAAGGATACCGCGCGGTTCGCGTTTTATCCGGTCAAGATCTACCGTGCTCTTCGTTCCCGCCTCGGGAGGTCCGGATGAACTGCCTCGACCTGAAGAGTTCTGTTCTCGACAGCGATCTATGCTGCGGCTGTGGAGCATGCGTCGGGGTATGCCCCGCCGGAGCACTGGCGATCGATGTCACCAGAACGCATGAGCCGGCCATCGACGAGTCAAAGTGCACGGATTGCGGACTGTGCGTCGATGTCTGCCCCGGAAAAGGATATGCTGTCGCCGGTTTAAAATGTGACGAAGAGGCCCGACTGCTTCCAGAACGAGGCCCGGTCATAAAATGCATCGCCGGTCATTCCACCGACCCTGATATCAGGGCCAGTTCCTCTTCCGGCGGCATCGCGACATCCCTCCTGATCCACATGCTTGAATCGGGACAGGTCGATTCAGTACTTGTGATCGGCTGGAAAGACGAAAAGCCCGTCATACGGCTGACCAACGATATTCAGGAGATCGCAGGTTCGTCTGGCAGCAAATATGGTCCCGTGCCGATGCTGTCCGAACTGATCCCCGCGCTGATGGAGCGCCCGAGGCGTATTGCTGGAACCTTTACGCCTTGTCAGCTGGCGGGCCTGCAGCTGGCCATAAAACGTATCCCCAGGTTGCTGGAGAGCGATATCACCTCTATCGGCCTCTTCTGCGGGTACGTCCAGGAATATGAGGCGCTGAGCGCTGTCGCCTCAACACTTGGCCTTGATTATCCCGGCGAGGCGAGGCTCACTCACTGGAGATATGGACTGTACCCCGGCGGCCCGCGATTCGAACGTCCGGACGGGAGCGCTGTTGAAAAACCTCTTTATCAATACTACGACATGGCCATACCGCATTTCTCCCTGCGCCGCTGTTTCCTCTGCCCGGATAGCGGCAACTGGCAGTCCGACCTGACACTGGGAGACATCCACTCCGGAGGCGACAGGGAAACAGTGATAGTCTGCCGCACAAAAAAGGGCAGCGGCGTTATCGAGTCTGCCCGGCAGGCGGGACGGATCCACACGAGGGAAATGACAACGGATCAGATCGACCAATCGACCATCCGGCACATCGCCCGCAGCAAGATGCTCCCCGCGATAGCAAGCATCGCCTGGCTCAGAAAAAGGCGCTGCCCCGTCCCGGAGTTTGATTATGACGAAGTCTCTCTGCTGCGAAGCAGAAAGAAAATGATCCGTACACTCTGGGTATGGAAGTACAGGCTGACATTCTGGTGCAGAACAGGCTGGAGAAGGCGCTTCCTATTGAAGCGCCCCTCCCTGATGGAAAAGACCGGCCATTTCCTCTATACTTTTCCGAACTCGATCCCGGGCTGGAAACTGCTGGCCGGTGGACGATCGCTTTTCAGGAGATAAGAGATGAAGATCGCGCTTCTCAGCGCATCATTCCGCGGCGGTGGAGCGGAAAGGGTGCAGATCACCCTGGCCGCTGAGTTCACGCGCCTCGGCCATGAGGTCCACTTCGTCGCATTCGAGGATGACGGTCCCCTGCGTGACGAGGTCCCTGAGGGTGTCGAACTGACCGTATTCGGAGTGCCTCGTGTATCACGCGGGATCAAACCGCTCACTCGCTTTCTTAAAGAAACCGACCCTGACGTTGTGATCGCAGCGATGGTGCATGTCGGCACGGTCGCCCTGGCAGCGCAGATCCTCTCACGCTGGAAAGGGAAGATCCTTGTCAGGGCTGACGGGTCACGGCGCTATCACGGCAGAAAACAATCCGGGCCGAAAAACTCGATTCTCAACTGCCTCCAACGCTTGCTTCTCCCGAAAGCATACGCAGTCATCGCCGTATCTGAATCTATCGCTGCCGAATACCGCGAGGACCTGGGGCTGAAGAACTGTCATGTCATATATAATCCGGTGGCGACTACGTTCGGAGAAAGCGCCCCGGCACGACATCCATTCTTCGAAAGCGGGGATCCAGTCATCATCGCCATCGGGCGCCTGACAAGGCAGAAGGGATTCGCGTTTCTCATAGAAGCCTTTATCGAACTAACCTCCTTGCATAATTCGAGGCTTATCATACTCGGCGAGGGAGAAGAGAGACAGAACCTTGAAGCGTTGATAGCAGGACATCAGTTGGAAGATAAGGTCAGCCTGCCCGGATTCGTGCCCGACCCATTCACATACCTGCGCCGCTCGTCCGTTTTCGCCCTGTCATCAGAGTCCGAACCCTTCGGATTGACCCTGGTAGAAGCGCTGTCGACGGGGATGCCGGTTGTATGCACCGATACCGAGGGACCGAAAGACATTGTCGACAACCCCCGCATCGGAGAGATTGTCTCGTTCGGGGATACTGGACTCTTCGCTTCCGCGCTCGGAAAGGCGCTGAACAATACAAGCGTTGACCGCGAAGCACGGATCATCCGTTCCGCCGAGTTCGCTCCCGCCCGGATTGCCTCGGAGTACCTTCAGCTGATAGATAGCTGATCCCGAATCATATAAAAAAAGCCGGCAGCGGATGCTGCCGGCTTCTATCATCACATCATCTTTCGACGATCTATTTACCGCTCGTCTATCTTGACCTTGGCGTCATGATCTCGCGGCTTGTCGCCGATCTTGCCCATAAGGAACTCGACAGCCTTCTCGAGCTGCATGTCACGTCCAGCCTTCTCCATCTCGGGCGGACTCTCGACGTAAATATCGGGAATTGCCCCGCGGCTCTCGAGCTGGGAGAGGTCGTCCGCCTCCCAGACCCCGACGAAGGTCTTGCGGATCGAGCCACCGTCTACCAGGTAGTGCGGAGCCACGGCGATAACGAACCC
>CAYWGA010000068.1:0-17358 GCA_964457905.1 uncultured bacterium | reverse complement strand
GCCAATCTCCACATGGGATATATCAAGTATCACAAAAAGAAATACCGCGGCGCGATACGCTACTACACAGCCGCGCACAAGGCCGAACCATCCGACCCGCTGGCATGCCTCAGCCTGGCGGCAGCGTATGAGAAATCGGGTGACCGGAACTCGGCGATCGATTACTACCGCAAGGGACTCGGACTGAAGGACATCGATCCGTCAGAGAGAAAGAAGGTCTACACGACTACAGCGAGGCTTCTGGTAGAAACGGGACAGTACGACGAAGTCGGTAAACTCGCGTCAAAAGGCGCGGGCGAATTTTCCAGTGCCGGCGGGCTTTATTTCTACTGGGGCGAAGCGCTCCTCAAGCAGGGGCGCAGGACCGAAGCGAAGGATAAGTACAAGACAGCCGCGGAGGATCCGAAGTGGAAGGATTCCGCGCTGAAGAGATTTCACTCGATAAAATGAGGTGACCGATGGAGTGGAAAGACGGCAGCCCTGCCCGATCATTACTGGCAGAACGGTGGATGACAACCGCCATTGTCGTCATAACACTCCTGTTCCTGTCGATTAACTGGTACTTCTACAACAAGACCCGATCGGCGCTTGACGATGAGTTCAGCATAAGGCTCAGGGCTCTCGCTTCCCTGGCGGCCGCTCATGTCGACCCGGATCTCGTGGACACACTCTCTCCCGAACTTGCGGGATTCAGCACGGACGACCCGAATGTAGCGGTCCTCGATATCATCGCCCTTGAGTATGACCTCGCGAGTATTCAGGTACTACGCGAAGACGGCGTTGTACTGCTTACGACCAGGCCCGGCCTATTCCCTCCGGGTGAACTCTACCCCCTCTGGAACATGGATCATGAGGAGATCCTCAGGGCACTGGGCGGGACGCCATCATCGACGGACCTTTACCGGTCGCCGGACGGAGGATATATCAAGGCTGGATACGCCCCGGTCGGCACCCCCTCGGGAGAGGCCATGATCGTCGTCGCCGCCGAGGCAGATGCCGATTTTCTTCAGGGTATGAGCGGACTCCGGACCCTGCTGATCTTCGCGACGAGTATCTCGCTTGCCGGCCTTGTCATCTTCGTATGGCTCGTCTCGAAGGCGACAGGATCACTGATCAGGACTCGTGAATCACTGATGCATGCTGAGACACTCGCGTCGATGGGCAGGATGGCTGCAGGGATCGCTCATGAGGTCCGCAATCCGCTGTTTATAATCCGCAGCAGCGCCGAAACATTGAAAAAGAATCACCCGGCCGACGCGGAACAGATAGATGAGTTTATTATCGACGAGGTGGACAGGCTGAACGGGATCCTTACCGATTACCTGCTCTTCGCGAAGAATGAATCGACAAGTGTGATCGAGACCGATCTTGTCAGGCTGCTCGACCGCAGCATAAGGCTCATAAGTGACCCGGAACATGCCGGAAATGTAGCCATCGAGACACGGTTCAAGGTAGACGGCGCTCCCTTCAAGGGAGAAGAAAAGAAACTCCAGCAGGTCTTCCTCAATCTCCTGCTGAACGCCCTGCAGGCTATGGATGGGACGGGAATACTCATAGTCTCTGCCATTAAGTCGAGATCGAATTACCTGCTCGAGTTCTCCGATTCCGGACCGGGCATCCCGCAGAAGGAACTCGAGAAGGTGTTCGAACCATTCTATACGACCAGGCCGACCGGCAGCGGTCTCGGCCTGGCAATAGCCAGAAGAGTCGTGGAGGACCACGGCGGCGAGATCGATATTGCATCTGGCGGTTCAAACGGTACTGTCGTCACCGTGAGACTGCCGGCAGACCGTCCGGAACCAGGAGATAAAGATGAGCAGAGTTCTGATAATCGATGACGAAGAGAAGATCACCCGTATCCTGAAGGAAGCGATCGCGTCCGAGGGTTACGACGTAGAAACGAGTTCGAGCGGAGAAGAGGCTCTTCCCCTCATCGAGAAGGGCGGCGTGGACATCATCCTCTGTGACCTGCGCCTCGGCGGAATGGACGGCCTCGAACTACTCGGAAGATCGAGGAATATATCTCCCGGAACCGATTTCGTGATGATGACGGCATACGCAAGCGCAAAGACCGCAGTCGAGGCGATGCGTCTCGGCGCGTATGAATACCTCATCAAACCGTTCCAGATCGATGAGGTGATACTGCTGCTCAGAAGGATCACCGAACGGCGTGATCTGATGATCGAGAATCTCGCCCTTAAAGAAAAGATGTCTTCGAAAGGCGCCGGCAGGATCATCGGGGATTCACAGGGCATCAGATCCGTTCTGGAACTGATCGGCAAGGTAGCGCCTACTCCCGCCCCAGTCCTGATCACAGGCGAGAGTGGTACCGGGAAAGAACTTGTCGCCGCCGAGATCCACACGCTGAGTACGAGATCGTTAAAACCTTTCATCGTGATCAACTGCGCGGCGGTCCCCGAGAACCTTCTGGAGGCAGAACTCTTCGGACATGAGAAGGGCGCCTTTACCGGCGCGGTACAGAAGAAACCCGGGCAGTTCAGGCTCGCCGACGGAGGCACTCTCTTTCTTGATGAGATAGGTGAACTGCCCCTTGCCCTCCAGGCGAAGCTTCTCAGAGCCCTGGACAACGGCGAGTTCCTTCCGCTGGGCGGCACCAGGCCGGTGAAGGTCGACGTGAGGATAATAGCAGCCACTAACCGCGACCTCGAGAAACTCTCGGCGACAGGCGGATTCAGGCAGGACCTCTTTTACAGGCTGAACGTCTTTCCGATCCTGGTCCTTCCACTGCGTGACAGAAAGGAAGACATCCTTCCGATCTCGAGAGCCTTTCTCTCCGGGAGATCATCATCCGGGGAGATCTCCGGTGAAATCATCGAGATACTCGAAGGGTACTCATGGCCCGGGAATGTCCGGGAGCTTCGCAACGTGCTCGAGAGAGCGATCATCCTCTCCGGCGGCGAAACTGTCGAACGGAGACATGTCATGATCCCGGGAGAAGGGCCTGACATCGCCGGCGACGGGCTCTCCGCCCTCGTAGGAAAGAAGAGCCTCGAGGAAATAGAGAAATCACTGATAGAGATCGCGCTGGAAAAAGCGAAGGGCAACAAGAGCAAAGCGGCTGAACTGCTCGGCATTACGCGCAGGACCCTGTACAGCAGGATGGAAAGATACGGGCTGGGAAAAGGCGGGGAAGAATGACGGCTTTACGGGAGCGATGTACTCACAGGTTCACCGAAACTGTCCCTGCAGGTACACAGGGGACCGTTCCAGAGAAAGATAATTCAACGTATCTTGTTGATATTTTGTTAGTTATATAGATGCTCGACTGGTGGCATATATGTTGCGTATTATAAATTCCGGTAACGGGAAATGAAAGGAGTCCCGCCGGATATGAAAACAAAAAAGATATATATGACAGCCGCACTTATGATCGCGGCACTGCTTCTGACCGGCAATGCTTACGCACAGGGTAACGATCCGATCGGTCAGGACAAGGCACGCAACGCGATCGAAAAGACCGACGAGGTCATCGCCTCAGCCGCCGAGATCGTGAACGATACGAGGAGCCAGAAAGCTCGTACCTCACTCACATATTCGAAGCAGATCCAGAACAGGGCAAAGACGAATGCCGGGATCTCCAATAACAGCGCTGCCTACAAACTGACCATGCAGTCAAGGACCGAAGCCTGGCACGCGATAAACCTCGCCAGAACATCGGCCCGGCAGGAAGAGATGACCAAGCGCCTTATCGAGCATACTACCGAAAAACTTATAATGCTCAGGTCGAGGATCGCTGAAAGCGGAGTCAGGGATGAACGGGTCATGCGGCTGATGAATGAATCCCGCGGCCTGATGGAAAAATCGAAGGTCAATCACCAGGAGCGCCGGGGCGAACTTGCGCTCAATCTGGCGGAGAATTCCGCCAGACTCGCTGACCAGGCTGAGAATCGTTTCCGCAGGTCGCTCAACCTGATGGAGATGTGCCAGCGAAGGCTTACCCTCCTTGAGAGGCTCTCCGAAAGGGCAAATGCCCAGGCGGAGGAATCCGGCGAGGAGAAATCAGAGATGCAGCTTCGCAGGGCTGAGGAACAGCTGGCGAGAGCCAATGAGACCTTCACCGCGGGCCGATATAACGCCTGCAGAGTGAACCTCGAAAAAGCAGAGAGAATGCTTCGCGCGACGATGAGGAATTCCGCGAGAAACCGTAACGGCGATCCGGGTGACAGGATCGCCGAGGCCAGAATGCTCCAGCAGAGAGCCGAGGAAATGATCGGAGCCCAGGAAGGGGCCTCTGAAAACGCATACATGCTCCTCGAGCAGGCCAGGCGGATGCTCGATCGCGCTGAGTCCGAACTTTCCGGCGGACACTCTGAAGAAGCCCTCCGGCTGACGGAAGAGGCGCGAAAGATGCTTCGTTCAGCCGTCGAGGAAGCGCGCTCCGGCATCACACCCGAACGTGCGGCCAACGAGGTCGAAAGAGCCGCAGAGCTTGGCGAGATGGTCAAAGCTACCGTCGAGCAGTGCGAGGTCGAAGGTGCCCGAAACCTCTACGAAAGAGCAAACGAACATATGGTCCGAGCCAGGGAGAACCTCGACAACGGACAGCGTGACCGCGCTGTCGCCGAGGCGAGGATAGCCCGGAACCTCTTCAACAGAATTAGAGAGATATGCGCTCGTTGAGCGCCAGATATCTGCGCTCAACGGCGCGCGCGGCCGTTATGCTCGCAGCAACGATCCTGGTCGCGTGCGCCGTGAATACCCCGCCTCCACCCTCCGGAGACGGGGAATCAGCAATATCGGCGGATAATCCCGACTCCCTGGCAGCTGACTACGACAGGATGTTTCTCGAGATCCACTCCGATCTCACTGCTGAGTTGCGGGAGCTGGAAATATCAGGGAAAGACGGAACGAGACTTGCCGAGATACAGTCTATTGTGAAAACCGCTGAAGAGTTTTATCTTGAGGGCAAGCCCCTTTTTGCAATCAAACTGTTGACTGAAGCCGAATTATTGTTGAGAGAGACAACCCCTAAGAGGTAACAGCCCCGCTTATGAGAATTACCTGGCACAACAGGGTGCCGGCGCTGAAAGCGGTGCCGGTTCTATCACTTATTATCCTTCTCTGCGCTCCCTCAGTGGAATCCGCCGAGCTTCGGAATCGTCTGCTCGCCGGATACGATTCGTTTATCGACCGGTTCACTCTCATCGAAGACGATACGACCGAGACGGTGCATGAATACTACACGGCCCTCGATAACTTTTTCCTGACAGGCAGCGGACCGACAAAATTCACCCTGAGGAATATCTTCAAATACGGCAACCAGACGGTCGACAACGATCTAAACGCCGTATTGAACGCCGGTTCAAGGAAAAGCCTTCTGATGCAGTTTCGCGGCAACCTCCGCCTTAAGTACTTTCGCGAGGGAAGCGATTACGAATTCGGCAATGACTACCTCCAGTCGAATCTTCATCTCAAGCTGGGCAGGCAGTTCGGCGAGAGATGGTACGTGATCTCAAAATCGAGGGTTGAAGTGACCGACTTCGAGGAGAGGACACAGTTCGACTACGATTACAATTATTTCGATACGGGCCTCGGGGTCGAAACGGGCAGCTACTTCAACAAATACGCTCGTGTTTTCGCGGCACTGGGCCGCAGGGAAGCACCCGATACAACGGACTTGAGTTTCAACAGGTTCCATACAGAAGCCGAGGCGAGACTGAACTCCGGATCGTTTGCTTTCGACCTCTCGGTCTTCGGCGACAGGCGCGAATATGAGGGGATGACGAGGAGCGACTACTGGTTCATCTTCTCCACTGGAGGCCTCACATGGACGGGCATCAGCGGAAGAAGCGTCGCTCTCAGGCTGGAATCAGAACTGCTTTACTATGACACCCAGACACGGACCTGGTTCAACAACCATTTTTTCAGGGGCAGCGTGAGGGTCCGGATCCCGGTGTCAGGGATAACGAATATTCATATCGAACCGAGATACGCCACTATGAGATGTGAGTCGTTCATAGAGGAAAGGTACAGCGAGGGCTCAGTGGTCCTCGGGTTCGATATCATGGGCAGCGAAAAGTACTGGATGACCTTTTCGTGGGAGCCCGGTTACCGAAGCTACAACCTCGAGGATAATCCGATCTATTCTGATTTCCGTTTCAACAGGCTGTCGCTGATGGCGAGCGGGACATTCGGCAAGAGGTACGGAGCGAATATCTTCCTTTCTCACGACCCCGAAAAGCACTCAAGACGGACCGACGACTTCTCGATCATGATGGTCTCCGCTTCCTTCTCGATCAAGTTCTAGAAAAGAAAACGGGCGGAGAGTATCCCCGCCCGCAAATGATCCATGTAAATCCTGATTCCAGGTCTAGAATATCTCGGCGATATCCTTTACAGCGACCTCTCCCTCTTTTTCGCGCGCTTTCAACCCGTCCTCGAGCATCGTCACGCAGAACGGGCAGGCGGTGTAGATCGTGTCGACCCCGAGGGCGAGCGCTTCATCGACTCGTTCCTCGTTAATACGCTTGCCGACAGTCTCTTCCATCCACATCCGGCCCCCCCCGGCCCCACAGCAGAAACTCCTCTTCCCGTGGCGGCCGAACTCGACGAGAGACCCCACTCCCGCTTTCTTCAGCAGTTCACGCGGCTCATCGATAATATGGTTGTACCTGCCGAGATAGCATGAATCGTGGTACACGCCCTTCGATCCGTTGCCCTTCCCTGCCAGTTTCCCCGCGTCTGCCAGCTCAAGCAGGAACTGAGAGTGGTGCACTACCGGCTTTCCGTAACCAAACTGCGGGTACTCCACGCTGAACGTGTTTAATCCGTGAGGGCAGGTAGTCAGAATGCGGTTGAACTTGTACTTGTTGAGATTCTCGATATTCGCTTCGATAAGTGTCTGCGCGAGGTACTCATTGCCCATCCTCCTGGCTGTCTCGCCGCAGCACATCTCTTCGACTCCGAGGATCGCGAAATCGACCCCGGCCTTTTTGAGGATCTCCACCATCGACCTGGCAATGCCCTGTCCCCTCGAGTCAAACGAGCCGGAACATCCTACCCAGAACAGTATATCGAATTCCTGTTTCTCGGCAGCGATCGGAACATCCAGGCCTTCGGCCCAGTCGGCCCGTGTCGAGAATCCCATCGACCACGGGTTGTAGTTGACTTCCATATTCCTGAAGACAGGCTGCATCTCGTGAGGGAAGTTGCTCTCCGTCATAACAAGGTAGCGCCTCATGTCTACGATCTTCTGCACGTGTTCTATGAATGGAGGACACTCCTGAACACAGGCGCCGCATGTCGTGCATGCCCATATCTCGTCGCCTGTGACCGTTTCCCCGATAATCGGTGTAGCCTCAGCTTCTTCTCCGCCTTCCAGCAGCTTCTTCCTGTCCTTGACGAAATGCCCCCTCATCATGTGGATCATACTGAAGGGACTGAGCGGTTTATCGGTAAGATATGCCGGGCAGGCTGCCTGGCACCTCCCGCACTCTGTACACGCGTAAAGGTCGAGGAGCTGTTTCCATGTGAAGTCAGTCACATCGGAGTTGCCGAACTTCTCGGCCGATTCATCCTCGAAGTCCATCCTGCTGAGTGTCCCTGTGGGCCCCAGATTACGGAAGAATATATTCGGTATGGCCCCGAGGATATGGATGTGTTTCGAGAACGGAATAAAGATCAGGAAGAAAAAGATGATCAGGTGATGTATCCAGGCGAATACACTCTCGATGACATGAGGGTCCCCCCTGCCGTCGAGGAATCCCGCGAAGACCGCCGACACGGGAGCGTACGCCCTGTCGACCTTGGGCGGATCGATCAGCATGCCCGCGCCCTTTACTCCGAACATGAGAAGTATCAGGGCGAAGATCAGGCAGAGGATGAATACCGCTTCCTTCTTCGCTTTAGGATCGTCTATCTGAAGCCTGACCGGCTTAAGCACAAACCGCCGGAACAGTGAGACGATTATCGCAACGATGACAAGCAGCCCCAGCACATCCTGGCACCATGAGATTATTCCCGCTATCGTCGCCCCGAAGATCGAGGCATAGCTGAATCCGGGAAAGATCATCCCGCCGATATGCTCGAACGTTCCCAGTGAAATGAAAATAAACCCGTAGAAGATTATGAAGTGGCCGAGGCCGGAGATCTGCGCGAGTACCCTCGCCTGTGCTCCGACGAAGACTATGACCGACCAGATCCTTTCACCCCACCTGTCGAACCGGTCCTCCGGTTTTCCCAGCTTGAGCGACCTGACAAGCATCCTCAGAACTACCGCAAAGGCCGCGAAGACTGCGAGAAATATCACCAGCAGGGCAATCCCTTGGACGGTCATGACGCCTCCTCATCAATCCGTTTTAAAAGGGTCTATCATCACAGAAGTCCCGTATTTCTACAGGATCTTCTTTATCTCCTCTGTCAGGACAGGCAAGACCTCGAAGAGGTCGCCGACTATCCCGTAAGTCGCTTTCTCGAATATCGGTGCGTTGGGATCCTTGTTGATCGCCACGATGACCTTAGAGGTCCTCATACCGGCCATATGCTGGATCGCGCCCGAGATGCCGCATGCTATGTAGAGCTTCGGATTGACGACCTTGCCGGTCTGCCCTACCTGGATCGGCTGTTCGGCGTACCCGGCGTCGACAGCGGCCCTCGAGGCTCCAACAGCGCCACCGAAAAGGTCGGCCAGATCCTCGAGAAGCTTGAAATTCGCAAGATCCTTCATCGCCCTGCCGCCCGAGATGATCACGTCGGCTTCGGTGACGTCGGGGCGCCCTCCCGCCAGAGGAACGATCTCTTTCGCGATAGCCTTGATCTCGGCAAGATCGATACCCGACGGCCTTGCGGCCACCTCGCCGCCTCCGTCTTTTTCCTCTGCCGGAGGAAGGTTGTTCGGCCTGACGGTGACAAATACCGGACGCTCGCCCGCAGGAGAGATCTCGAGGTAGAGTTTACCCGAGTAGACAGGCCGCTTCACCTTGACGACCCCGTCCTCGAATCCGAGTTCAACGCAGTCACTGAACATGACACCGTCGACCTTGGCGACAGCTCTTGCTCCAAGGTCGCGGCCCATGGAGGTCGCCCCGAGGAGCACGTACCCGTAGTCGCCTTCCTTGACCAGATCGGCCAGGACGGTCGCGTAACCTTCAGGCGAATAATTCGCGGTCGCCTCATCGTCCACGACGACTACCTTCCTGACTCCCAGGCCCGCGAGTTTGGCAGCCTCGGATTCGGCGCCTGTGCCGACGATAAGTGCATCAACGGAACCGCCCGTACCGGCAGCGATAGTCATGGCGCCGTGCACGAGCTCCTTTGCGACCTTTTTGAGTTCTCCGTTCCTTATTTCTCCGAATACAAGAATATCTCCAGTCATCACAGAATCCTCCACAAGTTATATGACCTTTGCCTCTTCGCGAAGCAGCCTAACGAGCTTCCTGACGGCGTCGGAAGTCTCCTTGGCCTCCACCATCTTGCACTCTCCTCCCTTGGGAAGAGGCAGCCACTTCAGGATCCTGCTCCTGCCCCCGCCTGGCATCTCGGAGAAACCGAGGTCGGCGAGGTTCTTGTTTCTGATCTCTTTCTTCTTGGCCTTCATGATCCCTGGCAGCGAAGCGTAGCGGGGATCGTTCAGTCCCTTGTCGCATGAGACGATTGCGGGCAATGATGTCTCGATCATCTCGTCGCCCCCCTCGATCCTTCTGCCGACCGTCGCCTTTAAAGCGTCATCTGAAAGCTCGAAGGTGGTGGCGACGCTCACCTGCGGAACGTCGAGCATCTCGGCCAGGATGCAGTGCACCTGTGCCATATCATCATCTATCGCCTGCTTGCCGCAGAATATTATATCAAAGCCCTCTTCACCTATCGCCTTGGCCAGTATCGTGGCCGTGGTGAACGGTCCGGGATATGTGATCGCGTCATCAGCGATATGAACGGCATCGTCAGCGCCCATGGCCAGGGCCGTCCTGATCACCTCGGTAGCCTCGGTGGATCCCATGCAGACGACCGTCACCTTGCTGTCGCCGCCGATCTTCTCCCTCATCATGAGCCCTTCCTCGATGGCATACTCATCATAGGTATTGATGACGAATTTAACTCCGTCTTCCCTTATTCCCGTACCTTCCTGATTGATCAGGATCTTCGCTTCCGTATCCGGAACGCGTTTGAGCAGCACGATTATCTTCAAGACGTTCCTCCTTTCACCAGCCCTGTCATTCTTTGTCAGGACGGGTACATCTGCTCGTATTCTTCCAGTATCTTCTTCGCAATCACTATTCTCTGGATCTCACTCGTCCCCTCATAGATCTCCAGTACCCTCGCGTCCCTGAAGAACCTCTCTATCTTGAATTCCTCGGTGTATCCAACACCACCGTGGATCTGAAGAGCGTCATATACCGCTTCGTTCGCTATTCGGCTGGCGAACAGTTTTGCCATCGAGGCCTGTTTCGAACATGGGTCGCCGATGTCACGGAGTCTGGCCGCACGGTAGACGAGGAGTCTCGCTGCTTCGAGGTTTGTCGCCATGTCGGCTATCTTCCAGCGAGTCGCCTGAAAATCGGCGATCCTTTTACCGAACTGTACCCTCTCGCGGGAAAAAAGCACGGCCTCATCAAGGGCCGTCTGGGCAATCCCGAGTGACTGGGCCGCGATCCCTATCCTGCCTCCGTCGAGTGACCCGAGAGCGATCTGGATACCCTGGCCCTCTTTCCCTATCACGTTTTCCGCGGGCACCCTGCAGTCCTCGAATACGAGTTCGACTGTTGTAGATGCCTTCATCCCCATCTTGTGCTCGACCTTGCCGACCGAGAATCCCGGAAAATCCGGTTCAACGACGAATGCGGTCAGGCCGCGCGACCTCCCCGAAGGGTTTGTCCGGGCAATAGCGATGATCACGCCTGCCTTGTCCCCCGTCGATATGAATATCTTGGAGCCATTGAGGATATACTCATCTCCTTCCCTGACAGCCGACATGCTTATCGCAGCGACATCGCTGCCGGCGTTCGGTTCGGTCAGGGCATATACGCCAATAGCCTCTCCGGAAGTCATCCGCGGAAGATATTTCTTCTTCAGAGAATCGCTTCCCCATATGTAAATGATGTAATTCGCCAGTGAGTTATGGACCGATACCGCGATTGCCGTCGAGGGACAGACCCTGCTTATCTCCTCGAGAGTCAGGGCGAGACTGAGGTTGCTGAAACCGACTCCCCCGTATTCTTCCGGCATCGTCATACCCATGAATCCGAGTTCAGCGAGCTTCCCGTATATCTCATCTTGGAAGATACCGATGCTGTTGGCTTCATCGACGACCGCTGCGATATCCTTGCGGGCGAAATCGCGGGCGGTCTTCTGAATCATCCGCTCTTCTTCACTGAGATGAATACTCATTTCATTTCCCTGCATAAGGCTTCCATATACGGTCGCGGACGGAATCCGCCCGCGTACAAAGGAATAAAAAAGATACTATAGCCTGTGCCACGGTGTCAATCATTCATGAAACCGGTTGAAACCGCAGAATCACCCCATAATTCTACGCTGCAGGCATAAATACGGGTTGCCATCCAGAACTCGATGGCATATAAATATCTTTCCTGAATCAACAACAGAAGGGGGCACGACCGTGTGGGGCCGAGACAAGAAAAAAAAGAAGAAAAGGTCTAAAGAAACCTCAACAGACACAGTAACTCCTGAGCTTCAGGGTAACCCCAATCCTGACAACCAGTGCGACGACTGCATCCCGGCAAAGTGCTGTATGTACTTTTCAGTCGAGATCGACGAACCGGAGGATATGGACGACTGGAACGACATGTTGTGGATACTCGCCCACAGGGACGCCGAGATATACATGGATGATGACCGCTGGTACGTCCTCGTACAGAACCCCTGCAGATTCTACGATCCGCTCAAAAAATGCCTCATATATACAAACCGCCCCAGGATCTGCCGGGGACACACATGGGATGACTGCGAATTCAAGGACGAGTACAATTTCGACCTTCATTTCCGCAGCTACGAGGAGATGGAACGGTATATCAGGACCGAACTGGAAGAGGTGTAAGAGCTCTTCTGCGATGGTCATCAATAAAACAAAACGGGGAAGAGAATTCGAGTTTCTCTTCCCCGTTTTTTATTCTGAAAAACCGAGGGGTTACCTCAACATGATCATCTTCTTGACCGACTGGTAGCCGCCAGAGGCGAATTTTGTGAAGTAGACGCCGCTTGCGACCTGCTCACCGCGGTTGTTTGTACCGTTCCAACTGACCTCGTGCCTCCCACCCGCGACAGGTCCGTTAACGAGTGTTTTCACGAGAGCCCCTCGGAGGTCATAGACATTGAGCGCTACGTTCTGCTTCGAGCCCGAGCCTCCAGGCACCGTAAACGCGATGGTCGTGCTTGGGTTGAACGGGTTGGGATGGTTCTGATAGAGCTTGGCGCTGACTACCGGCACCTCGATCGCTTCGGTCTCGACCGAAGCTCCGCCGCCCGCAACCTCAAGCCGATACTTGTATACCAGGCCCTCTTCTACCATCCTGTCCGTGAACGAGACGGTACCAGACTCTTCCGTCCTCAAAGCACCGGCGATCAACTCATAATCACCATTGTTTTTCTGCCTGTAGAGGTCCCATTCTTTG
Organism: uncultured bacterium; assembly: GCA_964457905.1. Taxonomy (GTDB): domain Bacteria; phylum Krumholzibacteriota; class Krumholzibacteriia; order Krumholzibacteriales; family Krumholzibacteriaceae; genus JAUWCL01. The sequence goes on along the minus strand of CAYWGA010000068.1, from coordinate 4,771 downwards.
ACTTCTCCCGACACTTCCCAGGTCAACTTGAGGAAGCCGGCCCCCAGCTCGTACATCCAGGCTGTCACGGCAGCATCTGTCACGACGCTGAGCTCTTTCCAGCCGCTGTTGAACTGGTCGGCATGGAACCCGTTCCACTGGGCGTAGCCGGCATAGGCCTTCGCCTCCAGGTCCCATACATATACGTTCTGATCCCAGCAGGTAGCGATAAGCTCGATATCTCCGTCAAAGTCGAGATCCCTGACGATCGGCGTGGATCTTATGAATCCGCTGAGCTGGATCGGGAAACCGGGAATCTCGCTCCCGTCGACCTCCCAGGCATTCAGCCTTCCCTCTTCGCCACCAAGGATGATATCGAGGCTTCCGTCGCCGGTTATATCCGCGATTATCGGCGAAGATTCCGTCGCCGCGCTCGTCGAATATGCCTTGGGCCAGCCGGGGAGAGAGGCGCCGTTATGCCTGAAGATGTAGCAGAGGCTGTTCATCCCCGGTATAACCACCTCGAGGTATCCGTCCCCGGTGAGGTCGGCAAGCGCCGCTGAACCGGCAAAGAAACTGTTGCCGTTGACCCACTTGGGCCATCCGGGCATCGGTGTTCCGTCATGATTCAGTCCGAGGACCCTCGAGTATGAGTTCTGCATGATGACTTCAGGGTACGTGTCTCCGTCGATATCACCGACAACGGGACTTGCTCCTACTCCGGCGCCTTCGTCACCGATGTGTACCGGCCATCCGGATACCGCCGACCGGTTGGAGTTCAGGACGTAGATATAATCGGAAGGCGCAGCCACGATAAGCTCGATAATGCCGTCGTTGTCCATATCAGCTATCGCCGGCGTCGAAACGTGCCATCCATCTGAAGCCAGGCCCGCCGCGAAGAAGGGGCCATCCGTAGCCGGATCACCGTCGCCATCCATCAGTTCTGTGCCGTCGTGGTGCCAGACATAGACGGTGCCGTCGACGTCATAGACGATTACCTCCCTGTCTCCGTCACCATCGAAATCGCCGATGACCGGACTGGCCCAGACGATATCCTTTGTGGTCTTCGGCCACCCGGGAAGAATACTGCCGTCATGAGTGAAAACGAATATCTCCTTCGTATTCCATGACGAACCGACTATCTCCGCCCCGGGAACACCGTCGATATCCCCAAGGGCCACGGTTGCGGTGAAGTTGTCACCCTCCGTATTGAAGATACCCCAGGTCAGGGGCTGATTGTCGCCATCACGCAGCTCAACGCCGTTTCCATCCCAGGCGTATACAAATTCGGAGCCGACGACGACGTCCGCACGCGTATCGCCATCGACATCCGCGATCTTGGGACTGGATGCTGTCTCCTTGCCGAGGCTGTTGGGCCAGCCTGTCAGCTGAGGAGGGTTGGTCGTGATCGTATACTCATCGCTCAACTCGCTCAGGTTACCGCACGAATCCATCATGGCGACCACATAGTAGTATCGCGTGCTGGCCAGAAGGTTCCTGTCCCTGTACATCGTGTGCAGGATCGGATCGACACTTGCCTGATCATACGGTCCGCCCTGAACCATCGAATGGTATACGAGGTACCTGTAAGCCTCGAGTGTATCGGGACGCAGCCAGGTGGCATGGATCTGGTCCGGAGCGAGGCTCGCATCGAGAGTGATCGAATGCGGCGCATCAGGCGCTCTCAGTTCCAGCCTGCTGCTGAACGTCCGCCCGTACAGATCGACCATCTCGAACTCGAAATGGTTATCCAGCATTACATCAGCTTCGGAAAGGATGAACCCGTTCCCGAAACCCGCGTCGAGAAGATTCATATCACCGTAACTCGACGTGCTGTCTGTCACCGTGATACTGCCGTCCTCAGGCCTGATCAATCCTTCGAGCCCGGTCGCGATACCTGTGCCGTAGTTCTTTACCCCGATCCTGAGCAGGAAATTCTCGCCATTGGTTATGACGCCGTTCCCGTCACCGATCGGCACACTGTCGGTCACCGTGTTGAAGTACAATATGAGCTCAGGCGCGTGAGCCTCCATCGCGAAATTCTCCGACCAGTACCCGCCCGTGGAATCATGGATCTCAAGGAGAAACTCAAGAGTGGTCTCATCGGGAACGACCGGGTCGACCGTGAATTCGAAAGCGGTGTTGTTATAGGCTACGTCACCGACTGGTAGGTCCGGATAAAGGGCAATACTCTCAACCATCACGACGTCGGCATGCAGCGCCGTCACTTCACCCCAGAGGGCCGAAGCGCCAGTCTGCCCCGTGCTGAACAGCTGTATCCACATCGTGACGGTCTCACCGGAATCGAGTACCTCATCCCCGTTTCCACCCGCGGTATCGTCGATCAAAGTAGTATTGATCCGCATGTATGTCCCCGGCTCGGAATCGACTGTGATCGTTGAGGTAGCCCTCACATGATCTATCCCTGTTACAGTCACCGTTATCGAACCGGAATCCCTTATGAGGAAATCGGGGAACGTCACTTCTCCCGAAGCGTCGGTGTACCCGTACACATAATCGTCGTTATACTTGTGAAGACAGACATACGCTGAGTCAGGGGGGGACCCGCCGCTGGTCACCGTGATCGTTACCTCGTTATGTCCATATGGCAGGGTCGACGGAGCCGTGACTACGAATGTCCGGGGCGCTCCCCTGAACATATTGACCTCAGGATCTCCGAGATAGCTGTAGATGAAATGCGTCCACCTGTCGGCCGTCTCGCCATAAGCGCCGTTGGTGAACGGTTCGCGTGACTGCGCGTGTACCTTTCCCAGCTGCACGATGCCGTCTGTAAACAACAGGTCGTAGTACTTGTCCATATACGGCCTCGATGCGCTGGGGAAAGCTGAACGGCTCGCACCGGTAACGGCAAAAGCACCGCCGTTTGGATTGAGCATGAAATACTCGGCGAGGCAGTCCGTGTCGAATGCCACGTTCGTGCAGTTCATCAGGTACATCGAGAATACTTCGTCGCCGTTAGTGAGATTGTAAGCGTCGTAGTTGATGATGCTGCCGTTTCCGACAGACATGTTGTACTTGTATCCGTGACCGGAATGCATCACGTGGTTCGCTCCCAGGTTCATCTCGGCCAGCGCCGATATGACCATCAGTTCCGAAGAACCCGCATATCCGGGATAGTTTTCATAGAGTCGTGTGGTATTAATATCAGGATCCATCGCAAAGTGATTATCGTAGATCACATTCAGGATCTCAGCGCCATCCAGAATGATCTGGTCGCCTTGATCGAAGGCCGAAGGGAAGATGACCTCTCCCATGAGAAGGAAGTCCTCCTTGTAGAGCGTATCGGCGGGCTCCTCGTATGCCAGGGTCTTATCCACCAGTATTCGGGCATCCCTGACCGTAGAGGCGGGAAGCCTTCCAACGTAGACTTCCGCCCATAGATCAGCTTCATCGCCCGGGTCGCTCAGCGTGTGGAAAGCCTCGCCCCAGAGCGAATCGCCGTCAGCGTTCCAGGTTCCATCGAGGCACGAGTAATACATATCTGTCGGTATGAAATCACCTGTATAGAATGAAGTGTAAGCGAGGCGCCCGGGGATCACGTCGGTATCGCCTCCGAGAAGAACGTACTCAACGCCCCACTTCTCGTAAGCTTCCCTGATAAAGTTCCTGATCGACTCACCCTGGTCCGATCCGCTCCAGTAATTCTGCTCGATCCACTCGACCGTCCTGACAACGGCAGGAATACCCTTGAGTGTCTTCCAGTCCGCCAGGCGCTGGAACTCAGCTTCCATGCCGCTTGTGGTCACGATGAGATAGTTGACCGCGCTCCCTTCGAGACCGGGATGATATGTAGGGCTGAAGCCCCTGTCGCCTTCATCAACGACGATATCGTTAAACATGTAAGTGCCGGAATCGAACGGGTTCTCCACGATCTTCCGGATATCCGTCTCGGCGTTTCTACGGAAACCGTCGATATGACGCTTCCGCGACGCGATGACCCTGTCACCTTCAACGGGCGCCGTCTCTACGACGAGGGATATATCCTCGTCGATCGTGAGCCGCCCGGTATCCAGGTCGTACCTGACGGGATAGACTTCAAACGTTGCGACCATGTATCCCTTCCACTGTGACGTGCCAGTGTGCCTGACCCGCCATGAGGGGAATACCGAGCCTCCGTCCGTCGCCTCGTTCATCGCGAGACTCAGACCCTTTACGGTCCCGTCATCGAGATACATCCCTTCAAACATCGCCAGTTCGACCGAACCGGAAAGCTCGACCGTGCTGCCGCCTTCGAGGCGGAAGGAAACTACTTCCTCGCCCTGCGGGATCAGTACACTCAACGACCTGTATGGTATAGAGGGGAATTCGAAATAGCTGGTACCGTTCATACCGTCAGCTGAGATGATCGAACCGCCCTTGCCGTCACTGATAACCTTGACAACGGACGGGTCCACATCGATCCTGACTGAGACTTCTGAAGCTGAAAGGCCGCCGGCAAGCAGCGACGCAGCAGCTGCAACGATAATAATCGCGGATACTATCCGACCCATCAATGTACCTCCTGGAGGCATGGGGGTTTAATTCGAACTATTACTTGGTCCTATTGCGACTCTAGCGGTAACCCTGTACGTTGCGACTCCTTGAAGATGTCATCCTTCGGGTAATAGGGGCCAGGGAGAAAGATGAGCAGTCCCGAATAATTGTAAGAGTATTGTACATCATTCGTAAGTCTTTGTCAAGTATGAGATTTATGAGATATACCGAACATTTATCGGGTGCCGTCTAACCCTGTAATAAAAAAGGGGCTGCCACACCGTGACGGCCCCTTTTC
>CAYWGA010000067.1:0-17668 GCA_964457905.1 uncultured bacterium | reverse complement strand
ACGAACTGGCAATCTGGGCAGAATAGGTTAGCAGGTAGAGACAAAAAATGAACAATGTAATTACAGTTCTCAAACATGAGATGCTGCCGCTGCTGCCATCCATGATCTTCTTTTTCGTGGCCTTTCATATCATCATGTTCGCGCAGTCTCTCATGGCCGAACAGTACGGAATTTCCGCATTATCTTCCATGACCGCCTTGTCGGTTTTCTTGGTGTTTATTGTCTGGCTACAGCGGTTTTCGAAGAGATAGGCCATGATCGGATCAAGGAAATATTGTTTAGTTCCAGAAAGGCTGAGGCTGGATCCAACCAGGACTGATTTCTGGATAGCAGTCGCGAGGTGAGGCGCATGGAAAAGAATCCCGAGAACGAGACTCTGAAGACGATCCATCGAAGACGGAGCATCCGCCAGTCCCAGGACAAACCTGTCGAGGACTCACTGGTCCAGACGGTCCTGGACGCTGCCAACCAGGCCCCATCGGCGCATAACAAGCAGTCGTGGCGGTTCATCGTAGTCCGTGACGAAAAGAAGAAGCAGCTCGCTCAACTCGTCTCACAGAAAGCGTCGGAGTTTCCCAAGCCGTCTTCGGCGATCCTGAGGATGGCTGCAAGAACTGTCCTGAGCGCGCCGGTGGTCATCGCCGTCATGAATACAGGGACACTTATCAGCCACGGTACCGAGCTGTTCAATATCGAGCGGGACGCCTCTGGAGATTTCTTCCGGACGATGGAGATCCAGAGCTCCGCGGCGGCGGTCGAGAATCTTCTGCTCGCAGCGACTTCTCTGGGACTTGGGAGTGTCTGGCTCGGTATCCTGTACCTGATCAAGGACGATGTGTTGGCGTTCCTGGGAGAAGCAAAAGGTGAATTCATGGCCGTTGTCCCTCTGGGTTATCCGCTGAGAGGTAACGATGGTCCCAGGAAACGGACTTTGAGTTATGTCGTGAAGGATCTGTAGCAGACTGGATAAGCATATGAAAAATTCAAGTGTAAGATCAGTCGGGCTGTGGGTCTGGCTTATTCCCGCTGCCTACGCCGTCCACGTGCTGGAGGAAGCCTTCGGGGGAGATGGCCTGATGTGCTGGATGGCCGCCAAGGGAGGAGTCGACTGGTCCCTCGCCGAGTTTTTCGGCGCCAACCTGATAGGCCTGGGTACGTTGTGCCTTGCCGCATGGGCCTCACGGAAATGGGAGATATGGCGGTGGCCCCTCGTGAGCGGGGCGACGATCTTTATCGCCAACGGTGTCTGGCACGCAGCTATATGTATTATGGCAAGGTCATATATCCCCGGTGTTCTGACGGGGCTTCTGCTCTATGTTCCTTTGGGCGGGTTTGTGATCATCAGGATGCGGCATCTGGTGTCGCTGAGGGTATATCTGCTTGGGGTATTTATCGGAATGGTGATCCACGCAGCGACGATATTGTTCGTGCTGAAGTGATCCGATTTTCAGATGGGATGAGCAATGGACTGGAAAGATAAAAGAAAGCTTCTTGCTACGAACCTACTACTGTTTGTTGTGCTCTTTGTTCTGGTGAAATTCAACAAGGAATATCTCAGGCCTGCATTATGGGACGTGCCTGTACTGGGCGCGCTGGCAGGATGCCTGCCGAACTTTCTCGCCGCGTTCCTGATAAGTCTCACTGCTGTAAACGGAGTCCTTGCAAGGGGACCGCAGCGTAGTCGTCTTTTCGTATATGCCGGCGCCTCGCTGGTATTCCTCGTGCTGGCCGTCGAGGAACTCAGGCCGATGTGGGGGGCCAGTACGCACTATGACATCTACGATATACTGGCGAGCGCTGTCGGTTCCGCGGCGGCGATTCTGGTCTATGAGCTGATCGTACGCAGGCGGAAGAATCAGTAGGCAATACAGTGTATCTCAGGTCCTGACAAAAAAAGCCGGCCGGTTTACACCGGCCGGCTCTCACTATCTCTTATTCAATCAGATATCTAGTTCAGCGTGTTCTCGCGGTTGTCTACGATGACCGCGTCCTTGCGAAGAGCATCGTACCAGAGGGCGAGGAAGCGCGACGCGCTTTCCTGCCTGAGCTGCTGAAGTATTGTCTGTCTCTGTGCTGACAGCTCGGAGGGTTCGCCGAGTTTCTTGTCCGTCACCTGGATGATGAACCATTCCTGGTTTCCCTTTACCGGGGGGCTGATCTTGCCGGTCTGCATCTCGTAGGCAGCGGTGGCGAATCCTGTTCCCATACCGATCTCGGGAATCGACTGATCGATGGTGAACGGTGTCGTCTCGCCGATCTCCAGCTCAAAGGAATGAGCGGCAGCCTCGAGGTCGCCGCCGGTGACAGCTATCGCACGGAGCTGCTTCGCCGTTTCCAGAGCGGCGTCTTCCCTGTGCGTGGACCTGATGCTTGCGGCCAGCTGAGCGCTGACCTCTTCGAGGGGCGTCGTCGATTCCGCTATGATATCGATGACCTCGATGATGTAGACATACTCTTGGGTCTCCATCGTCGTGCTGATCTTGCCTATGTCGTTATTGAAGGCGAAGCTCACGAGACGCGGCAGGTAGCCGTGATCCTTGATGAACGAACCATTCACGAAAGGCTCAGGCTCGGTGACTTCAATGCTGAAGTCGGCGGCGGCAGGGGCGAGGCCCTTTTCCGTGATAGCTTCGCGTAAATCGGTGAACAGGGTCCTGAGCGAATCGATCGTATCGTAACCGGGCTCGACTCTCATCAGGATGTGGCTCGCCTTGACCTTCTCGACGCCATCCTCGACCGTCTTCTCATCCGTCTTTATCAGGTGGTATCCGAAGTCCGTCCTGACAGGATCGCTGATCTCTCCGACCTCGAGTGCGAACGCCGTCTCGGTAAAGAGAGAGTCCATGATGCCGCGGCCAAAGAATCCGAGGTCGCCGCCCTGCTGGGCCGTATTGAAATCGTCCGACTCCTGGGTAGCCGCTTCAGCGAAATCATATCCATCGATGATCTCTTCGCGAAGCTCGGTCATCCTCTCGTATATATCCTGCTCGTCGAGGTCGGTGGCGGCCTTCTCGATCCTGACCATCCGGATCGCTCTCTTCTCGGGAGTCTTGAAATCTTCCTTCTCTTCCTCGTAGAGGGCCGATACCTCGGCGTCGGTCGGCTCGTACGGCGGATCCTCGAGAACAAAAGGCACCTTGACGTAACGGGCCTGGATCCTCGTGTTCTGCCTGCTGAACCTGTCCCTTATCTGCCTCTCTGATATGTTGACCTGCGAAGAGAGCATCGTCTCGAGCTTCAGCTCGGGAAGGACCGAACGTCCCCATCTCTCGAGCTCGGTCCAGTCGGCGTCGGGATTAGACAGGGCCTGAAGGTATGCCTGGTAGTCGAACTGTCCGTCCTCGCCTGTGAACATCTGTCTCAGGGTGGGGTGGGGGTTGCGCCTCAGGAAGGATACGAGTTCGTTGTCGGTGACGACGATACCCATCCTGTCGATCTCACGCGCGATGATCGCCTTCTGGATCCCCATCTCCCAGGCCTGCTCGCTCAGCATGTACTGCTCGGTGTCGCTCAGCCTGACGTCGTCGCCGCGCTGCGCCCTGATATTGGCATAGAGCTCCTGGAAATTGTTGGCGTACATCTGCCTGGATAGTTCGATCCCGTCGACCGAACCTACGATGTTGCTCTGTTCGCCGGGCTGTCCGCCCCCTCCGCCTCTCTGGTTCATTCCCCAGACGGCGAAGATCGAGACGATGAATGCGACCACTACGAACCACAGAATCGTTTTCGTATTATCGCGCAACTGTTTTAGCATCTGGCGTAACCCTTACCTTTCGAGACAATCGGAACAGTCAGAATTCATTGAGTCATAATCCATTAAGGTAGCAAATAAGGTGGACTCTTGCAAATCTTTTAACAGCGTTGACACCTTTCGGGCGGCAGTGGTAATTTCCACAGGACATGACTGCAAAGAGACCTTCGAATACATCCCGCGGACGGCTGTCCCAACGGCTATCCGCGGCCGCCGTTCTGGCGGTACTGATCCTTCCTGCGATGCCGCAGGGAGCCTCGGGAGAGGTCTATCTATGGCCGCTGCACGGCAACAGGCGCCTCAGCTCGAGTTTCAGCGAGTACAGGGACGGACATTACCATGCCGGTATAGACCTCCGCTCGTACGGGGCGATCGGCCTGCCCTGCCTCGCCGTATCGGAGGGGCGGGTCGTCAGGGTCAAGGTAGGGGCTGGCGGGTACGGGAAGGCCCTCTATCTCAAGCTGGACGACGGCAGGACGGCGGTTTACGCCCATCTCGACCAATTCAGCAGGACGGTCGATTCGCTCGCCTGGCACTACAGGGTGCACAGGGAGACGAACTGGTGCGATTTCAGGCTGCCTGACGGATCGTATACCTTTGCGGTCGGCGATACGGTTGCATTCTCGGGCGAGACGGGTACGAGTGCTCCCCATCTTCATTTCGAGCTTCGCGACGAGGCGGAGAGGCCGCTCAATCCGCTTATAGATATATATTCCATTCCCGACAAGATCCCGCCGATCGTATCGGGCCTCGAGGTCATCCCGCTTGGTGCGGGGAGCATGACAGGGGAGGGCCCCCTTCCGGCGGTAAGCTATTTCAGGGCTTCGGGGAGTACAAGGTTCATCATGCCGGACACCCTTCATCTCGACGGGGAGTTCGGATTCGCGATATCGACCTGGGACGAGCAGGGATATGGAAGGTACAGGATGGCTCCGGTCTCGATCGAACTGGCGATCGACGGGCAGATGCTGTACACGGTTAGAAACGAGGTCTTCTCCTATACGCAGTCAGGCGAGATCTCGGCTGAATACGATGTCAGGGGAGAGGGCCCGGCCGGCAGGTACCTGAGGCTCTTCCCCGTTACCGGTGGTACGAGGACGGACAGGTCCGGCCCCGGCGTGATCCATGCCGGGGAGGGGGATTCCGGTATGACGCTCCAGAAGGGGCTTCATGTCGGCCTCCTGACGGTAAGGGACGCGGCAGGCAATACCTCGAGCGCGATATTCCATTTCGCCATCCACGATCTGCCCGAGATAACGACGGCTCGCAGGCTCGAAGCGGCCCCCGAGGTTGTCTTCGCGGCAGCCGACCCTGACGGAGGCGACCTGGCGGTAAGTCTTTTCGAATCGTTCGACGGCGGAAGCACCTGGAGCGAGCTCGAACCGAGGCGGGAGGGTGAATACTTCAGGGCCGGCGTGACCGACCGGACAGGCGCGGTCTACAGGATAGACGCGGTCGATGACGAGGGCGCATCGGTCAGCAGCTGGTTCGCCTCGCCTCAGCTTTCATCGGAGCGGGACATGGTCTTCGCGACGCTCAGGCCGGTAACTTACCAGGAGGGTGTTATCCTTCACATGAGGACCGACGTCGCACTGGCCTCGGCGCCGAGGATATCGGCGGGAAAGGAAGAGCTTCCTGTCTACCAGACGGCTTTGTCGGAGTATGTCGCTATCGGTGACATCGCGGATCTTAATAACGGCTTAACGGTCTTTACTGCTTCAGGAACAGATTACAGGGGATTTCCTGTCTACGCGGTGAAGGCCTCAAGGATATTCACACTCCGTTCCGGCGGCAGCGCAAGGTTCACACTCTCCGATTCGATAGAGGCGAGGATGGAGGCGCCTTCACTTCGAACGGCCGTACCACTGCGCGTCACCGAGGTCCCGATGCGCGGGGCCGTTCCTCCCGGACTGGTCCCGGTCAGCGCACCGTTCGAAATCGATTTTCCCAGGGAGAACCTGTCGAAATCGATGCGCCTTCACTGCGATCCAGCCGAGAAGGCGGGGCTCTTCATCTGGAAAGAGGAGAAGGGCTGGAAATGTGTCGGCGTCCCGGCGATGGAGGGTGGGTACGTATCGGTCGGCAGGCCGGGGACGTATCTCTTCCTCACCGACGGGATCCCCCCGGTGATCGAGCATGTGGCGGTCGAAAAGAACCACGAGGGTAGCGGCTTCTTCAAGCCGTACTTCTGTTCGGTCCCCGTTACAGAGGAAGGGACAGGCGTAGACCCGTGGGCCGCCGAGGCCACGCTCGGAGGAGAGAGGGTCGTCTGCGAATGGGACGAGTTCAGGAAAAGGCTAATAATACCGGTTCCGGCGACCTTCCCGGCGGGCCACACGGTGCTCAGCGTCGAGGTCAGTGACAGGGCCGGAAATCGGAGTGCAGGCGAATTCGGATTTGTGCTAGAATAGGCGGCGGGGAGGTAGAGGCAGAATGGCCGGCGCAGGATTTCTTCATCTTCATAACCATTCAGAGTACAGCCTGCTCGACGGGGCGTTCCGTATAAAGGACATCGTGTCGACCGCTGTCGAGATGGAGATGGGCGCGGTCGCGCTGACCGATCACGGGAACCTCTTCGGCGCGATCCCGTTCTACCGCGAGGCGAAGGCGGCGGGGATCAAGCCTATCATCGGGATGGAGGCCTACGTCGCCAGGGGAGGCCTCACGCAGAAGACCGCGGTGAAAGGGCGGGCTCGCAACGAGCATCTCGTCCTCCTGGCGAAGAACGAGACGGGATACAGGAACCTCCTCGAACTTTCCTCGATAGCGTACACGGAGGGCTTCTATTACAAGCCGAGGATAGACCTCGAGCTACTCGCGGAAAAGTCGGAGGGACTCATCGGCCTTACCGCATGCCTGCAGGGGTCGATCCCGAGGCTCCTGAGGGATAACCGCAGGGATGAAGCGGTAAATGTGGCCAGAAGGATGACCTCGATATTCGCGCCCGGCGATTTCTACATCGAGCTCCAGAACCACGGTATACCGGAAGAGATCGAGCTGATCCCGCAGCTTGTCGATCTGGCACGCGAGCTCGATCTGCCGATCGTCGCGACGAATGACTGTCACTTCTGCAGAGCCGATGACCATGAGGCCCACGACGTCCTTCTCTGCCTTCAGACGGGCAAGGACCTCGCGGACCCGGCAAGGGGGATGCGTTCTCACCCCGAGACTTATTTCAAATCTCCCGAGGAGATGCAGAAGCTCTTCGCCGATTATCCCGATGCCCTCTCGAACACGCTCGAGATCGCGGCCAAGTGTGATTTCGAGCTGACCGACAAGGGGACGCAGCTCCCGATATTCCCGATACCGGAATCTTTCAAGACTCCCGGGGAGTATCTCGAGCACCTCGTCGACGGGTATCTTCCCGAGCGTTTTGCCGAGGTGACCGACGAGGTGAGGAAGAGGATCAGGTACGAACTCGACGTCATCAACAAGATGGATTTCGCCGGGTATTTTCTCATCGTATGGGACATCGTTCATGCCGCCAAGGAGATGAAAATACCGGTCGGGCCGGGCAGGGGCTCGGCGGCCGGCAGCCTTGTCTGTTACGTTCTCGGCATCACGAACATAGATCCTCTGGAGAACGGCCTCCTATTCGAAAGGTTCTTAAATCCCGAGCGTATATCGATGCCGGATATAGATATAGACTTCTGTGATGAGAAGCGTCAGGAAGTCATCGACCATGTCGTCGAGAAGTACGGCAAGGAGAATGTTTGTCAGATAATCACCTTTGGCCGGATGGCGGCGAGGGCCGTAGTGAGGGATGTCGGCAGGGTGCTGAAGATCCCGTACGGCGATGTCGACAAGCTCGCCAAGCTGATTCCGCCTGTGCCGGGCACGCGCCTCGAGGACGCGATGCAGGACGTGCCCGAGATAAAGGAAAAATACGCGAAGGAACCGCAGATAAAGAAACTCCTCGACCTGTCGTTGCGGCTCGAGGGGCTGGCCCGCCACGCGTCGACTCATGCCGCCGGACTGGTGATCACGCCGACCGCGCTCGTTGAACATGTGCCCCTCTACCGCTCGAGCAAGGGCGAGGTAACGACGCAATACGAGATGAAGATCCTCGAGAGTATCGGCCTGCTCAAGATCGACATCCTCGGGCTCAAGACTCTCTCGCATCTCGAGAATACGATCGCTCTGATAAAGGAGCACGAGGGGATCGAGCTCGATATCGACGAACTGCCGATCGATGATCCCGATACATTCGAGTTGCTGAAGAAGGGGCAGACTGTCGCCCTCTTCCAGCTCGAGTCATCCGGGATGCGCGATCTCCTGCGCAGGATCGAACCGACAGTCTTCGGTGACATCACAGCGGTCAACGCCCTGTACAGGCCCGGGCCTCTCGCCAGCGGGATGGTGACCGACTTCATCGAGCGCAAGCACGGCCGCAAGAGAATCCGGTACGACCACAAGCTTCTCGAACCGATCCTCGAGGAGACGTACGGCGTGATCCTCTACCAGGAACAGGTCATGAAGATCGCCAGTGAGATGGCGGGTTTCACACTCGGACAGGCCGATATCCTGCGGCGCGCGATGGGTAAGAAGAAGGTCAAGGAGATGGAGAAGCAGCGCAAGGCCTTCATTTCGGGATCTATCGAGCGCAGCATTCCGCAGAAGACCGCGAAGAAAGTATTCGAACTTATGGCTCATTTCGCCGGGTACGGATTCAACAAATCCCACTCGGCTGCGTACGCGATGGTTTCGATGCAGACGGCCTACCTCAAGACGCATCATACCGAGGCCTTCATGGCGGCGGCGATGACGAGCGACATGGGGAACACGGACAGGCTGATCATCCTTCTCGATGAATGCAGGAGCCTCAGCCTTGTCGTCGATCCTCCCGACGTCAACTCGGGCGGAACGGTATTCGGTCTGGCGGGAGGCGCCATCTCGTACGGCCTCGCGGCGATAAAGAACGCGGGGGAGAAGGCGATCAGAAGCATCGTAGAGGAGAGGAAAGAGAACGGCCCCTTCAACGATCTCTTCGATTTCTGCGACCGTATTGACCTGAAGCAGGTCAACCGGCGGGTCATAGAGGCCCTCATCCAGAGCGGCGCGATGGATTCGCTCCCCGGAAACAGGGCGCAGAAGATGGTATCGCTCGACCGTGTCATCCAGCGTGCGCAGCGCAACCAGGCGGCGAAGGACAAGGGGCAGAGCCTTCTCATGTTCGGCGAGGGCACTTCCGACATAGAGACCGTACCTCTCGAAGATGTTCCGCCATGGGACGAGAGCGAGCGCCTCCACAGGGAGAAGGAATCGCTCGGGTTCTACTTCTCGGGGCATCCACTCGACAGGTATCGCGAGCTCCTCGGACCGATCCTCTCGGTCGACAGCACGACTCTGCGGGAGAAGAAGGACCGCGACTCTGTCGTCCTCGCCGGGATGGTCACCGACCAGAGGGTGATCAACGACCGGAAGGGAAACCAGATGGCCTTCGTTACCCTGGAGGATTTCAACGGCTCGTACGAGGTGATCGTTTTCGCCAGCTCGTTCAAGACGAGCAGGGAGAGACTCGAAAAGGACAAGCTCGTAGTTATCCCGGGGAAGATAACGATAAGAGATGGAAGCGATACGAAGATCATTGCCGACAAGGTCTACACAATAAATGAAGCTCTGAGGTACCTCACCCGGGCTGTGCATCTCAGGGTCGAGGGCGAGAAGCTCGGTGACGCCGAGCTTGAGAGTATGAGAGACACGATATCACGGTATTCGGGAGAGAAGTCAGTCGTGCTTCATGTTAAGCTCAACGGGGACGGCGAAAAGATGGTAAGGCCGAGGGCGATGGGGGTATCCCCGGGCCTCGAGCTGATAGAGGAATTGAAGAATATTTCGGGGGTGGAACATGTGGAAGTCTCGTAGGCTGATAATCCTGTCTGTCACTGTCGCCACGGCTGCGATGCTTGTTGCCGGCGGCGCGCAGGCGCAGCTGCTCGAGGACCTCAAGGTGGTCTCCACACCTACGGCAGGCCTTATCGGACATGGGTCGTATCTGTTCGAGGGCAGGATAGGCCCTGGAAACGACCTCCTCTTCGGGATGGGGGTCGGGTTCCACGACAGATTGATGGTCGGGATGTCTTTTGGTCTCCAGAACTTCATCGGCAAGGGTGATATCGAGGCGAACAACCTGCCCGGTTTCCAGCTGAGGGTAAGGGTGATCGAGGAAGGGCTTGCCGGCCCGGCGTTTGCCCTCGGACTCGACACGCAGGGCGAGGGACGCTATGACGATGAGGATGACAGGTACGAGCGCAAATCGCTCGGTGCGTACGGCGTGCTCAGCAGGAACTTCGACGCCCGCATCAACATCGGGATCCACGGAGGCATCAACTACTCCTTCGAGAACAGGGACGAGAGCAGCGTCGACCTTTTTGCCGGCACTTCCTTTACGATTGTCCCGGGGCTGACCCTGCTGCTCGATTACGATGCCTGTCTCGATGACAATGATTCAGATATTACTACGACGAGGACAAAGGGCAGGGGTTATCTCGACTGCGGGATCAGGTTCGACTACGGGGAGAATCTCAGGATGCGCCTTCTTTTCAAGGACCTTCTCGGCAATTATATCCCGGAGAGTGGTGTGGCCCGCTCGTTCGAGATCCTGTACATGAGCTGGTTCTAGAAAGATGTGATCGAATGGAAGAGAGCGACACAAAGATCCTCGAATTCGAAAAACCGGTATACGAGCTCCAGGCCAGGATCGACCGCATGAAGAAGGAAGGCAAGAGCTCGGCAGGAGATATAGCGGGCCTCGAGCAGCGCCTTGCAGATCTTGAGGGAAAGGTCTATCACGGCTTGACCGCGTGGGAGCAGGTCCTGCTCGCCAGGCACGCGATGAGGCCGACCGCCATCGATTACATAAGGATGATGTGCAATGAGTTCGAGGAACTCCACGGTGACCGCTTCTTCAGGGACGATCCGGCGATAGTCGGCGGCATAGCCGTCATCGGCGGGCGCAAGGTGATGGTCGTCTCGCACGAGAAGGGCCGAAATACGAGGGAGAAGATCACGCGCAACTTCGGGATGGCCAGTCCCGAAGGATTCAGGAAGGCGCTTCGCCTGATGAAGACGGCCGAGAAGTTCGGGATGCCGATACTCTCGATCGTCGATACGCCGGGGGCCTATCCTGGCGTGGAGGCCGAAGAGAGGGGCCAGCCGAGAGCGATAGCCGACAACCTTCAGCAGGTGTTCGACATAGATACTCCCATCGTGGTCGTGATAATAGGCGAGGGTGGAAGCGGGGGTGCCCTGGCGCTCGCCGTCGGGGACAGCGTGATGATGCTGGAGCATTCGATATATTCCGTCATATCGCCCGAGGGGTGCGCCGCGATCCTGTGGAACAGCAGGGACAAGGCACCTGACGCCTCCGAGGCCCTGAGGCTCACAGCGGAGGACTGCCTCAAGCTCAAGGTCATCGACCGGATCATCGTGGAATCGAGAGGAGCGGCCCACAGGGACCCCGAGGGGACCGCCATGCTGCTCAGGGACGAGGTCCTCGCGGAGCTGGACATGATCGAGGGCATCCAGGCCGATCTCCTGCTCGATCGCAGGCGTCAGAAGTTCTCTGAAATGGGCGTTTTCGAGGAGTAGGGAAGAGCCTTTCCTGATTATCGGCTTGACCTGAAGGCCTGATATTATATATAATTATGGAGCCAGCTTAAGGAGCGGGGAGCATCGATCCCCGCTAAAATATTGCTTCTGTGCTGCAGGTCCCTGATGGGAAGTTGGATATTTCCGTCTTTTCAGGGATTTTTCTTTTAAGGGGAAGAACGATGGTCAAAAAGGATCTGCTCGATATTCTTGCCTGTCCCCGCTGCAAGGAAAAGGTCGTCCTCAGCGAGGACGGCTCGTGGCTGATCTGTAAGGACTGCGCGGTGAAATATCCTGTCGAAGAGGATATTCCCATCATGCTCATAGAGCGCGCGGTCCCTGTCGACGACTGATTTCCCCCGCGGAGGCACAGTCCGTGAGCGTGTTTACTCATTTTGCCGCAGGAGCGCTGGCCGGATCGCTCATACCGATTCCGATCGCGGCTCCGTTTGTCGGCCTCGGCAGCCATCTGCTGCTCGACATGATCCCTCACAAGGACTTCGAGGACTACCGTCTTGAGATCGTTCTCTGGGTAGCCGCGATGATCGTACTCTTCGCCGGCGGTGCGTACAGCTGGGCCATAGTGCTCTGCGGACTCTTCGCTGTCCTTCCCGACCTGGAGAACCTGCTCCACAAGACGGGTAAGATCCGCCGCGACCAGATGATATTTCCGGGCCACCGCAAGGGCCTTTTATGGCACGGCAGGGAGACCGGTGTGTGGAGCGTCGTCCTGCAGGTCGCCTTCACGATCGTTGTAATAGCCTGGATGATCAGGAGGAACGGATGAAAAGACTTCCGATACTGCTTCTGATCGCTTTACTCGTTCCGGCAGCGGCCGGAGCAGGTAACTGGCGTATCGTCTCCGAGGACAACGCAGGGATAACGATAGAGTTCACATCGGGCAGCCCCGCAGTCACCCGCTCGGGTGAAAACGCGACCGTCCGGATACCCGGGTTTACCCAGGAGAGGATACCGGGCCTTCACGTGCTTCCAGTCAAAAGATTTCTGATAGAAGTGCCAGCTGATCGCGGAATCAGGCTTCAGGTTCTGGACAGCCGCAGTCTTCCGATAGAAGGCGGCGTACCTGAAGTCTGGTCCAGCGGCGGGGAAGACGCTGTTCCGTCGATACACAGGGACCACGCCGTACTTGCCGCAGTCGAGACGATGAGGAAGAAGAGGCTGGCGCTCGTCGATATATATCCCGTTCTCACCGGCGGCGAGAATGAAGGGCTGCTCCACGCGGAGAGGATAACGATAAGGCTGTCCTGGGCTCCGGCCCCGGTACCATCCGGAAAACCCGCCGCGCCGAGGCCCGAGGACCGGTTCGTCATAGGAGCGGGGAGATGGAGCGGCGAGGCGGAGAGACCCGCGCTCGAGGTTTCCGCCCTGAGGACGCCGTTCGAGTTCGCTCTGTCCGACAAGTGGCTGAAGCTGACTATGGATGAGACGGGGCTCTACAGGATCTCTTACGAGGATCTTACAGGCGCCGGTGTTAATCCCCAGTCGATCGATCCCGCGACCGTCCGCGTATTCACGGCCGGTCCGCTGCAGGAACCGGACAGTACGGTACACGGCGGGAGCTTCGAGGAGGATTATCACCTCTCCGAGGTTGCCCTGTACTATGACGGAGCCAATGCCGGCTCGATGATGCCCGGAGAGTATTTCATATTCTACGGCCTTTCCGAACGCGGGTGGTCCGATCACATCGATCCGTCAGCAGGCAGCGTTCATTTCTACAAGCACATGTATTTCGATAACAACGTCTACTGGATGAGCTGGGGCGGTTCGTTCGAGGGGCAGCCGGCAAGGGTGCAGAACCGCGATGTGACCACCGGCGGCGCGCCCGATCTTACAGTGACGACGTACAGCCACCGGATCCATGTCGAGTCCGACGCCCTCTACGACCCGATCCACACCGATGATTTCTGGTACTGGAGGCGCCTCAATACTGGCACGACGACATTCACCGACGCCTTCCAGTGTGTCGACGTCGCGGACGGCGCCGGGATGGTAAGGACACTCGGTTACGGACCATACATATATAACAACAGCTACAATGAGGCGGACTGCTACGTAAATTCAGAGCTCGTCGGCCACATGATCTGGACCGTCTACTCGAGTTTCAGGCCCGATACCCTCGAGACCTCTATCAGTTCGATCGTGGAGGGTCAGAACAGCTTCAGGTTCATCAAGACGATAGATGACGTGATGTACGTCCTCTGGTACGAGATCTTCTACAACAGGTACTTGAAGGCGATCAACGGGAGCCTCGACTTTTTCGCCCCGTCGGACATGCGCAGCGCGGCCGTCACTATGAACGGATTCTCCCCTTCCGAGCAGCTCTTTCTCTTCGACGTCACCGCTCATTCCAGCCCGGTAAGGCTGACCGGATGGCAGAACGATCAGGGCGAGGTAGTCTTCGAGGATGATCTCGACACCGTTCCGCTTCACTATCATGTAAGCGCCGTATCAGCGCTCCGGAGACCGGGGATAGAAATCGAGAGCATGTCCGCCGGCGTACTGCCATCACTGAGGGACGAGACGCCGCCCGACATGATAATCGTTTATCACTCAAATTTCCGTGAGGCGGCCAACCGCCTCGCCGCTCATCGCAGAAACAGCCTTCCCTTCTCGGACGCTCCGGTCATCAGGGCCGTAGATATCGAGGATGTTTACAACAACTTCTCCGGAGGGATGAAGGATCCGCTTGCTGTCAGGAACTATCTGAAATTCATGTATGACAATTTCAGCGACGGCGGCGCTCCCGTGATAGATTTCGCGCTTCTCATAGGGAACTGCACATACGACGCGAGAAACATACTCGGACGGTCGAACGATTTCGTGCCGGTGTATATAAACGTGAATTACGAGGATCAGGGCGTCGAGGACGACGATTTTCTCGCCAAGCTTGATACAGGTTATGACAGAACGGTCGATGTGGCGATAGGGAGGATGCCTGTCCTGACACGCAGGGACGCGGACCTCTGGGTCGATCGCGTGATCGATTATGAGACCGGCAATGATCTCGGGACCTGGCGAAACAGGGTTATCCTCGTCGCTGACGATGAACATTCGACCAGTACCGACAATGATTTCTACTTCACGTGGGACGCCGAATGGATGTCGTCCGATAACGGACCGATCCCTAGGTTCGTCGACTACAGCAAGATATACCTCACCGACTATCCGTTCGTCGGGGACCTCAAGCCGGGCGCGACAAGCGACCTGCTTGACGACTGGTCGAAGGGCGCCCTCGTAGTGAACTACCAGGGGCACGGATCGCCGCAGCAGCTCTCCGACGAGAGAGTCATGCAGATGGCCGATCTGTACTCCCTGTTCAATGGCTCGAAGCTGCCGCTCTTCCTCGCCTTCTCATGCACGGTGGGAGATATGGAATCACCCTACCACAGGAGTATGGGGCAGGAGATGACGGTCCTCGAAGAGGGCGGAGCGATCGGGGTCATAGCTGGAGTGGCTCCTACGATCCTGATCCCGAACAGGGAACTCAACTATATCTATTTCGGCTATCTGTTCACCGGCGGGGACAGCACCGCTTCGCAGCCGATCGGCACTTCCCTGATGATGGCGAAGGCCGACAGCAAGATCTACATGTACACGAGCAATAACGCGAAATATGTTCTTTTCGGAGATCCCGCTCTCACGCTGACCACCGCGGACCGGATGGTGCGGCACGATATCGCTGCGATAGACACGATGGGTACGGGGGGCAGGTACACGCTCAGCGGAGAGGTGACCGAGGGAGGAGAGATTCTTTCGACCTTCAACGGCACAGCGGATATTGTCGTCCAGGAATCGATGGAGATGGTCAGCAGGGACATCATTCACTGGGGCACCGAGAAGGTGCTCGAGTACAGGCTCCCTGGAAAAGATATCTTCAGGGGCTCGGTAGATGTCAACGGCGGCAGGTTCAATCTCGACTTCGTCATACCCGTCAGGTGCAGGACCGGCTCGAGAGCGAGGGTCAGGTCGTATGTGAGCGAGGCGGGAGACGACGGCGTCGGGGCCACGGATACACTCGCGATAGTAACCTCGGGAACTCTCCCTCCGAACGAGGGACCCCCCGATGTCGATCTCTACTTCTCCGGCCAGGCGACAAAGGTGAAGCAGGGAGCTATCCTCGTAGCCGATATCGAGGATATTGACGGTATCGCTATCCTCGGGACCGAGCCGCAGAACTCGATATTCTTCGAGTTTGACCGCAGCGGCTACCCGATATTCGTTACAGAGTACTTCGAATACGAGCACGGCTCATCGACGACGGGCCGGATCGAGTACCCGCTTCATTCAGGCTTCGCGCCCGGTGAGCACACCGTGATCATGAGGGCCTTCGACAATCTCGGTGAATCTGCGACAGATACGCTGGTCTTCGAGGTCGTTGAAGAGGGGCTCTACACGGTCAGCGACGTATTCAACATGCCCAATCCGTTTACGGAAACGACAAATTTTGTCTTTCAGCTGAGCAGCAGGGCAGACGTCCTCCTGCGCGTATACAACGTTTCCGGCGTAGAGATATGGAACGTCCAACTGGCGGCGGAAGAGGGATTTAACAGCATTTACTGGGAAGGAAGAGATTTCATCGGTGACCAGATCGCGAACGGGACGTATATCTACGTTCTCGAGGTATCCTTCATGGATTCCTTCAATAGAAGCGAAACGGTCAGGGGAAAGGTGGTTCATCTCAGATAACCGTTTGTCAAAATATTATTTATCAAAACGGAAAGTGTTTCCCGAATCGACCATAAATGCTTGACCGGGAAGTTTTCAGATACTTAATTTACTTAAGAAGGTCAACTAAAAGGAGAATCTGAACTATGGTAAAAGCGATCAGACTATTTGCATTCTCACTGTTCATCATCGCCGCCGCATCCTCAGTTGCCTTAGCGCAGGGAGAAGCGGGAGCGGGAAGTCTCATTATCCCACCAGGAGCGAGGGCGAACGGTATGGGGCAGAGTTTCGGGGCGATCGCCGATGACGCGACCGCTATGTGGTGGAACCCCGCCGGAATGGCGTTTGCCGAGCACCACGCCATCGACCTGATGCATTCGCAGCTGGTCCCCGATCTCGCGTCTGACGTTTTCTTCGAATACATCGGTGGTATATACAAGATCAAGGGAATAGGAACGATCGGGTTCGCGCTACAGTACCTCACATACGGTGAATGGACCGTTACAGGTACGACGCCCGAGGAACTGGGAACCGCGTCATCATGGGAAGTCGCCCCGATGATCGGTGGAGCGGTAAAGCTCGGTGACCAGGTCTCACTCGGAATGAACCTTAAGTTTATCTACGTAAGCCTCGCGCCGGCATGGGCCACGCTTGAGGGCACCGAAGGAACGGGTAGCTCCGTCGCCGTGGATTTCGGCGGACTGTGGAAGATACCCGACTTCGGTATCAGCAGCGCGAAGATCAGGCGCATGAGCCTCGGACTCGCGGTCTCGAACCTCGGGCCGTCTATCACATACATGAACAGGGATCAGGCTGCAGCCCTTCCGAGAAATCTCAGGTTCAGTCTCGCTTACGCGCCCGTTTGGAGCGATGTGAGCAAGTGGTTCATCACCGGTGAGGTCAACAGGCCGATGGTCGAGTGGGAACGTTCCAATACGTATCATATTGGAACGGAGTTCCTTTATTCGAACCTGATCGCGCTGCGTCTCGGCTATATCCATGACCAGGATGGAAATATCAAGTCGATGACATACGGGCTTGGATTTGTATTCAATGACCGGGTAAGGATAGACTGGGCCAGCGTTCCTCAGTCGGAGGAACTCGCGAGAGTCCACCGCTGGTCCCTCGGCGTCAACTTTTGATACCCCTGGGAAAGGCACTTCTCCAACCGATGGCTGATCGAATCAGAAAGCCTGCCGGTATTATATTGTTCTGCCTGATGGCCGTCCTGCAGACGGGCGCGCTCGCTGCCGAAGGCCGTTTCGTGCCGGTACTGGAGAAGCGGGCGGGTGGCCTGTACAATACGGGACGCGTGGCCGAGCTTCCTGACGGAGCCGTTACCGGAGCGAGGATATTCGGGTTCGACCGTCCATCGCTGAGGGGACTGCGCCGCACGAGGGAAGCCGCGGGCAGGAGGATGCTCCAGGGCCCCGCGGCGGCGGCTGATGTCTTGAACGTAGTGCTGGTAAGGGTATCGTTCGATACCGACAGGTCGGGAAGTCTCACGAGCATGAGGACGGGGGGCAACTTTGATTATACCCCGGTCGGAACCTCGGTCATCGATCCGACCCCTCACAACAGGGCTTATTTCAACTCACATATGGAAGCGCTGTCGCGCTACTACCATTTCCAGTCGTGCGG
>CAYWGA010000066.1:0-18257 GCA_964457905.1 uncultured bacterium | reverse complement strand
GCCTTCGAACTCATCCCAGGATGAGGTGAACAGGGGGCCGCCGGCGACTATCTTCTTGCCGAAGGTCCTGCACCTTTCGATGATCTCAACGGCCGAGTCCCTCTGAATTGACATCGCCCCGATAAAGACCATGTCGGCCCACTCTATATCCTTGTCGGTGAGTTTCCTTACCGAAAGATCGACAAGGCGCTTTTCCCAGGTCTCTGGAAGGAGCGATGACACGGTCAGAAGGCCCAGCGGTGGGTGAGAGGATTTCTTGTTAACGAACTTCAGCGCGTGGATAAAGCTCCAGAAGGTGCCGGGAAAATCTGGCGCTATGAGTAATATCTTCAACTTAGGTCTCCCTTGCCGATTAAGTTCCAGGTCAAAGCCCAGGACCAGGTTCCAATACCGATGAAGGCCAGGGGAAAGTGTGACCGGCAAGGGAAGGTGGAGAAAGGCTGTCTGTTAACAATATAGACCGGGCGGACCGCGTTTACCAGATGTTGTTCGGAGTGCGACAGGCAAGACCTGCAAAGACAACCGGTTAACGTCCTTTGACTCGGACGAACTGCACCTGGAAACGCATCGACCATTCCGCGGAGAGGACTGACGACTTCTTTCGCGCTCGCGAAACCGGCCAGCGCCTCATCGATCTCCCCCTGGTTCGCCAGAGCCCAGGAATCCATCGTCAGCAGCATTCCTTTTCGGTTCCTGCCGGCCTGCTCCGCCTCTTCATCGGTGCATTCGTAATCGGGCCAGTCGGACCTGAAGGTCGCCGCGTTTGCCATCCCCTGCGTTTTAGCGCAATACTGGCGGGCAAGCGCCCAGTCCTCCATCTCGACTGCCGCTTCGATGATGTTCCAGTTGTCACCGAATTTGATTTGGCCTGCGGAGTCCATCCGGTCTGCGAGGGCGAGCATCTCTTCTTTCATGCCGGCATCGCCGTAGAAGACGAGCATCTTCTTGTCGAGTTTCAGCACAATCTCAGGATCGTCGACCCTTCCGCGTGCCTTTTCAGCAAGAGCAACAGCGCCCTTCCTGTCGCCGAGTTTTTCGCCCTTGTAGTACACTACATCAAGGACAAAACCTTCTGTATACTTGCTCTCCGGGTATTCATCGAGGAACTTGAGGGTCGCGGCCAGGGCGTCCTCAGTCAACTGGTCCTCCTCGAGGTAGGTGATGAGGACCTTGTATGCCTCCTCGACCGAAGCGGGTTTTCCGCTCTCAACGGCCAGCCCGGTATCGGCTTGTTCCCCGGCCTTCTCCGAGCCACCGCATGCCGACAGAACCGCAAGACCTGCAACTAGTATCAATACGACGAATCTACGCATCGCTCCTCCCGGGTTGAATTTCTGATAAATAGAATACGGAATTACGTGGTTTTTGTTCGGGGAAAATCGGGGATCAGTCCATGATCTCGATACCCAAGATGGAAACGTCGTCTGTCAACTTTCCGCCTCTCTGCCATTTTTCGACTTCATAGAGCATTGAGGAGATATTCTTTTCCAGCGAAAGACCCTTGTTTCGATCAAGGGAAGAGATCAGCCGTGTCTGTCCAAATTCCACGTCATCCGGACTCGTCGTCTCGAGGATACCGTCGGAATAGAGAAACAGCCTGTCCCCGGGCTTCATATGGATCGAGCATTCCCTGTAACTGGAATCCGGAAGGAAGCCGACCGGCAGCCCGCCCTCCTCTATACAGACAGCCCTGGAATCATGCGATATAAAGATCGGCCGCGGATGACCGGCCACGACATGCCGGAACTCATATGTCTCCAGGTCGAGGATCCCGTAGATGAGCGTGAAATATTGCAGCTTGTCCGGATTCATGGGAAACTGCCTGTTGAGCTTTGCAGCGACCTCGGCCGGCTGCACCAGGTGATAGTTGGAAGAGCCTTCGACATGCCTGATAAGCAGGGAGGTCTGGTCCTGGGTCGGGGACAGTATCCGGCTGAGAGTCACCGACAGAAGCGATGCGGAGAGCCCGTGACCGCTGACATCAAGGATATAGACACCAAGATGCTTTTCATCCAGTTTGAATACATTGAAGACGTCTCCACCGAGCTCATCGCAAGGCTCGAAGGCGGAAGCTACCCTCACTCTGTCGATCTCGGCATACTTCGGGGGGAGTAGCGACTTCTGGATCTCGGCCGCTGCCTCCAGGTCATCCTTCATCCGCTTGTTCGCCTGCAGAAGTTCCTCTTCAGCCTTTTTCCGCTCGGTGATATCGAGTCCGTATTCGATCATCTGGACGACGTCGCCCTCGTCATTGAGGATCGGATGCCCGTGGACCTCTATATGCCTGGGATTTCCATCCCGGTCGAAATGGATATGTTCCAGTGTTACAGGTCTCTTCGTCCTGCGAACCTCAGCGATAGGGCAAGTGTGTTCGGAACCACCGCATGGTGTCTCCCGATTGTGCGTAAGAGCATAGCAGGTCGAACCTTCTGTAATATCGCCATAGATGGCGGTGGCCTTGTTCGCCATGACTATCTCGTAGGTATTTATATCGAGGACATAGAAAGGGTGTGTCAACGATTCGATCGTGTCATTGAGTATCCTGTTATGCTGACGGATCTGTTCATCGATAAGGGTCTTCTCGGTTATATCGCGCGCTGTCACATATGCCCCTGTGACCGCACCGTCATCGTCCTTAAGGGGGCTGCAGGACCAGTCCATAAGTCGCATCTCCCCGTCACGGCGCCTCTGCCAGCTCTCGACAAGAGTCTTGGACCCGTCACTGTTAAGCTGCGACAGAAAATCCCCGCAGCTGCCCGTCTCATTTTCACAAAAAAACGATGCATCTTTTCCGACGACATCTTCACCGAAGAATTTCACACCGGCCTTGTTGGCCCACCTGTAGACATTACCGGTATCAAGCTCCATGATGATGTCAGGCAGATCCTCGAGTATCGAGTCCGCCCTCGACAGGATCATCAGCGGCTGGCATTCGTTTTCTTCAGCAGCAGAGGATTCCATGGTCCCCGTATCGTCGCTCTTCATAAGCTTGCCGCCTGTCGGTCATTAATAAAATCTAGATATAGTAGCCGGTAGATCTCGAATCAGTGCCCGGCTTCCATTCAGCAAGTTCAGCCAGCGTCACCTTACCAAGAGTATCGCTCATGGCGGCGGAAAGTGACCGCCACATCTCCCGGGTGGGACATCTGTCCGTCTTCTCACATGCTTCCGGATCATCAACGCACGGAACAATCACGAGCCCTTCCTCCAGGATGAGAACGACGTCTCTCGCAGTCATCTCCCATGGGGGCCGAGACAGCACATACCCGCCGCCATGCCCCTTGAAACTCTTGAGCAGGCCGGCGCCCCGAAGGATGCTGAGGATACCGTCGAGGTATTTCTTGGACAGGGACTGTTCCCTGGCTATCGCATCGCAGGTAACAGGCCGTTCCCAGCTCTTTGCGATCGTGATCATCGCTCTGAGCCCGTATCTCGTTTTTGTAGAAAGCCGCATGTATCAACCCCCTATAGTATACCTAAGAAGTATACTATTATAGTGGCATCTGTCAAGCTCTTATCAAATATACGGATTACAGGCAGATTGGTTTCATTTATTGTCTACTATTTTGGTAGATTGCGTGCGGATTCAGGCTGATGGATCTCACCCTCTGTCGAGTTCATCAAATCTTTTCTCGAAGGCTTCCTTCCCCTTGTGGTATTCGGCCGATGCAGCCTCGAGCTCTTCGAAGTTTGTCTCAATAATCTTTTCACAGCCGTGGATCTTTTTCGACAGATCAGCAATCGCGGTGTTGTCACCCTGCTGCGAAGCTTCTTCTATCTCACGGTGAAGGTCCTCAAGCTCCTTTTCGGCCTTCACTATAACCGTCTCGGTCTTCTCGATCCTTTTCTCGAGCGGCCTGAGAGCTTTCGATCGTTCCCGCACAAGCTCGGAGCGGAGCCTCTTGGCCTCTTTTCTGTCAGACTTGCGTGTCCCGGAATTACCATCCCCCTCCAGGACGGCAGCCTCTTTCTCGCTCTCCCAGCCTCTCTTCTCGAGAAATTCCCCGTATCCGCCCTCGTACACGAAGGCCCTTCCGTCCTGAAAGACTATCAATCTTTCCGCCAGACCGTGGAGGAGCATCTCGTTATGCGTGACCATCAGGACCGCACCCTCGAACTCGTTTATCGCTTCGAGAAGGGCATCGCACGCCTCGAGATCAAGGTGGTTGGTCGGCTCGTCGAGAATAAGAAAGCTGACCGGTGTGGCAATCAACTTGCCGAGCAGGACCCTGTTCTTCTCTCCGCCCGAAAGGATCCCCACCCTCTTAAGCGCGGTATCACCCTCGAACATCATCATGCCGCAGATGTTCCTCGCCCTCTGGTGATCGACATCGGGGTCGGCGCTGACTATCTCCTCGAGAACGGACCTGTCGTCTGATAGAGTATTGACGTTTGCCTGCTCGTAGTAACCGCTCGTTATCGTGGAATTAAAATTCACCTCACCTGACTGGGGAGTCAGCCGTCCGGCCAGGGCCTTCAGGAGCGTCGTCTTCCCTTTTCCGTTCTCCCCGACCACACAGACCCTGTCGTACGGGCCGATAGAAAAGGACAGATCCGCAAAGAGAGGACTGCCTGGATCGTACCCGAAAGTCAGATCAGCCACAGCCATTGCTGGCTTGCCGTTGAAAGGGCTCGCCCTGAAGGAAAAATCGAGGTCCTTGGCCTTCTCCAGTTTCTCGAGCTTCTCCTGTTTCTCCAGCGTCTTGATCCTTGACTGGACCATTCCCCCGAGCCTCGCCTTAGCGCGGAACCGCCTGATGAAGAGCTCGGCCTTCTTCCTCTTCTTTTCGTCGTTGAGCCTCGTCTTCTCGTAGACCTCTTCCTCCATCGCGAACTGGGAATAGAGCTTACCCGTATCCCCCTTGATCTTCCGGAGTGTCTTGCGGTAGATCCCCATCGTATGGGTGACTACGTTGTCCATGAAGCTGCGGTCGTGTGTTATCAGGATGAGCTCGCCCTGACGGGCGTTGAGATACCTCGTGAGCCATCGTATCGAGGTAATGTCGAGGTAGTTGTTCGGTTCATCGAGAAGCAGCAGGTCGGGATTTCTTACGAGTATCTTTGCCAGGTTGAGCCTTACCTGAAATCCACCGGAAAGCTCGAAGGGATCCTTTTCGAGATCAGGCGCCCTGAATCCGAGTCCGGCAAGGACCTTCTCGACCTTCCAGGTCTGATCCTTCTCTTCTGCATGCAGCCCCTCGCACCCTTCCTCGAGAACGGTAGTGCGTGTGAAATCGGGCTCCTGCAGTACATGGCCGATCGAGTACCCTCTGGGAATTACGATGTTGCCCGAATCGGCCTCTTCCTCGCCCGTGATCATACGGAGAAGCGTCGTCTTCCCGTGGCCGTTCCTCCCGACCATACCGAGGCGTTCTCTCGCGTTCAGCCTGAATCCTGTTTCCCTGAACAGTTCCTGGCTGCCGTAACTCTTCGATATGTTTTCAACGATTATCATGCAGGATAGGCTCGCTCTATATATCGATACCGAATCCGAATACCATCTTTATATCGTCTTTTTCAGGGATCGTGCCGTCTTCGAACGGTTGCGGATTATCGACGCGGTCCCATGTAATCGAAAAGGTCAGCTCGAAGATATCCTTCCAGAAGTCGATCGACAGATAAGTGGCGGTATGATGGGTGGAAGTCTTGATATCCGGCACGCCGAGCCGCGAGCTGTATTCGACCTGCCACTCGATATTTTTTGTTATATCCCAGTCGAGATTCAAGGTCGGGATGATCGATCCGGTACTTTGGTCCATATCCTCTCCTTCCTCGACGGAGAGGAACTGTGTGACCTGGTAACCGGCTCCGATACCGACTGACCAGTCGATCCTGGGCTGCCTGAACAAGAAGTAACCAACACCGGCTCCCAGCGTATTGCGGAAATATATGTTCTGGAACTTGTCGGAGTAGTACTCATATGAAGTAGCCGTTATGTAAAATCTGCGGCTGATAAACAGGTCGAGAAGCAGGTTCCCTTTGTGATTATTGACAGTCTCAGTAGTTTGAACCTCACTGATATTACTACGGAACTCGAGACTGGTCCGGGAGCGGGTTGCTTCCCTCTTGACGTATAGCCTCGTCGTAAGATCGAGCTGCTCCGTGTTTCCGGTTTTTTGCGTGTATCCTATGCTGGCCTGTGTAGACCAGAAATTGCGCTCCCTGGGCCTGCCTTCTATGATTGTAAGAAGGTCCCTGCCCGGCAGGTCCACGGTACCGTTTTCGGTGTTTATCCGGATCATCCCGTCCCGCATCGACGCCGATCCTGCATATATCCTCTGCCCTTCGAATACAAAGGTCATCTCGCGCGGCAGCCTGAAAGCGCTGATGTCATCCCAGTCGATTTTCAGATCGTCCAGCTCGTCACTGTCGAACTCCATGCTCAGGTCGCGGTAGAGGTCCATGTTCCCGCGGACCCATTCGCCGGATTTGAGCTGAACCCAGTCCTTCTTGTCTTTCTCAGGCCAGGGAGGGTGCCAGTCCTGTGATCCGGCCGGCAGTGCGGCAGCGATCAGTATCAGGATGGTCCCGATGGCTGTACACAAAACTGGGTTCCACAATTTATGACGACTTGCCGACATTTCAGGGCTCTCCTTATCGAGACACGATTATTCCCGGAAGATAAGGTCTTGTCCAGAAAAAAGGAAATGATATCGCTGGATGGATTCGCAGGCAGTCACTATAATTATCTCATCATACCCCATCATGATCATACACTCCTTCAAAATGGAAGCTGAGATATGAGTAAGGTTTCGACCATCTTTCTTTCGACAATTGTCATCATTCTACTGACATCTACAGTTGTCTGTGCTGAAGAGAACGTAAAGCAGACTTACCAGGAGTTCCGGGTCGTCCTTATCGAGAAATACAACGCCGGAGAATATGCCGAGGCGGCGAGGATGATCGAGGACAGCTTCGACAACTTCCCCGGCGAGGAATGGAAGATGTCGTACAACATGGCCGCCGTATGCCAGCACCTGGAGGATTACAAGAAGGGGATAAAGTACCTCGGGATGGCCCAGGACAAGGGCCAGTTCTTCAATACATGGGCATTTAACGGTGATTTCTGGGCGCCGTTCTTCGAAACGCCAGGATTCGAAGAGGTCATTGCCAGGAACGAAGAGATGAGAGCCGAAGCTCAGAAGAACGCAGAGATGAAGATCGAGATAGTGCTTCCCGGAAAACTCGAGGAAGGCAAAGCGTACCCCCTCTTTATCGCCCTTCACGGCGGCGGTGAGAATATTGAAGAGTTCAAGCCGAACTGGAAATCGACCGTGATGGAAAGCGAGTTCATCATCGCCTACGTCCAGTCCTCGCAGGTCGTCTCCATGACCGGCTTCTCGTGGGAAGAACAGGAAGTCACCAAAAAGGAACTGAAAGAGGCGTATGACAAAGTCTGCGCCGAATACCCCGTCGATACAGCCGAGGTGTTGATCGGCGGTTTCTCCTCGGGCGGATACGGCTCCCTCGTCGCGACCTTCTTTGAGGCTGTGCCGGTCAAAGGATTCGTGATCCTCTGCCCCCCGATGCCCGAGAACATCACCGAGACAGAGGTAGCAAAAGCCAGGGACAGGGGCGTCCGCGGAACGCTCATCACGACCGAACTCGACCACAGGGTCCCCGACCAGAGAAAGATGGCAGACCTCTTCAGGAATACAGGGCTCCAGTACCAGTTCACCATAACGCCCAATATCGGCCACTGGTACCCGGACAACCTGCCTGAGATGATCGACCAGGCGATAGCACATATAAGAAGCAACTAGTATCGATTTTACGCAGCAACTAGCTTCAGTTTACGGATTTTTCACTATCATCTTCGGGCCCTTCCCCGGGCCCGGCAATTGTGCCCTCGGAATGCACACTGAGCCGCACCAGCAATTCTTTCAGATAGCTCAAGTGCTCTTTTTTTATCACACCTGTCTTTTCGTAGATCCTGATCGCCTGCTCGAGATACACCCGGCCTTCCCCGACTGATCCGGACTCGACTCTTATCCTCGCAAATCCTTCCAGGCATCCCGCTACCCAGGCCGATTCTTCATCTTCTATTCTTTTAAAAATGTCGAGGGCTCGTGAATACCCGCCTTCAGCCTCTGAGCACCTTTCCAGAGCCACCAGTACATCCGAATGCCTTTTCAACGTCGTAGCGATCGTCCAGCCCTTCTGCACGGTATCACTCTTATCTTCATGCAGCAATCCCATCATCCTTCTGTAGATTTCCTCTGCCTCGGTGTATCGCTCCATCAAATGAAGAGTCCATCCCAGGCCGGATAGGGCAAGAATGAGCGTCGGTTGATCCAGGGGCTGTTGTTTCTCAAGAATGGCGATCTGGCGGCTGCAGCAAAGCTCTGCCTTACTGTAATTACCTACCTCATATGCAGCATTCCCCAGATGACCGAGTATCTCGGCGAGGAGAGGCCCTTCCTCTATTCCCGAGCTGTCGTAACGTTCGACTGCTTTCAGAAGATATCTGTCTGCCTCACGGTACTGTGCCTTCTTCAGCTTGGTCACACCCAGCTCGTTCAGCATGTAGATGATATCCGGCGATCCGGGATCGCATAGTTCATTCGCCGTATCGAAAGCTTCCGAATAACAGGCCTCCGCTTCATCCAGCTTGCCGTGATTCAGATACAACCCCCCCAGCTGATACAATACTATGTACATCTTCTCACTTTTCCGGCCGAATCTCTCCTCGCACTTTCCCTTCAGATCCACAAGAAGTGCTTCAGCTTCATCGGTCTCTCCCCGGGCATCGAGGAAATCCAGCAGCCCGTCTTGTGATAACAGATAGTTTTCAGTATCCTCGGAGAGAAATGCTTTCACAATGATACTGTGGGATATTCGAAGCAGATTCTCCGCTTCGGACTGCCTTTCGGTCTTGAAGTACAGACGCACAAGGCCGTTAAAGCCGGGAATCAGATCGGGACAATCCTCGTTCTTGCTGAAGGTTTCCACGATCCAGACATTCAAGTCGAATAGATCCTCAGCTTCATTGTATCTTCCGGATTGGAAACATACTTCGGCAAGACGCGGGATCTCCAGCGCCATCTCGTAGTCCTCGTTATCGCAAGGCGGCTTGACCCAGTCCGGCAAGGTCCTCGCCAGCTCTTCCGCCATGCCGAAGTTGCCCTCTTCGGCAAATGATGTCGCCAGCAGGACCTCCATTCTATATTCTGTCTGTGTACAATTCATTCTCTTGGCATGCTTGATCAAAACGCGAAGGGCCCACTGTTCCGCCTTGCGCCTGCCTAATGTGTTGGATAGGCGCGCGAACCAGAATACCATCCCTGCCAGCTCCCAGTTGTTCCGCCCCCAATGCTTTTTCAGAGTGGGGATCGCCTCCCTGAAAAGCTTGTCAGCTTTCTCCAGATTGCCGCTGTTGAGGAAATAATAGAAGAGCCTGGAGAACAGATCGATCGTATTGCCATTATCTTCTCCATAGCAATGTTTCGCAAACTCGACCAGGCGATCACACAACTCTTCAGCTTCCCGCGCCTTATGCATCGAGCACATTAATTCAACCAGCATCTCCAGCGACTCGAATTGCCGCCAGTTTCCGATAAACTTCTCGGCGATCTCGAGGGCTTCTCTCGCGGGAGCCTCTGCGGCAGATGGATCCGTGAGCATCAGATTCTTTGCAGCTTCAGACACCCTGTCCCAGCGTGCTGATGGAGAATTCGGGTCCTTCTTCGTCGGCGGCCCGAAAACGGCATGCACACATCTGCGTAACAGATTCTTCATTGGTCCATATTTCGAAGGTTGAGCCGGCAGGTCTTCCCCTTATCCCCGAATTGCTGTTCAGGGTCCTCAAAGTCTATACCAAAAGTATATTCCGGTCAACGATGCCGGTTTTCACCGACTAGGCTATCCCCCCGGAGTACCTGAACACAGAACGGTACTTTGGTACCTGTTTACATCGATGCATATGTCTGATATATCATCCTGTATGAATGATTGATCAGTGATATATTACTGCGCAGAGGGAGCTGATGATGAACAGGCGATCCGGACCGGCGAGCATGTTTCTTGTGCTTCTCCTGAGCCTGGCTTCCTGCTCCGATGATTCCACAGGGCCCGGTGAAGACAACGGCGACAAAGATTCGTACTGTGACATGCAACCCCTGCCCGCTCCGACAGGAACCCTTATAACGGTAAGCAGCGCGTCTGAACTTTACGATGCCGTAAACGCGGCCAACACTATGGGCAACCTGACGATACTTCTCGAGGACGGCACATATGATCTTACGGCCCCCCTTTACGTAGCCGCAGACAATATCACCATCAGGAGCATCTCAGGGAACAGGGACAATGTCATCGTCAGCGGTGACGGGATAGCCGGGACCCTGGACGCAGCGTTCATGCTGAACGGGGATAACCTGACCATAGCGGACCTGACACTCGGCTGGTCAGCCGGTAACGGGATCCTTGTCTTCAATGACGCGGACGACTGTCTCCTGCATAACCTGCGTATCGTCGATACGGGCCTGCATATGATCAAGGTATCTCCGGCAGACACACCCGGGCCTCTCACTGAAAGAGGCGAACTGCGCTGGTGCCTCCTCGAATACACATCCGGCATCGGCCCCGCTTCATATATCGGCGGAATACTGGCCGCGGAGTCGGCCGACTGGATAGTCCATCACAATATCATCCGGGGAATCAGGTCTCCAGAGGCGGAGATCGCGGGGCCGGCGGTCATGTTCTGGGACGATTCGGCAAATACCATTATCGAGCACAACAACATCTACAACTGTGACCGCGGCATAATGCTCGGCTTGCTTGGAGGCGAAGCCTCCCAGATGGGTGGAATGATCCGTAACAACATAATCCATACGAACAGGGATGTCGGTATCGGGTTGCAAGGCGCCGAATCGGTTTCGATCTACAACAACACCGTTTACACAGAGAACTACTACGTCTCGATCGAGTACCGCTGGGAGTCTACTCGTTTTACCTCGATCATCAACAATCTTACTAGCGCCTCGATTATTCCCAGAGACGGAGGGACAGGCGTTCTGGAGACAAACGTCATGAATGCCGAGGCATCGTGGTTCATCGACCCGACCGGCGGGAATCTTCGACTCGCTGCGTCACAAGCCACGGTCGTCGATCAGGGAACTGAGCTGACGGCTGTCCCAATAGATTTTGAATGCGATAAACGACCCAAAGATGACGCCACTGACATCGGCGCCGATGAATACTGATCGGCCACGACTGGATCAAAACATATATGGAAGATAGAAAAACTCTCAGCAGGCGCGGACTGGCGCACCTTTCGGTAGTCTACCTCGTCTGGGGTTCGACCTACCTGGCGATCCGAGTAGCGGTGAGGGAAGGCTCGGGCTTCCCTCCCTTCACGATGGCGCTGATGCGCGTCATCGTCGCCTCCGCGATACTGCTCACCTGGGCATACCTGCGTGGCGAACGGATAAAACTTACCAAAAGTGAACTGGGCCTTCTCGCCGGCAGCGGCGTGATGCTCTGGGTCGGAGGCAACGGCCTGGTGAGCTGGGCGGAGATGCGGATCTCTTCAGGGCTCGCCGCCCTTCTAGTCGCCTCGATGCCGATCTGGGGAGAATGCGTCAACTGTATCATCGACAGAAGGCTGCCTGGCTGGAATATGACCGGATCGATAGTACTCGGATTCCTCGGGGTCGGCGTGCTGACATGGCCGGTCCTCAGCCAGGGGACGACAGCCGATATCCTCTCGGTCATAGCAATGCTGCTGGCTCCCCTTTCGTGGGCCACCGGCTCGATCTGGCTTCAGCGAAAAAAGCTCGACCTCAGCGACCGGGCGATGTCAGGCTGGCAGCAGCTGCTCGGTGGAGCAGGACTCCTGCTGTTCGTCCTTCTCAGGCGTGAACCTCTGCCCACTCCGACAGGTGAAGCCTGGATGGCATGGGGATATCTCATCGTGATGAGCTCGGTGATCTGCTTCACGTCATACCTGACTACCTTGCGCCTTCTGCCCTACCAGATAGTGATGACCTACGCCTACGTCAACCCGGTAATCGCCGTTTTTCTCGGCTGGCTGATCTTGAGTGAGGATGTCACGGGGTATACACTCATCGGCGCGGTGCTTGTAGTGGCAAGCGTAGTGGGCATATTCAGGAACCGAAATTAAACCTGACATTCATCCCTGGTGGACTATTCCTCGATCCCCTTCAGGATGATCGAATCGATTTGAAATGAAGGTCCGTTTCTCAGATTCGCGCATCCCAGATACGGATCCCCATCGATCATAAAATATTCCCAGGCCTGCGCGCCATGTGTTACGACAGACTGATGAGAGACGAAGGAAGCACCATCCCAGATGAATATCCTTGAATCTATATTGTATGTGTTCGCACCGGTGCTGAAGTAATTCGCGACGGCAATATACGAATCCGAATCAATCGAGAAATACTCCCAGTCTGTCGCTCCGTTGGTCAGGATCGACTGATATTCAGTAAATGACGAACCGTTCCAGAGATATATCTTCGAATCGATATCCTGTGTCGCCCCGTTGCTGAAATTCGCGACCACGAGGTAAATACTCCCCCCGATCTCGAACGATTCCCAGTCAGTTGCCCTATTTGTCGCTATTGCCTGGAATTCGACAAAGGAACTGCCGTCCCAACGGTAGATCTTTGAGTCAATATTGTATGTAACTCCGTTGAGACTGTTTGCTACAACAAGAAAGGAATCGGTCCCTGCCACAAAGAATTCCCAGTCGAGCGCTCCATTGGTCGGAATGGACTGGAATTCGATAAACGACGTGCCGTTCCATCGGTAGATCTTTGAATCTATATTGTAGTTAGAAGAATCCTCGTGCTGATTCGCGACCACCAGGTACGATTCCGTTCCTATCGAAAAGAACTCCCAGTCTAATGCTCCGTTGGTCGGAATCGACTGGAACTCCACGAAAGAAGCGCCGTTCCACCGGTAGATCTTCGAATCGATCTGGTACGTACTCCCGTTATACAGATTCGCCACGGCCAGGTAGGATTGTGCACCGATCTCGAAGTATTCCCAGTCGGAAGCCTGGAACGTGGGAATCGTCTGAATCTCCACGAATGAAGTGTCGACCCATCTGCAGATCTTCGAATCGACATTGACCGTATGACCGTCAGAAGCATTGGCTACTGCCAGATATGTCTCAGCCCCGATCTCGAAGGACTCGAAATCCGCCCCGCCTTCTGTTGCGATGTCCTGCAGGTGTGTGAAGGTATAAGTCACAATGGGATCATCGGGCTCGACCGGATTGTCTGAATCGCTGCATGAAAAAAGAAATAAACTGAGTACCGGAAGTATGATTGCTATTCTGCTCATGACTGTCCTTTCTCGTACAGGCAAGACATGGGGCTGACACTACAGCAAAATACTAACTAACTTGCTGACACCCAACCTTTTTTCTCGAATTCCCGCATGATTAGCTTGTAGATAATCTTCGGCAGTTTCAGAGATGCGTAGGCAAAATCGGAGGGCGTGAATATCCCCGCGGTATGCGCCTTCTTGAGGATCTGGCGGAACTGCGCGGGATTATAGAATTCGCTTCGTATCTTGTTTCGTATCTGTTTCAGGTCGTCCAGACTGTACTTGTCCGAATAGACGGGCCCTCCTACAGAATCACAATGATATCCGGGTGTGTTCTCGACGATCTCTTTCAGGGGAGAGAACTTTTCAACCCTCAGCTTCTGGAAGCTGATCGAGTCGAGCTTCAATTCCTTGGCGAACTGGGCTATGTAGACCATCTCTTCTTCCGTCTCGCCGATATTTCCATAGATGAAATAGCCGTGTATGTAAAAGTTGAACTTGTTCAGGACCGCAAACGCTTCCCTGACCTGCTGCTGATTGAATCCCTTGCTGAGAACCTCAAGGATCCAGTCATGGGGCGATTCGATGCCGATGAGAAATATCTTGAATCCGGCCTTCTCCGCCAGCTCCAGCAGCTTCGGATTCTTCGATATCTCGATACGAGTCTGGACGATGAATGTCTTCTGTATCCCGTTCTCTATGATCAGTTCGCATAGCTCTTCACTTCTCCGTGGATTGGTGAAGAAGTTGTCGTCGCTGAAGAGGACGACATCAGCAGTAATCTCCTTGAGCTCTGCGATGACCAGATCTAGCGGCCTTTCCGTATATTTTCTTTTCTGCCCGAGGGGATTGAGGCTGAATGTGCAGAACTTGCAGTTGTACGGGCAGCCCCTTGAGGTCAGCACCGTATCGAATGCGAATCTCGCTACCTTCGCCCCGTTCTGCACCCAGTGATAATCGTGCCTGCGCAGGGACCTGTCGGGATAAGCAGCCCCCAGAATCTCGGGAAGCGGTCTGTTTGCATTGTGAACGACCTCACCGTTCTCCCGGAATGAGAGCCCGAGAATATCACGAAGCGGGACACCCTCTATGATCTCCCTAATCGTATCCTCTCCCTCGCCCCTGACGACGATATCGATATTGGCGCATCTCTCAAGCAGGGTCTCGACCTCCTCGGTCGCCTTGCTTCCCCCGATCACTGTGAGGACATCCGCAGGCAGTCCGCAGATCAAGTCGCATATCTCATCGAACTGTGTGTCCCACATAAGCCCTATGCATATGAGGTCCACATCTTCCCTGATGAAACCAGAGAGCACTTCGATATCACGGTATTCACTGTCGTATCTAAGGTCGAGGAAGGTCAGCTTCCCGACGATGTCTTTCATGTTTGTCGTTATATATTCCAGCCCGGTAGGCGGGAAGACACCCATAGTCGCAGTGGAATCCTTGAAATAAGGATACAAAGCGAGTGCGTGCTTATAAGTCATTCGATCAGGCCCTTCACTTGACGTGCGGATGCGGAAAATTTAAAGGTTCAGAAGTGTCGCAAGAGATGGATTGGATTTCGAATAATCCTCTTCCATCCTGAGCAACTAATGCACTATTGAAGGATAATTATCAATGTAATCTTTGATGTTCAGGGTTTGTCCCGCGCCACATCATCAGCGCGCGTTTAGAACTAGCGGGTGCGTGCCTGCTGTGCAGCATAGTTGAAATGGTCGAAGTAACTTCGCCAGAGGGCCTCCGAGGAGGAGAACTCGTTGCCGTAGAAGAAATAGTCCACGACGGCTTCACGAAGCCGAGCCACCTCCCTGAGCCTTGGAAGTGATTCCATACATTCGAGGCTGAGGTCGATAAGCTCCAGAGCCCTGATTGCCGCCTTCGTCGAGTATTCTTCGTTCCCCTTCTTCTTCCAGTTCAGCGACCTGCTGACCTCGCTGCCTATATTGGCCATCTGTTCCGAAAGGGCCATTTCCCTCCAGCGGCCAGCAGCCAGATCCTGATGCTGGCGTTTCATCCTGCCACCCACTTATCGACTGTGCCGGCTATCCGGGCACGTAAGGCCTCATCCTCCACTCCACGGCTCATGTTATCCTGGGAGGGGCGCATATTGATCATCGAATCAAATTCGAGAAAGTCTTCCCCCTCCATGAAGGGGTAGAGATTGATTCCCCAGAGGTCGTTCTGCTCCGATCCGCTGTCGAGAAGAATCGCTTCCAGATCAGAGTGCAGCTCGGCATCAATCGCAAGGAGATCAAGTCGAACGTCGACTACACCTTTCACAAGGTCCCCGAACATTTCACGCGCCATCGCTTTCAAGTCATCCCTTGTAATCGGTTTGTCGAGTATCAACATGTTTGGAGTTTACCACAGTGCAGTTGTCTTGAAGAAGCATCAATTTGACGGCAAACTCAGGGTATCTCGCTTGAAAAGGAGCTGGATGGTTATTTCAGCAAAACCATCTTCCTGGTCTGCACAAAATCGCCCGAGACGAGCCGGTAACAGTAGACGCCGCTGGATACTGCCCTGCCGGTGCTGTCTGTCGCGCTCCAGCTGACTTCCTTCCGGCCCTCGGTCATATGCTCATCGATGATTGTCGTGATCAGTTCGCCCTTGATGCTGTAGACGCTGAGGTTCACATGCTCGGCGCGCGGAAGGTCGAACATGATCGTCGTCGAGGGATTGAACGGATTGGGATAGTTCTGCTTGAGCCGGAACCCCGCATCCGGCGGTGCGCCTCCTCCCGGCTCTGTGCCAGTGAGGACCTCGAACTCGTAGATCTTCACCTCGTGGCCGCCAAGGCTGAGGCCGGAGATCTCGTATGACGGACTGACCGTGATGTTCATGGTGTCGCCCGGAACGAGAAGATTGATCAGCGTGTGATTGCCAGGCTCCAGGCTGCTCGCCGAGCCCGTCAACGTGATGCTGCCCAGCGCGTGGTCCGCGGTGTTGGCCATGCAGAGCACATTCTGCTGCTCATAGCCTCGCAGGTAGGCCATGACCTGGGATGTTGAGCTTGCCAGAGGAGTGTGGGTGCCGCGCCTCAGGGCCGGGGTCCCGTTGCGCACCCCAATCAGCCGTCTGTACCAGCTCAGCAGCGATCCAGGATCGGCATCCTCCACGAGCACGTTGTACTGCTGGTAATTGCTGTTGATCGACTGCCATGGCGAGCCGGTGGTGAAGCCGGCGTTGGCCCCGTTTGTCCACTGCATGGGTGAACGGATGTATTCGTGAGCGCCGCTGCCGATCATGCCGATCTCCTCACCGTAATACACGAACGGTATCCCGGGTAGAGTCATGTAGATCCCGGCGGCCAACTTGTTCCTGCTTTCATCATGGCCCAGTACGTTGAGGACACGGTCCTGGTCGTGATTGGTGAGGAACGTGCCGAACTGCAGGTATGGATAGAGGTCGTAGACCTGCTGGGCCTTGCTGCTTATGTTGCCTGCATCGCTCCCGTTGACACCACCGAGGATGGCGTACGACAGGTCGAATTCGAAGCAGAAGTCGAGACGGTCATCGATCACGTACTGCAGTACGGTACTGGTACCGGTCCAGGCCTCGCCGACCGAAACGACGTCCGGCTTGACTGATTTGACGTGAGTGTTGTAATCCTGCCAGAACTGCAGTGTCGACGCTGTGTTCTGGAGCTGGTCGCCCTCCTCGAGGATATAGAGCACTGCATCCAGCCTGAATCCGTCTACGCCGATCGTGTCGAGCCAGTAAGTCGCGGTCTCGAACATCTCGTCCTTGACGGCCTGGGTCTCGTAGTTGAGATCGGGCATGCCGCCGTAGAAGAGACCGTAATACCAGTCAGAATCCCAGTGCCAGACATCCTGACCCCACGGGCCCGTCTGGCCCGGATCGCTCTGCTCCCAGCGGAACCAGTCGCGATAGGTCGGATCGTTCTGAGCGGATGCCACGAACCAGGGATGCTGATTGGAGCAGTGATTCATCACGTAATCGATGATGACATTGATCCCACGGGCGTGAGCGGCGGCAAGAAACGCCTGAAAATCGGCCATCGTCCCGTAATCGGGATTGATCGATCGGTAATCGACGGCATCATAGCCGTGATAGCTCGGCGCGTCGTTGATCGGCATAAGCCAGATCCCCGTGATGCCGAGGTCGTCACCTGTCTCCGGATCGCCGTCGTTCAGATAGTCGAGTTTCTGTGTCAGCCCCTGGAAGTCGCCAATGCCGTCTCCGTCACTGTCGTAGAAGCTGCGAACGAAGATTTCGTAGAAGACTGAATCGTTCCACCAGTGAAGCTCGCCGGTTCCCCCGCTCCCCGGCTGCTGATCGTTGTACCAGACGAGGATCGTATCGGAACTTCCCGTGACAGTGTATGAGCGGTTGTTACCGACGCCCGGGAACTCCTCGGTCCCGTCCCACTGAGCGTTTATACGGCACTTGAACTCTATGTACTCCGCTGGAGTGAATCCATCGATGGTGACTTCATATATTGAGTCACCGTCAGCATCAGTAAGCCCGGTGAGCGGATCTGTGCCCCAGCTGTTGAAGGAGCCGGCAATATCCACGATGTCGCTGCCTGGGTCGAAGTTACCCAGCTCGGCCCGGTAGGACATGTTGACCTGGAATGTTACAGGAACCGCGAGGGCCGGAGCAGACGTGGCCAGCAGAGCAATGAATGCCGCGAAGGCGAATCTTCCTATCATGCTGCCGTTCATAGTTGTTTGCCTTCTGCGGATGCTTGTCTAAAGGGGCGGCGTAACTGTACCTGATAATAACACTTCCGAGTGAGCCTAAGCAATGCCGAACCTGACAGGGTCAATATACTGTCATCACTTACGGGTTTTTTAAATAATTAAAGAAATATCATATTTTGTTCTTGTATTCTCACAATAATTGAGTATACTCTTCGCGAAACGGATGGATTCGGGATTGTAACCCATATTGACGATAAACGAGACCTATCAAGTTGATCTTCTCTTTAGGGACCT
>CAYWGA010000065.1:0-18553 GCA_964457905.1 uncultured bacterium | reverse complement strand
ACAGGCGCGGTGAATTCGAACGCCTGGATGTCGCGGCGCAGGTACCATGTGACAGTAAGCAGCACCGGCTCACCGACGTAGCAGTTCCCACGCGACAGGCGGATCCTCAGCTTGAAGTCCTCGGTCTCCTCGGGGCGTTTGACCGATACGGTTATCGGGCCTGTACGGAACGTGGTCCCTTCGACCTTGACCTCGAGCGACGGGATCGTCATCCTCCCCGCCCTCTGGGGGGTCAGCTTGTATGTGAATACAAAGCCCTTCTGGACATTCCTCTCGACGCGGCCGTTTACAATCGATATGGACTGGCTCGAGTTGTTCGAGCCCCCCATGTACTGAATCGCGAATCCATCGATCGCCGCCATGTCGGGGACCTCGACCCTGTCCGAGCCGTCGACCGCTATCTGCATGAGGAACGACTCACCGACATAGACGTCCCTGGACTCTACATTGGCAATCACCCTGATGTCGTCGGCGGCACGCATCGGGGCGGACACCGCGAACAGGATCATCAGTGCCAGAAATATCGTTATGTGTCTTTTGTTCTTCATCATCTTCGCGTTCAATCTATATCATACGAGGGATACGGACAAACCCCATATACTGTTCCCGCCGATTACCAGTCCTTGTCGACCTTGCGGTAACCGCTCGCTGCCTGTTTCCTCTTCTCGCGGTTCTTCTTCTCCTCGTCGAGGATATCCTTTGCCGTCTCGCTGCGCTTCTGCTGCTCTTGCTGCTTCATCTGGTCCTCTGGCGGCTGTTGGGGCTCCTGATCCTGTTGCTGCTGTTGTTGCTGCTCCTGGTCCTGCGGATCCTGCTGCTGTTGCTGATCCTTGTTCTCCCCCTCGCCCTCAGTGAGCTTCTCGAGGGCTTTTCGCATCTGCTCGAGGGAGTTCTGCTGATCGCTCGCTGCCGGACCCGGCTTTCTCCCGCCGAGATCGTTGATCGCGCCCTCCTGGTCGACGATGGAAGAGTCGAGATGAGCGAGCGCCTGCTGGACCTGCTCCGGCTGCTGGTCCTTGAAGAGGTCGGTAAGCATACCGCTGACCTCGCCCGTAGCGCCGGCTATCAGGGTCTGGTCGCCCTTTATTCCATCGACCTTGCCGTTCCAGTCGGGAGTGCCCCTGTCCTTCGAGTCCTCGAGTTCGAGTGACCTGCCGAGGGCAGTGTTCTGGTCCTTCATCACGGCAAGGAGAGAGTCGACCACTTCCCTGAGTTTTTCCTGCTGTTCCTGCTGCTGCTCCTGCTGTTTCTTGATCGCGTCGAGAAGATCCTTTATAAGGAGCCTCGCCACTTCGAGGTTGTGTGCAGCGTCCGGCATACCCGGTTCCTTCTCGAGAGCGGCGGAATAGTATTCCACGCTCTCCTTGAAGAACTCGAGCGCCTTTTCCAGGTCGCTGTCCGCCTGCCGCTGTCCCTGCCTGAACGCGCAGTTACCAATATTGTATAGGGCCTTTGCCTCCAGAGTGAGGTCGCGCGATTTCAGCGCCGCCTCCTCGAAACGGCTCCTCGCCGCTGCAAAATCACCCCTCATGTATTCGACGTTTCCGAGATTGAACTCCACGATCGGTGACTCGGGGGTCTTGACAGACGCGAGGTCGTAGTACTCGGCCGCCGCATCAAGGTCGCCTCGGTCAAAGCTGTCGTTACCTCGCCTGACGAGCTTTCCCGCCGAATCGGCGAGAACCGGCGACGAGAGAATGAGTACGGCCAGGACCGTGATAACCGTGGTGAGGCGTCTCATCATGTCTTACGCCTCCTGTCGCTGACCAGCATCTCGAACGCGAGCAGGAATATCGCGAAGGCGAGGAATATCTGGAATTTCTCCTCGTAGAGATTGATCGTCTTCGATTCTATCTCGCGCTTCTCCTCGCCTGCTATAAGCTTGAGATAGACGTCGCCGAGGTCGATCGTTCCGGTGGCGACATTGAGATACCTGCCGCCCGGGGTCTTGTTTGCCATCTTCCTCAGTGTCGCCGCATCGAGCCTGCTCCAGACCTCCTGCCCCTTGTACTTCAGGAACGTCTTTCTGCCACTCTCATCGGTGACGGGGATGCGCCTGCCCTGGTCCTCGTCCCCGAGGCCGATAGCGATTATCCTCACGCCGCGCCTGCCGGCCTCTTCGGCCGCCTCAACAGGGAAAGAGTCGTGGTCCTCACCGTCCGTGATGAGTATCATGTCCTTGTATTTCTTTTCCTGATCGTCGAAGGCCTCATCGAGCGTCTTGCGGACAGCGTCGCCTATCATCGTGCCGCCCCTCGTGACACTGTACGTGTCGACATCCTCCAGCATCAGCTTGAAGAAACCGTAGTCGAGTGTCAGGGGGCACTTGAGGACAGCTGATCCGGCGTAGACGACGAGCGCTACCCGGTCTCCTTCGAGGCTGTCAATCATGTCCATTATCGAAAACTTCGCCTTGCCCAGCCTGCTCGGCACGAGGTCCTCGGCGATCATCGACCGCGAGACGTCGAGGACGAATACTATGTCCCGGCCCTTCCTCTGAACCGTTCTCGGCTTGGGGTTCCATGCGGGGCGCGCCAGAGCGACTATCAAAAAGGCCAGTCCCGCGATCACGAGAGCCGCCTTGGCTCTCCTGCCTGCCTGGTTCACCGACAGCGAGATCCTGTCGAGAAGATCCTCTTCGATGAAGACGCGCATCGCCCTGCCACGGCGCCATGAAGCGTAGAAGTAGAGCGCCGCGACTGCGGGAAGCAGCCAGAGGAGGAGAAGCATATTCACGTTGCCCAGGTGCATCTACGGGATCCTCCTGAAGATCGTCGCTTGCAGTACAGCCTCGAGGATCACGAGGCAGAGTGCGACCAGGACAAATGGTACGAAGTGTTCCTTGTAATCTATGTAACGGACCGACTCGATATCGCTCTTCTCGAGCTTGTCGATCTCAGCGTAGACTTCTCTGAGCGACTCATCGTCGCCTGCCATCCTGAATATCCCGCCCGTCATTTCGGCCACCCTCTGCAACGGCCTCGTGTCCACCCTCGTGCCGGTCGGCACCTTGAAGTTGCCGAACAGGGTCTTTACTGTGCTGACCCCGTCATTGCCGCCCACGCCGATCGTGTATACCTTGATGCCCCAGTCGGCGGCGAGCTGTGCAGCCTGTTCGGGGGTCCTCTTTCCGAAGTTGTTCTGCCCGTCGGTAAGCAGGATGATGATCTTGCTCTTAATCTCGTATTCCTTCTCTCCCGTCCCGGAGGAGAACTTCTCGAGATCCTCCTCGGCGGTCCTCAGCCTCGCTGCAGCAAGAGCGAGGGCATCGCCGATCGCCGTTCCGTCCTCGGCCCTCCGGGTGACGATCTTCACCTGGTCGAGGAACCGCAGAAGCGCACCGTGCCCGAGGGTCAGCGGAGCCATGGTATCGGCATACCTGGCGAAGGCCACCATACCGACAAGATCATTGGGGCGGCCGCCGAGTTCCTCATCGTTGCCCATAATGAACTCCTCGAAGACCTTCTTGACGACTTCGAGCCTGTTGCGCCTGATGCCGCGGTAGTCCATCTCGGCCGACATCGAGCTCGACCTGTCGACGACCATCTGGACCGCTACGCCTTTCGTGACATCCTTTACCTTCTCCCTCCCCATCTGGGGCCTGGCAAGCGCCAGAACGAGAAGGATCATCGCCGCCGCCCTGAGGAAGAGCGGCATCATCGCAAGGGTCTGACGCAACGACCGTCCCGCGCCGCGCGCGTTGCCGATCGAGGAGAACCGGATACTCCCCGGCCCCTTCCTTCTCGAGAGATAGAAGAGGATCAGCGGGATCGCTATAAGCGCGAGCAGCGCCCATGGAGACTCAAATCTCAACGGACACCTCCTCCCGCTTCGTAGCGTCTATGAAATCCCTGCACGTCTCGAATGTCCGCTTGACGTCCTCGGCAGTCGGCTCGAGCGCCGCGAACTTGACGAGGTCGCAGTGAACGAGGAACTGAGCGAGGATCGATTTCTTTTCGCTGTCAACTTCAAGGCCGTCGCCCGCTTCGGCGAGGAACTCTTCAGTCGTCCTTTCGGGCGCCTTGAGCCCGAACCTGTCCTCTATATATGTACGCAGAATGTCAGACACCCTGGCAGTGAACTCGGCGTATCTCTTCTCTTCGACGAGGTTCTCGGCGAGCAGCATCTCGAGGAGGGCAAACGCCTTCTCGTGAGCGGGGACCGCCCTTGCCGCCACTTCCTTCAGCCGTTTTGAACGTCGC
The DNA here is from genome assembly GCA_964457905.1 of uncultured bacterium. Classification (GTDB taxonomy): domain Bacteria; phylum Krumholzibacteriota; class Krumholzibacteriia; order Krumholzibacteriales; family Krumholzibacteriaceae; genus JAUWCL01. The sequence continues at coordinate 14,351 of CAYWGA010000065.1, read as the reverse complement.
CAGAGCAGGAAGACGATCGCGCCGGCAGCAAGCATGATGGCCGCGCCGATCAGAAGCACCTTCCTGTAATCTGTCGGGATCTCCGCGGGACCGGTTATTTCTTTGATCTCCAGTCCCCCCTGGTCCTCAGGAAGGATCGAAGCGACCATGACCCTGATTGTGTCAGACTCGAGATGATGAAGTGTCGTGTCGCCTTCCTCATGGAAGGATATAGTCATCGGGGGTATCACATACTCACCGGAGAGAAACGGTTCCAGCTCATATATCCTGCTCGTCACGATGGTGCCGTCATCGTCGAGACGGGGTGGACCGCTCCTGTAATCGACTATGCCGAACTGATCGAGCTTGTCGCCGAACCGCGGGAGGGCCGTAACGTAACCTGCTCCAGCTCGCGTCTCTACAAGAAGGTCGAGACGTTCCGCGATCGTCAGCTCTTTCCGGCTGACCGCTACCCGCAGGACGACAGGTCCGCGGGTGAAGTCACGGTCGGTCTCCCACGTCTGCTCCTCAACGGCCGATTCATCCCCGCCGCATGAGAAGACTGCCGCCGCGGTGACGACCGCCATCGCAATCAATGTGTATATTCGTAATCTCGGATCCATGCTGTTACTGCTGCTGTTCCTTCTGTTTTGCGCCGAGCTTCGAGGAATGGATCACAACGTCATACCTGTCGGTCAGCATCTCGAGAAGGGCCGCCTGGACCTGCATCTCCTGCTCGAGCCTGACGGCGGCAAAGACCTGGTCCTTCATATCCTCGAACGGAGGCACCTGGCCCCCTTCAAGTCCTGCGCTGCCGGCGAGCTTCGCGCCGTTGGCCCTGTACCACGCCCGCATCTCATCCTCGGAGACCGAGACCTTGCCCATATATTCCCTCGAGAGCAGCTGGGCGGTAAGCATCTTGCGCTCTAACCGTCTCGACATCTCGGCGATATCGGGGTCCTTGTACAGTTCCTCCTCCATCGCGTACCTGAACAGGATCTCCTCGGCGACCAGCCTCTCGAGCCACTGCCCCAGATCGGTCTCCTTCATAACCTGTTCGAGGAGCTGTTCACGGCGCGCCCTGACCTGGTCCGCCGGCAGACCCGCGGCTGACTGGGCGACCTGCGCGTCGACCTCTGCCTCTATCATCGCGATGAGCATATCTCTCGTTATCTTGTGCGTTCCTATCTCGGCGAGGACCTCCGTTTCGCCAGTCTCACCTATCGTCGTGCGCGCGGCGATCTCCGAGCGCAGGGCAGCGAACCTCGCAAGCCTCGTAAGGCACCTCTCGGCGCCCATTGCTATTTCCTGCTCCAGTTCTGGCAGCGCCGACGTCTGCTCGCTCCTGTAATAGGCGGCAAGCGCCGACTCGTAATCCCCCGACTGCTCCCTCATCCTGCCGATACGGTAAAGGATCCGCGCCCTCTCCCGCTCTTCCGGTGAAGCGGCCTCGATATACTCGATCCACATCTCCGCCGCGGCGTTGTACAGCTCCTGCTTCTCCAGCTTCAGGGCGACCCGTTCAAGAACTGCCGGATCTCCACTGGAGCCGCCCAGGCTCCTGAATAACTGCGATATGTTCGGAGCTGCCAGGGCTATCAGAATCACAAGGAGCGCTATTATCAGCGCCGTCCTGTCCTTCTTTTCCTTTTTGACTGTATCCAGCGTTAACTTAAGGTCGTCGGACATCTTTTCCTCCGTCAGGTCAGTAGCGTCTCTCCCTCATCCGGAAGAACCGGACGAGGTTCGGCACATAGTCGCGGTCGGTCATGACCTCTATCTGGTCGACGCCCATCGAGGAAAAGAGGTCCCTGAAATGGTCGGACTGCTCCCTTCCGAGGCGTTCGTATTTCTTTCTGATTCCTGCGCTTCCGGTATCGATAAGCACGATCTCCCCCGTCTCGGCATCCTCCAGTTCGACGAGGCCGACATTGGGAAGGCTGACCTCCCTCGGATCGACGACGGTCACAGCGACAAGGTCATGCCTCTTCCCGATGACCCTCATCGGCTTCTCGAACCCTTCCGCCTGGAAGTCTGATACGAGGAAGACGACCGATCTTTTCTTGGTGACTTTACCGAGGAAATCGAGTGCGCCCTCGATGTCGGTGCTCGCCTGGCGCGGCTTGAAGTTCAGGAGTTCCCTGATGACCCGGAGGACATGCTGGGTCCCCTTCTTCGGCGGGATGTACATCTCTATCTGGTCGGTAAATACGATCAGTCCGACCTTGTCATTATTTTTAACGGCGGAAAATGCGAGAAGGGAGCAGAATTCAGCGGCAACCTCGTTCTTGAGTTTGCTCACAGAACCGAACTCTCCCGATGCGGAAAGATCGACGACAAACATCACCGTCAGTTCCCGCTCCTCGACGAACCTCTTGACGAAGGGCGTGCCGGTGCGCGCGGTGACGTTCCAGTCGATTGTACGGATCTCGTCGCCGGGCATATACTCGCGCACCTCGTCGAACTCCATCCCCCGGCCGCGGAACACGCTTCCGTACTCGCCGGCGAGGACGTCGTTGACGACCTTGCGGGTAGTGATCTGCAGGATCCTTATTTTTTTAGCCAGTTCTTCGGATATCATGATCTCACCATCCAGAGAGCCCTAGGGGACCGGGACGTTGTCGAATATCGCGGCGACGATATCTTCAGGCGTCTTCTCCTCCGCCTCTGCCTCATAGGTGATGATGACCCTGTGCCGCAGGACATCCATTCCGATCGACTTGACGTCCTGGGGAGTGACGTATCCCCTGCCCTGAAGCAGGGCGTGGGCGCGAGAGGCCATTGCGAGGAAGATCGTCGCTCTCGGAGAGGCGCCGTACTGGATCATCGAAGCGACATCGAGGCCGTACTCCTTCGGTTCCCTGGTAGCCAGGACTATGCTGACGATATAATCCTCGACCTTCTCATCCATGTAGATCTCGTCTGTAAGTGCGCGCAGGCGGAGGATATCGGATGTCTCGATCACGTGCTCCACCTTGGTCCTCGTACCCGATCCGGCCATCTTCGCGAGGATCTTTTTCTCTTCGTCCCTGCTCGGATAGGTGACCTTGATCTTGAGCATGAACCTGTCGACCTGCGCCTCGGGAAGGGGATATGTCCCTTCCTGTTCGATAGGGTTCTGCGTCGCCAGCACCATGAAAGGATCGTCGAGCAAGTGGCTCTCATCCCCGATCGTGACCTGGCGTTCCTGCATCGCCTCGAGCAGGGCGCTCTGGACCTTGGCAGGGGCCCTGTTTATCTCGTCCGCGAGGATGATGTTTGCGAATACGGGGCCCTTCTTCGTAGTGAAGTCCCCGCTGCGGGGATTATAGATCAACGTACCGATAAGGTCGGCCGGCAACAGGTCGGGCGTAAACTGTATCCTTTTAAATGATGCGTTCACCGAATTGGCGAGCGTCGTCACCGCGAGTGTCTTTGCCAGTCCGGGCACACCCTCGATGAGTACGTGGTTGTTGCAGAGAAGTCCGATCAGTAAGCGCTCTATCATGTACGCCTGCCCGATGATGACCTTCTCTATCTCGCTTCTCACCCCGGCAAGTACCCGGGATTCCTTTTCGACCTTTTCCCCGATCTTCTTGACATCGATACTCATGAGTCCTGACCTCGCGTTTTGAAACAGACTGTCCGGGCCCGGCGGCCCGGATACATTTTAAACGGATAATTTTGAGGGGATGACCCCGAAGGGCAGACTAACGGATAATCCGACTCCGTACAAGGGCAATCCACCGTAACCGGGCGGAACAGCAGCACTTTACGTGATACTCGCAGAACCGGCCGGTAACAGTCCTTTTATATGCCTTCGGGAAAGCAAAGTTCCACCCGAAATGGCCAATTCATCTATTATCTAACTGTGACCGCTGTCTGCTCTTGGCTGATACCCCCTGATATGGTATAATTGACGCAACGACAACCGAAAGGTGGGACATTGAAATACTTCAGACGCGTCCGGGCCGCGGCGTTATTCGTTGCGGTTCTTACGACAGGGCTCTATCTCCTTTCCACACCGGCGGGAACAGAGACCGAGCAGACCAGGATCGACCGGATTAACAGAGAAATAAGGGAAAAGGGGCTGCACTGGACAGCAGGGACGACTGCGGTCTCCAACCTTACACTGGAGGAGAAGAGAGCTCTCTGCGGCCATAAGCCGCCTGAAGCATTCGAGACGGCTACACTCGATGTACGCAGGGCACCTGTGGGCGCATCGTACGACCCCGTCCTCGACTGGAGGACGATGGGCGGCACTACCCCCGGAAAAAATCAGGGCGGATGCGGCTCATGCTGGGATTTCGCCGCGGTCGGACAGCTCGAAGGGCACGTCAAGATATACGAGGGCCGTGAGGAGGACCTCTCCGAGCAGCAGATCATGGACTGCAATCCCTGGGACAGGGGCTGCAACGGCGGCTGGGCGGGAACCGCCTACTATGTAATGGAAAACTACGGAATCGTCAGGGAGGTCTGCTACCCCTATCTTGCCGGGGATGGATACCCCTGCCTGGAGACAAGCTGCGAACCGATCGCACGGATCTCGACCTATATCGGCATCGGCAACCAGGTCGATGACATCAAGGAAGCGCTTCTCGACGGACCCGTATATGCCAGCATGGATATCGTTGACAGGTTCTACGACTATTTTTCCGGATGTTTCAGCTGGGAGGACGAGGTCACCGGAGCCCATGCCGTCGTCATCGTCGGATGGGACGACAATCAGTGCGGCGGAGATGGCGCCTGGATCATCAAGAACAGCTGGGGACTGAGCTGGGGACAGGATGGCTTCGGCTATATCGAATACGGCAACAACGGCATCAACAACGGTGTCTACCAGATATCATACCAGACTACCGACATCTATGTGAACGTGATCACGCCGAACGGCGGAGAGGTCATCGCGGTAGGAGAGGATTACGAGATCGAATGGTCGACATCAAGGGCCATCCCCGATTCGATCAGCATCCTCCTGAGTGTCAACAGCGGCAACTCCTACGATTACACGATCGCTACCGGACTCGCAGGCTCGGCGACGACCTACATGTGGAACGTCAGCGATCTTCCCGTCCCGACGGCGAGGGTCAAGGTTCTAGCCTGGTACAGCGGCGGAACGGGTGGCTACGACTTTTCCGAGGCCGATTTCCAGATACTTGGAAGCCCGTACAAATATGTATCGACGACCGGCGGGAACATATTCCCCTATTCCACACCTGCCTGGGCGGCGCTCTCGATCCAGGACGCTGTCGATGCCGCCACACCAGGTGACTCGATCATGATCGAAACGGGAACATATCTTGAAAAAGTGACCGTTCAGAAACCGGCACTTCTTATGGGGGGATGGAACACCGGCTTCACGCTGCGTGATCCTGACCTCTATCCTTCGACGATAAACTCCAACGGCAGCACGGTATCGTTCATCCTCGTCGTCGGCGATGGAAGCGGCATCGAGGGATGCACGATCACCGGTGGTTCGGGAACGATTTCCATCCTTCCCGAAAACGGAATCTACGGCGGAGGTATCTACAGCTACGATGCTTCACCGATGATCAAGGACAACACGATCACTGCCTGCGGTTATGTCACAGCCAGCAACTACAGCGTCGGCGGTGGCATCTCCTGCTACCTCGGAAACGTCGAGATCACGGGCAATACGATCAACAACTGCGTCGCTCAGACCGGCGGCGGGATCTATCTCTACGAGGTGACGGCTGTTGTCTCGGGCAATACGATCACAGGAAATGCGCCGCACGCGGAATACACAGGCACGAAGAACGGCGGCGGGATCTGCGCGCGCAACTCGGCTGTAACGATGTCAGATAACGTGATCTCCGGGAACACAGGTTACGCATACGGCGGCGGGATCTACTCGTATTTCGGTTCACTATCGCTCTACGGCGATACGATCTCCTCGAACTCGTGCTCGACGAACGGTGGCGGGATACTGGTCGAACGGACAGCCCTTGACGCCGGACGCACCGTGATCACAGGCAACTCAGCGGGCACCGGTGGAGGAATCTGGCACAAGGCCGCGTCGTTCGACATGGCCAATTCTATCATCGCAATGAACACTTCGTCTGTCATCGGCGGAGGCGTATATGCCGACAGCCTCTGGGGAACCTTCGAGAACAACATTCTCGACGGCAACAGCGGCCTTTATGCCGGCGGCAACGCGATGTTCAGCAACATGGAAGGATTCACTGTCAGAAACTGCCATTTCACCAATGGAACTCCGACAGGATTCCAAACGACAACGCCTGATAACATCACCTACGTCTACAACAACGCATGGAATAACAACGTCATCGGGATAACGCCGGACGGAACAAACATGAGCGTCGATCCGTTGTTCGTGGACCTGCCGGGAGCCGATTATCATCTCGCGCTCTACTCCCCCGCTATCGACGCGGGCGACCCGGTAGGAGGAGACGACCCCGATGGTTCGAGGGCCGATATCGGCGCATTCGGCGGACCGGACGCTGTCTGGCTCCAGCCCGACTATGTGCAGAACTGCCTGGCGACTGCCGTAAGCGATACCGCTATCTCGGTAACATGGGATGGAATGCCGCCCTCTGGCGGCGACGCGTTTGTCATCTTCGGCGACACCGCGTCAGGATTTGATACAAACGCTCTTCATGTACTCGGAACAGTGGCTATAATGGAGACCGTTTTCGAACACCACCCGGTCGAGGGCTGCTGGTACTACAAGGTTGTCGCGGTAAACTCAACAGGGTACTCAGGTGGTTACTCGAACGAGTCCGGCGCCTGCGCGAGCGGTGCGGACGCGGAGAACCCGGTGGTCACCGTCGTTCACCCTGTCGGTGGAGAGACATTTACCGCGGGGGATTCCTTCGACATCGAGTGGATAGCGACCGATAATGTCGGTGTCGACTCCGTGACGATACTGTGCTCGATGAACGGCGGGAGCGACTGGACCGTACTCACTTCAGGAGAACCGAACGACTCCCTGTACACCTGGGATGTGCCAATCGGAGATCCGGGATCGGACTCGTGTCTCGTGCGTATCGACGCGTACGACCCATCGCTTAACGTCGGCTCGGGTCAGTGCGGGGACCTCTTTACGATCGATCCTTACACGACCGATGCCGAGGAAACACCTCTCGCGACGGCACTGCACCAGAACTATCCCAACCCGTTCAACGGCCACACGACGATCTCCTACTCGCTCGAGAAACCGGAACATGTGAGTGTCCGGATCTACGACACGGCAGGACGCCTCGTGCGGACGATAGAGAACAGGGACCGCCCGGCGGGCAGCTACCAGGTCGTATGGAACGGCAAGGATGACGCATCCAGGCCGGTCGCATCAGGGATCTATTTCATGAGGATGAACGCGGGCGCCTACGGGCAGTCGCGCAAGATCGTCTACCTGAGATAGAGTGAATTATGAATTGAGAATCGCAGGGGCCGGACATCACGTCCGGCCCTTTTTTATGAGATAGGCCCGAGCTTATCCGGAATATCCCTGTATTCCCCCGAACCGATAATCTCCCTGATATGTCCGACTACCGACCTGACATCAGTGAAGGTCGAGTACAGAGGCGAAGGAGCGATCCTTATTACATCGGGCGGCCTGAAATCGGTGACCACGCCCCGGTCGACGAGAGCTTCCTTGATCTTCAGGGCATCTTCGCCGCGGGCTATTGCGACGTGCCCTCCCCTGCTGCTGTCTTCCCTCGGAGTCACGACCCGGAAAGAGTAAGGCTCCTCTGAAAGCAGCTCATCGACAAGATAGAACAGGTATGATGTCAGCCGGAGTGATCTCTCCCTCACTGCGGCTATCCCGTGGTCCATGATCACTGAAAGAGCTCCCTCAACAGCGGCGGCGCCGAGGATACCCGGCGAAGAGACCTGCCAGCCGCCGGCGCTGCGGGCGTGATCGAACTCAAGGGACATGTCGAACTGCCTGTCCTTGTCACAGCCGAACCATCCGGAAAGGCCGGGGACGGTGTCGAAATGATTTCTGTTCAGGTAGATGAAAGCCGGAGCGCCAGGCCCTCCGCAAAGATACTTGTATCCGCACCAGACGGCGAAATCGACATCCCACTCATCAAAGCTGTGGGGCACCGCGCCAACCGAATGTGAGCAGTCGAACCCGATCATGATGCCGCGCTCATGAGCCGCGGCTGTGAGGCGCGCAATGTCGAGGAGCTGCCCGCTCCTGAAAAGGACTGAAGAGAGCCAGACGAGAGCGACCTCATCGCTCATCGCACCGACGATCTCATCCTCGTTCACGATCCCCTCCTCATCGCCTCCGATCAGGATGAGATCGTCGTCCCGGTCAAGTCCGCGCAGTTCCAGCTGGCTCTTCAGAGCGTATATGTCGGTAGGGAACTCGAGAGAAGATGCGATGATCTTCTTTCTGCTGCCGGATGGCCTGAAGAAAGTGCTGACAAGCGAGTGGATATTGTATGTCGTCGTGCCAGTACAGATCACCTCGTCCGGAGCTGCTCCGACCAGAAGGGCTGCCGCCTCACCGATACGTTCGGCAAGGTAAAACCAGGGAGGTTTGCCGCCCATCCACCCCCCTATCCCCATCTCGCGCCATTCACCCATCACCCGTCCGACAGCTTCTTCCGCGGCCTTCGGCATCAGGCCGAGCGAATTGCCGAGCATGTAGACGGTATCTTCGGGGATGTTGAACTTCCCGCGCACCGCGGACATCGGGTCGGCAGCATCTAGAACCTGCGCGTAATCCTTGTCTGTCCTGTGTGGGGAATCGTGCATTGCCAGGTCTATTCCTTCACCCGTGCGATAAGGAGGGTCAGATCGTCCTTTCGCTCTACGCCGTCATGAGCCTCCCACAGGCGGCCGATGTGCTGCGTCGTAAGTAATCCGACAGTGACAAGCACAACAACGCCTGCTGTGGCGACCAGTATCTTGAGTATCTTTGATATCATGATCACGAAGATACTACACCAGAAGAGAGGGTGTATTCAAAGGGATTTAACCGATGGTTACCATCAGGATTCCGATTACTGCCAGGACCGCGGCAATGACCTTGCGCCGCGTGAGAGGTTCCTTGAGGAATATCGTCGCCATGATGATGATATGGATCGAACTGGTCTGATTGAGAATAGCCGCAATACCGGCCTGTGTGTACTTCATCCCGGCGATCCAGAATATCACCGAGAGGAAGGATCCAATGATCGTACCGGGAATCATGTACTTCCACGACGACATCGGCATGAAGTTGGAGAATATCTTTTTTCTCGACGGCAGAAGGAGCGCTACCGGGAGCATCACCAGGAATGTACCTATCTGGCGAACCGCCGTCGCCCAGAGCACCGGCGAGTGATTCAGTACAGGCTTGGCGATGACGATCCCGATGCCGAGCGTCACCATCGAAAGGACCCCCCAGAAGATACCGAAGGCGAGCTGCCGCTTTGTCGCTCCCGGAGGCAGGTCGTGCCTCGTGGCTATGAATATACCGAGAAGGACTGCGCCCATCCCGGCGAGCTGCCACGGTCCGAGTTTTTCCCCGAGAATAACCCATGCGAAGAAGACGATCGACGGGGAGTAAAGACCGTCGACGATAGCGCTAAGGCCAGCGCCGACCCTGTTGAGACACATGTGGAAGAGAGTGTCCGAAATCGCTATAGCGATAACACCGCTGGCGATGAGGATCAGGTAATCCTTCAGCGGCGCTACGCCGAAGAATGGCTCACGGATGATGACGAACATCAGCACGAAGAGCAGCGACGACACGGCTACCCTGAAGAAATTGAGCGCGAAGGGCGGTACCTTCTCTCCCGATTTCTTGAACAGGATAACAGCGATCGACCAGGTGACCGCTGTCAACAGTGCAAAAATCTCTCCCAATCCGTCTCCTTGAAAAGAAGGGCGGGGAAACGAACAGTCTCCCCGCCCTGGTATCTTCGTTCAGGTCAGTCTTACTGTATCGTCAGCTCACCGAGCAGCTCGTAGGCGCCGGAGAACTTGTCGAGAACGAACAGTATGTAACGCGATTCGACGCTGATGCACCTGTTCAGCTCAGCGTTGAACAGGTAATCGGCCGAGATGCTTTCCCAGTTTCCGTCAAAGGCAGCACCGATGCACTCGCCCTTGCCATTTATGATCGGGCTCCCCGAGTTGCCACCGGTGATGTCGCATGTCGACAGGAAGTCGACAGGAACATCGACGAAACAGCCGTGCTCGTACTTGCCGAAGTCCTTCTTCTCCCAGAGCTTTACAAGCTTCTCGGGGCAGTCGAAGGGCTCTTCGCCCGTGTTCTTCTCGATCGCGCCGCCAAGCCTCGTGATGCAGCTGTAGTTGACAGCGTCGGCCGGGCTGTAGCCCGTAACCGTACCGTAGGTGAGGCGGATCGTGCCGTTGGCGTCGGGATAGAAGGCTCCACCCTTCCACTCCTTCATTCCTTCGATCAGAAGGGGTCTGACGGCCGAGATATTTCCGGCAAACTCATCGTCGAGGTCCTCCATCTCCTTGACCTCGGGATAGAGTTTAGCGAAGAACTCGATGAAGGTGTCTCCCTCTTTCATTAATTCTTCATTGGAAAGGTCGAACATCCTCATCCGCTCATCGGCGTTGTCCAGCTTGGTGCCGGCGTAAAGATCCTCGATCAGAGCATCGACTTTCTCCTCGTCGTTGCCGGAGTATTTCGCGAGCATCTCGTCGAAACCCTTGATCCGCTCGACTTCGGGAAGATCGCGGGACATAAGAATAAAATGCCTGAGGAACTGCTTGTCGACACCCTCGTCGTACCCCATGTCGATCATCTGCAGGCGCCTCTTCAGGCGCGGGATCGAGCGCTCCATGAAGGCCGGCTGGCGGTCCATGTCGTCTTTTTCTTTTTCCAGCGACCAGCGGTATATCGTTCCCGATGCGCTCGTCATCTGGTTCATGAATCCGATGAATCTTCCGATGACATTCTTGTCTCGGTAGGCAGCCTGTTCTTCGTAAAGTTTCGAGATCGTCGGAAGGACATTGCCGTATTTTTTCTTGCGCTTCTTGTCGGCGTTCACCCATTCAGTGAATTCCTTCTCCTCGTTGATCTTCATCTCGAGAAGGCCGGCCTTCTGGAATCCCTCCATCTGGCCCTGGTAGTTCTTCATCGAGTTGTTCAGCATCTGGTCGAACCTGGCCATCTTGATCTTTACGCCCGGGTCCTTCTCGCCGGCCTTGTTCATGATGTCAAGCAGCTCACCGAACAGCTTGACACGGCCGGGGAAGCGCCAGTTCTGCGACCACTCGGTCGAGATCGCCGAGCGGTAGCGCTGCGTAGCGCCGGGGAACCCGATGATCATCGTGAAGTCATCCTTCTCGACACCTTCGAGAGACATCGGAAGGTGGACTGCCGGCTCGTAAGGCACGTTATTCTCAGAATAGTCGGCTGAGCTGCCGTCGGGAGCAACGTACGCCCTGAGGAACGAGAAGTCGCCGGTATGACGGGGCCACATCCAGTTGTCGATGTCGCCTCCGTAATTACCGATCGATGCGGGGGGCGCGTATACGAGACGCACATCCTTGATCGTGAAGTATGTGAACATCTTGTACTGCATGCCGCCGAAGAAACTGGCGATCGTCACGCGCACATCCACACCCTCTTCGGCTTCCGCCGTGAGCTTCTTGACAGCGTCTTCTATCGCCTCGTAGCGCTTCGCGCCCTTCTTGCCCTTGGCTTTCTTCAGGACCTTGTCCGAGACATCCTCGATCGAGATGAGTACGCGGGCCTCGTAGCCGTGCGCCTGGATCTCAACCTCGGACCTGTCGGCGTAGAATCCGTCCTTGATATAGTTGTTCTCCTCGGAGCTCGCTCTCTGGAGAGCGCCGAAAGCAACATGATGGTTGGTGAGAATCAGTCCGTAATCCGATACAAACGAGCCGGTCCCGCCGCCGAGATTGACAATCGCGTATGCGATGCCCTCGCCGCCGGGCGAGAAGATCTCTTCCTGCGAGAGCTCGAGTCCGAGCTCCTGCATGCGGGCAAACAGCTCTGCGTCGAACTTGTCGAGTTGCCACATGCCCTCCTCGGCCGGAGCGGCCGTCGAGAGCAGCATGATCACCAGAATAGCGACAAATGCCCTGTACTTCATGAAGTTACCCCCTTCTATAAGGATAAGAGTGTTGAATCGCAGATTCAGGATACAGATAGCAAACTATAAAGAAGTGCCTGCCAAGTCAAGAAACCCGGTCACGCCGGGATCACCATATCGATTTGAGATAGATAACGGCCTCATCGACTGTCTCGAATATTTTCATTATATATTTCAGGTTTGTCACCCTGAATATGTTGTCGAGCCTCGCGGCGCTGTTGACCACGACGAGTTCCGCCTCTTCCTTCTGAGCCATCGTCCAGGCGGAAACGAGGATCCCGATGCCGGTGCTGTTCGACCACTGAAGCTTTGAGAGATCGAGGATGATCTTCTTCTTGTCCTCACCGAGCAGGGTCTCTACCACGCCCCAGAGATCATAATCGTCGTGCTCTCCGACGAGCTTACGCTCTCCTAGATCGATCACGGCAATGCCGTCGATAAAAACGGTCTCTATCTTTACCAAAAGTTCTCTCCGTACCTTGAACAAGTGCCACAGCTCCTGTGAGCTGAGTCCCGGCAGGATATCATCAGTCACCCGTCGGCGCTATAGAAAACCATACGTATATATATTTCAATAGTTTCAGGGGGCATCTATCTGGAGGAACTCGACGGGAGCGCCGTTATCGACGATAAATGCTACCCGAACGCCCTCAGAGGGGCTGTTCGGCTCGACGATGACCTCTCTGCCCTCTATCGCCTTCTCCAGGTCGTCCACCTCGAACGCTATATGGGGGACCCTCTGAATCAGCTCGTGCACCGTACTGCCGGGGTCGAACCTCATCCATTCTATATTCCAGGGGCTCTCCTCGTACCCCGAGACGTACATCCCGAACTTCTCGAGGTATCTTTCCCCGTCGCGCTGAATATCGGTCGGAATTCCCAGATGATGATATTTGAGCATTCTCTCTCCCGTATCCCTGATCATTTCGGAGGCAGGGTCTTTACAAACTGCTTTGCCTCAAGGAGCCATTCCTTCAGATCCCCGTCGTCGTTTAAGGCAGGCTCCTCGATCATTACCCATCCCTTCATCGCCCTGCCAGTGATATCGAACGGCCTCGCGAAGGGAAGTTCGAGAGCCTTTTCGGTTCCATCGGGCCCCAGCCTCAGGATAAGAAAGTCCTTCCAGACACCTGCGACCATGTTTCCATTCATCAGGTAGCAGACTCCGCCGAACATCAGCCTCTTCCCCGTCTTCTTCCACGGGGATACGATCTCCGTTATCCGTTCGTCCAGTTTCTCATTGTATGCCATATCAGTTCCGACCCATGTATTCGGCTCTGCTTTTCAGGGTATGAATTATAACCATTCTAGTCCCGTGCTCCGCCACATTCAATCCAATTCCCGCTCAAGAGTCGGATGTTGAAAACAGATGCTGATTCTGCTAGAATCCGGGACATCAAAGCACAAAACAGATGGGGGGACAGAAATGCTGAAGAACGCCGTAGTGCTGCTGACGATAGGAGCGATCTCGCTGTTCGCCGCGTGTAATCTGACTGACACGGAAACATCACTCGAAATCGAACCGGATGCTCTCCTCAGCAAAGGCGCGGGGCCTGAGAATCCGGGGAAAGGTGAATTCTACCCTCTCGCTATAGGGAATACCTGGACATATACAGGTGAGTTTTCGATGAGAATCGGATCAGGTTCGGCTTACGACACCTCGAAAGATGAGACGAGAACGATCATCGGCACCGAAGTACTGTTTGGCAGGGAATATATGCTCGAGGAGCAGGTCTTGTTATCAGGCGGTTTGTTTGGCGGCGTCGACACCTTCACATACTGGTGCAGATACAGACAGGACCGTGCGGGATTGTATGAAGCGGATGTTGCCATGAGTGATCCTCCGGGAGAGGGTAGCGATATGGGCCTCGACAGATGGAATGTACTCTGGAAGAGGGCAGTCGATGAACTGGAACCTGTCGATACAGAAGCAGCCGAAAGAGCGAAGATCGCACATTTTAACAAGATCAAAGCTGTAAACGAATTGATCGGACGCAGGACAGGCTCAGCATTATTGACAGGTCCTCCAGGCGGGATACTCCCTGATGAGATCCAGCGTCTCAGGTACCCGATGCACACCAGGCAGGAATGGATCATCAGGGCCGATCCGCTGTTCTATTCGATTGTTGAAGGAATGGACGTAATCGACCTGCCGGCCGGAAAGATGAATGGCTGGAGGATATTTATACATAATGAGTTCCTCGGTGATAACGACATAGTTCATCTCTGGTACAGCAGGCAGGGCTTCCTTTGTATGGAGATCCATCTCGAGACTGAGGATTATACATTCGGTGCCATTATCATCACGGATGAGAC
>CAYWGA010000064.1:0-18846 GCA_964457905.1 uncultured bacterium | reverse complement strand
CTCGCGATCACTTCCTTGCCCGTTCCGGTCTCACCGCGAAGGAGCACGGTCGTATCTGAATCAGCGACCTGGTAGACGAGTTCCATAACGCTCTTCAGGCCCGTCTTCTCCCCGACTACCAGATTGAACGGCTCATCGGCGGCTCTCCTGAGGTAGTCGATCTCTGTCCGCAACTGGAAACGCTCAATCGCCCTCTGGACGAGGACCTCGAGGTGCTTGAAATCGAGCGGCTTCTGGACAAACTCGTATGCGCCTTCCCTCATCGCCTCGACAGCCATGTCGATCGTGCCGTGAGCCGTCATGACTATCACCGGCATCGATTTGAAACTGGCCCGGATCTGCCTGAGCCCTTCGAGCCCGCTCTGGTCCGGAAGGAATATATCGAGCAGAGTGAGCTGACAGCTCTCCTTGTTCAGCTCGTCGACAGCCTCTTTCAGGCTGCCTGCCTGGCTGATCTTATAGCCCATGTTGGTGAGGCGGTCGGATATGATCATCCTGAGATTCTCATCGTCTTCGACTACGAGAATCCGGGCCGCACCGTTCAATCTCTTTTCAACCCTGTCCATTCCAGTATTCCTGTTGAGTGTTTTAGAAATAGGGTTTATATATACTGCACATTATATACCACGATGGTTCTATACGAAGCCTGCCTCAAATATGTTGATATTAATATACTTAACTTATGCGTCATTTTCCGCACCTCGTAATTCAGGTAAATCATCACCCAAATACTGCGCAAATTATGCGCGGTATTTATGCTTTTGTCAATTAAAAGGATGTATTCAAAAAAGGCGGGCGATGAGGATCAGCCGGGCAGAGTAAACGAGAAGACCGTACCACCGGCTTCCGCGTTTCTTATCGATACTATTCCACCGTGCAGTTCTACGAGCTGTTTGACGATCGCCAGGCCGAGCCCTGCGCCGTGGGCCCCCGTCAATCCGGAGGAGCGGTAGAAGAAAGGCTCGAACAGCTTCTCGGCCCCCTCCTCGGAGATCCCGGGCCCTTCGTCCCGTACTGAGACGAGCAACATCCGTTGCCCGTTAGTCTCATCTGTCGGGATGTCGTCCAGCCTTATCTCGATCGTCCCGCCTTCCGGAGAGTACCGGATCGCGTTCGAGATGATATTGTTCAATACCTGCCATATCCTCGTCCTGTCTCCCCTGACGATCGTACCTTCCGTACGGACAGTCAGCAGCCCCTTCATCTTCTCTTTCTCCAGGATAGGAGTGATCGAACTGAGCAGATCCTCGATCTCGCGCCTGATATCGAACGGCTCGACATTCAGCTGAAGACGCCCGCTCTCGATACGTGAGAGATCGAGCAGATCGGTGATCATTCTCTGCAGGTCTCCGCTGCTCTTCAGGATCATATCAAGATAGGTGCGCTGTCGCTCGGTCACCGGGCCCACGACTTCCTCGAGCACATTCTCGGCGGCCCCCCTGATCGATGCGAGCGGCGTCTTCAGATCATGGCTGACCATTGAGATGAAGTTGCTCTTCATCTCACTCACCGCTTCAACATTCTGCTTCTCTGCAAGTTCTCCGATCATCTCCTGCAAGCTCCCCGCCATCTTATCGAACGATCTCGCAGCAACACCGATCTCCGACTGCCCCGATTCCCCCAGACGGTAATCGAGGTTACCCTCCCCCACCTTCCTTATCCCGGTCAGCAGGCGGGTCAGCGGACGGGCCGTCCTTTTAAAGGTCGTATAGGCACCCCATAATGAAAGACTGAGCGGCAGAAGGACCAGGAGGATCACCGGGATCAGGAAGCTGAACATCTCTCTTCCGGTCTGGATGTACATACTCGCCCTGTAGACCGCCCACCTGGGCTTGCCCGATTGCCACCCCCTGGCCTGCAGGACAAGCTCGCTGCTGTACGGCATGTACCATCCCTCGGGCCTGCTGCGGTCGATTGACGACTCGAGCCAGGCGGGTTCCAGGTGGATCCGCGGAAAAACAGAAAGGATCCTGAGTTCCTCCTCCATCTCGCTGATGATCCTGTCATTGATCGGTATATGACTGACAATATCCATCTCGTAGCTTTTGTGCCGGTACAACCGCATCGCCCTGATCACTGCCGTTCCGTTGTCGAGAAAGAGGCCCTTTACGTTTTCATCACGTGTCCATCCGGGCCTTGTGTCATAGAGCTTTCCCGTACGGGGAGCCATGTACGAATACCCCGTGAAATACCTGCTGGAATCCTTTCGGTCCCTTGCCCATATCGTTATGTAGGCATCCGGCATATCGTAGGTGAAGAGGTACTCATCTTCTCCGACGAAGTTGAGCCAGCTTGTCTCAGTCGAAAGGTCGAGAAGGTTGTCTCCCTCTTCACTGAGAAGCATGTTAAAAGACGGGTTTCCCATATATGAAAGGACCATGTTGTCGGCTCTCTTCTCCAGTCTTTCGATCGTCTTCTCGACAATGCCGCGCTGGACGTCAAGGAAGAGATTTCCTCCGACGAACATGATCACAGACAGGGGTATAAGACTTACGAAGAGGTAAGATCCGAGAAGGGCAAAGTTCAGTCGCCTGCTCCTGCGCGAAGTCACTATCCGATGCAGCGCAACGACGACTCCGGTTACACCTGTCATGTGCAGCAGCACCTCGAGCGCCCGGCCCGCGGCGGAAATTGGCCCCGTATCGAGCATTCCGCGATGAAGCAGCAGTGCGCAGATGACGTACAGCGATCCAAAGGTAATGATCCACCAGAATTTCAGCCGGGCTCGCTCCCTGTCCCTCTGCAGCGTCACAATTAACAGGTAGATACAGGGAAGGATCAGGACCGCGATGAGGTCGAGCCATTGCGAAAAAGACTTGTCAAAATCTTCATCCGCCAGAAGGACGGTCAATCCCTGCTGCCTGCCTGAACTGGTGATCGTCATCTCTCTCGACGGTTGAATGATACCGAGCCATGGACGCAGACTGCGGTATGGCCTTTGCCCGGCGCCTCCCCAGGCCATCGTCTTCCCGTAGACTCTAACATGAGCGGAAAACCCGATATTGTCCGCCAATGCATTCGGGACCTTGTTGAGCAGGCTCGTGAGGAGAAATAACCTCAGTGTGTCCTGCGCCACGACCAGGCCGGAACCTGCCTCGGTCGCGAATACAGGGATATCGCCAAGCAGCAGAGGTCCGCCGGGGTCTCCTTTCGCCAGGCCCATTTCGGAAAGATGGGACCATCCCCTTCCGAGACCTATCCCCCTGATAACATGCCCCGACTGATCCGCCAGCAGGACCCCGCTGAACCTGTACTCGAGACGGTTACGGTCGGCCAGCCGTTCGAGACAGCGAAGTGACCTGTGCTGATCCTTCAGGGATGCAATGTCACAAGAACGCAGATCCGCGGCAAGATCGTCCGCCAGTTTCACCGCCTTTTCATGCTCAGATTCCAATATGGTCATGACATCTGGTTCAGCTCTCTCGAGCCTGTCCATCGTCGCGGTGTATCTGTAGAGGTCGCTCGCGAAAAAAAGTACCCGGACCACCAGAAACAGGACCAGCAGAAACAGCGCTCCCCTGATTCTGTTCCCGGGAGAATCAGAGTAGCCGATAAGTTCTTTCCTCAGCAGATGCATAAGGAGCAGGAGCATAAGCAGGATCACCAGAACGACAGCATAATAGATTGACGGCCACTCGGAGTATGTATGGGAATCGAGACGCATGTCTGTATCACTTAAAGGCTCTAATGGATTGATATGCCAGGCAAAGAGCGTCTCCCCCGCCTGGCCGACGACCAGCTCCTTCGCCCCTTTTCCATCGAGCTGGGCGAGTATCAACGAGTTGTATATAAAGTCATCAAGAACAACTGGCCAGCCCGGGACCGGAGTTCCGTCAAGTTCAAAGCAGTAAAGATGGTGGTTTCTGCTTCCCAGAATGATCTCATCAATACTGTCCCCGTCGACATCTGCCATTATCGGCGGGCCATAGACCATGTGGCCCTCATCCTCCTGAACGAGCCCGTAGATAAATCCATCAAGAAGAATGGGCCAGCCTTCGCAGGGCCGCCCCCCGAGGTCCCAGATAAATACATACCCGTCTAATGTGCCAATGAGGATGCGGTCCGCTTTTGCCTCGGGCCCGTTCCCCGAGGAAATAAAATATGGCCCTGTTAAAAAACTGGTTTTATCTCTGCCGTGGGACATCGATATCTCACTCCCGGTTCTAAGATCGCGCAGGATGACTTCGGTTCCATTAGAGACCGCGATATATCCGGGATCTGAATTGTCATCTATCGCCATACCGAGGCCGCTTTTATCTCCCATCGTGACAGGAAATCCGGGAAATCCGGCGCCGTCCTGGTACCATGCATACACGACCGGAGGGTTCGTAGTCAGGCAGACTATCTCCATGGTTCCGTCCCTGTCGAGATCCGCTGCCCATAAGGGACGTCTGTCGAAGCTGGCCGCCGCGATGTTGTGGGGCAGGATCTTCGGCCACCCATCGCGATTTTTACCTTCCGGGGAGAGAAGATACACGGCCCCGGCTTCGGGAAGCCTGGCGGCTATGAGTATAGACTTTCCTTCTGCCCTATCGGAAACCACAGGTATGGGGCTGGAAACGGCCCTGCCGCCCAGGTCCACGGGCCATCCGTCCACGACACTGCCGCCCTCGCGCCACATGTGCATCAGACCATCATTAGTTCCCGCAGCGATCTCGTAGTCGCCGTCCCCATCGAGATCCTCCATCATGGGGCCGCGGGATATCTCCGCGGCAGTCTCACAGGGCCAGCCGGGCAGGCTTTTTCCCTGCCAGTCGAGCAGGTAGACACGGCAGTCCTTTACACCGACTGCGAGTTCATCCCTGCCATCGCCGTCGATATCCGCTACGGCGGGAGCATAGTTGATGGAGTTACTGAGGTTAATCGGCCAGTTCTTCACGAGACGCGGGCCGGCGGGAAGGATCTTCTGCAGGGAATCGGGAGCAACGGATGGAGGCGAGCTGTTGGCCCTCAGGGTGTCTGATGTTATCAGGACAGGGATAGCAGCCAGCAAACAGACGGCGGCGATAAGCCGCCATCTGATCGGGGCGCAATCGGTCTTATTATCGGTCGGCGAGTACATCCTCTATATTCTAGCATTTTCCGGCGGTTATTCAGGAATCTTTCTTTGCGGCAGATGGCTGATGAAGAATTCTTTTCACCTGCCGGCCCGATATGATATACTGTCCCCGCTCTCACAAAAGGCAAAAACCAGTTCCATCATTCAAGGAGGCAGTGCGATGACACGTCACGTCAAAGTCGTTGTTGCTCTATCAATTCTTGCCGTTCTTGCCGGCATTACCGCGCTCTATGCCGTATGGGAGGAGAACGGTGTTCTCATATGCGGTGCGGACGGTGACTCATATGAGTACGCAGTTACCGAGGCAGCAGAAGATGGAATCGTCATCGCATGGAGGGATGAAAGAACCGGAGGGGGAATCTACGATATCTATGCATCGAAACTCGATCCCCAGGGAAATGTCCTCTGGACCGTGGACGGAGTGCCGGTGTGTACCGTGACCGGTTCCCAGAGGTACCCCATGGCAGTCTCCGACGGCGCCGGCGGCGCTATCATCGCATGGGAGGACAGCCGGAGTCCCTCAAGGGCTATCTTCGCCCAGCGCATCGACTACGATGGGAACATTATCTGGTCCGCCGGTGGTGAGAGCATCTTTACCGAGATAAGCGGTCTCGCCGAAATGTTCATGATCTCTGATGGAGCCGGCGGCGCTATCGTAGTTTGGTCGGACGCACGCAGCGGAGATTGGGACATCTTCGCACAGCGTTTCGATGGAAACGGATCGAGACTCTGGACCTCAACAGGCGTGCCGATCTGCTCAGCCGCGGATGCTCAACACGCGAATGGGATCATAGATGCCGGCGGAGGAGAGTTCATCGTCGTATTTCGCGACTATAGATCCGGCAATCAGGATATCTACGCGCAGAAGATCGACGTTGTGGACGGTTCATACATGTGGACCTCTTCCGGCAGAGCTGTCTGCACAGATATCGATACTCAAGGCGGGGCCGTTCTGGTATCCGACAGCGCCGGAGGAGCGATCATCGCGTGGGACGACTACAGGACCGGTGAAGACGAAGTATATGCGCAACACCTCAATGCAGATGGCAGCGATCAATGGACCGAGAACGGAATACCGGTCGCCGACGGCGTCGGCATCATCGGTTCAATAACGATTGTATCCGACACCGAAGGCGGAGCGATTATCACCTACACGGCCGGAACCCTGTCATTAGGGGGCGAATACAATTCTTTCGTCCAGAGACTCGACAGATATGGCAACATCCAATGGTGGCCAGGAGGTGTACGGGTAAGCACCGGTTACTGGAAAACATATTCTGAAACAACTGCTCCCGACGGCGAAGGTGGTGTGCTCGTCTGCCTGGTCGACCAGAGAGATATGAGCAACCTGGGTCTGTATATACAGCGGATCGATCATGACGGAACCATCCGCTGGGCGCCGGGAGGCGTACCGGTCTTTGCTCCTACCGAGGAAGAATCTGATCTGGAGCATTCAATTTTGACGAGTGACCGCGAGGGGGGCGCATACTGTGTCTGGCCGAACGACCGCAGCGGTGACAATTTTGATCTCTACGGTTCGAGGGTGAACGGATACGGCGGCATCGGCGGACTGCATGATCCCGCTGCTATCTCGTCGATCGATGACGTGCCGAACGACCAGGGCGGAAAATTGATGCTGAGATGGATGGCCAGCCCTGCCGACACTTTCCCTAACGGACTTATCGATTCGTACTCGGCGTGGAGGCTGCTGCCCGATCCCGGCGCGGCTGCCATGCCCATCCTTGAACTTGCCGATATAGTGATAGATTCAGAATCGATCGGTGAAGCAGTAAGACATATTCCTACGGCTGCCGGTGACGCCTGGGAACTGGTAGGCTTTATACCGGCCCGCCAGGCTGAAGAGTATGCCCTGATGGTCGAGAGCCTATACGACTCGATGGGGACCGATCCCGGCTGGCAGTACTTCGTCGTCACGGCGCACATGGAGGGCTCGATCCTCTTCTTCGACTCGCCTGTCGACAGCGGGTACTCGGTCGACAACCTGTCACCTGCTGTGCCTCTGACGTTTGAAGGTATCCAGAGCCTCGCCCCTCCCGGCCTGCGCGTCTACTGGGACCTCGGTACCGAATCTGATCTCCTGCGTTACGAAGTCTACAAGGGAACCACGGAAGACTTCGTTCCGGGCGGAATCACTTACGTGGGCAGCGTGACAGGAACGGAGCTGCTCGATGAGAGCTGGACGCCCGGCGATGAAGATTTCTTCAAGCTTCTCGCCGTCGATGTTCATGGAAACAGGGGCCCGACAACGCTGCTGAGGCCCGAGAACATATATGTCGGCACCCTGCTGCAGAGTTTTTCGGCAGCGTGGACCGGTTCGTGGATCGAGATCGCCTGGACATTGTCGGAAGCGGACAGCGATATCGGCTTCCACTTCCTTCGTGCCAGGAACCCCGGGGGGGAATTCGAGGAGATCGAAGGGCCGAAGTTCGACAGGGACGGCATGTCATTCGTCCTCGAGGATCACGACTGCGAGCCTGGCATTACATACAGCTACCGTATAGAGCTTGAGGAAAACGGCAGCCGGAGAGTGCTTTTCGAGACGGATGAGATCACAGCGCCGGTGATGCCCCTCACTCTCGGCCAGAACGTTCCGAATCCGTTCAACCCTTCAACGTCGATAGCATTCTACCTGCCAGAGAGATCGCATGTACTTATCGGCGTATACGATGTGACCGGAAGACTCGTGACGACGCTGACCAACGGGACACGTCCCGGAGGAAGCCATACAGTAGATTGGAACGGCAGCGACATCTCGGGAAGAAGTGCCGCAAGCGGCGTCTACTTCTACCGGCTTGTCGCGGGCAAGTCCGTGCAGACGAAAAAGATGATCCTTCTCAGGTAGGCCGCGACGATAACCTATACGACAAGGGGAGACATTTTCGGATGTCTCCCTTTTTTTCTCTTCACAGCTCAGTCCGGATAGTGTATAAAATATTCACACATCAGACCATAACACCACAGTGAATCCGGAATTCTTGTTGGTATTAGTCTTTTTATTACAACAGGTTACGGCATGAGCGCCGATTCCCCGGCATGGCACGCCAATTGCGTTGTACTACGATAATGAGACGATCTGTAATAAATAAGCACACTGTGTCTGTCCTGCTTCTGGCGGCGATCCTTGCCGGCAGCTGCCCGGCCGCTGCGCATTCCGCCGCTCATGATACGACATCGGTCGGCAGTAAAACTGTGCCGGCGGGCCGTGCTCTTCTGCTCGACCAGGTCACATTCACAGGCAACAAACGCATCCCCGACGAGATCCTTCGCGGAGTGGTCACCCTGCAGCCGGGCGATACAGTTACTGTCGCCGCACTCGCTCGCATGAGGATCGACGTCCTCTACTCCCACCAACTGGTCCGCGATGTCCGCCTCTCGACAAGTCCCGGTTCGCGGCTGGGGTACGTCGCCGTGGAAATGGAAATAGATGAACGCAGCCGGATCGCATTCGAGACCGGATTCGGCTATCACGATATTTACGGATGGTTCCTCACCCTCGCCGGTGTGAGGTGGCACCCCGTTAAGGGGAACGACTCGATGTGGCGCGCCGGTTTGAGGTACGGGTTCCATCTGACCGGAGTCGATGCCGACTGGGAGAAACCGGGCCTTCTCGAAAACGGCGTCGGAGTCGGAGCGCGCGGATGGATCTACAACCAGGACCATCTCTTCTACGGACCCGGGGCAGAGCCGCAGAAAGACCAGCCGGCGCAGCAGGAGTTCAGGCAGAACATCAGCAGGGCCGGCGCCGAACTGTACCTTCTCTACAAACAGCAGAAGACTACGCGCTTCACATTCGGCCTTCGCGCCGAAGCAGTCGACCCGGACAGCACATTCAAGGATGCTGACACCGGCGACGAGTATCCCGGTTCGGACCTTCCCCCTTCGATGCAGTCGTCGCTCGGGAAGACCGCGATCACCGGGTTCCAGTTCAGGATGATCCGCGATACACGGGACCTGCAGGCATGGCCGAGGTCTGGCTCGTTTACAAATCTATCCCTTCAGGCAAATACAGAGCTGCTCGGCGGCGACCAGATATTCAGCAAAGCTACAATCGACACGAGGTTCTACCTCGGCACAGGCGGCTGGAAGTCGATAAACGGCCGGCTGAAGGCGGGGATCACCTCGCCCGGGACACCCTACTACGACAAGTTCTTTATAGGCGGCATCTATTCAATACGTGGATTTGCGGAATTGAGCCTCTCACCGGCGAGCGGGCATGACGGATTCTGGCTCGCCGGACTCGAATGGCGCGTCCCTCTGATCCCTTCAGGACAGAAACCTCCGAGACTGACCGGTCTTCTTTTCCTCGATGCGGGCCAGGGCTGGCTGCGCGACGAGACGCAGCACACCCCGTCCGTACAAGCCGCGGTCGGCTACGGATTCAGGCTGCGCCTCCCCTGGCTGGGGATGCTCGGTGTCGATGTGGGAGTGCCGCTGAGCGAAGGAACGACAGGCGACCCTTACAGGGTACATGGATCGATCGGATTCTCTTACTGACCGGATGTGCAGGAAGGACCGATGAGGACAGGGCGGATATTGACGACGATACTTGCGGCGGGACTGATCCTTGCCGCTCTGCCGGCGTCTGCCCGCGCCCCGTCATCGGAGCGCCCCATCATAAGAGACGTGATCATCTACACGGACGGAAGCACCCTTTTCTGCGACCTTACGAGCGACGGGATGATCAGCGAAAGGATATCGGGGACCGTGAGGAGCGGTCTTCCCGCAGTCGTCGAGCTCTTCTATCACCTCAAGACGAAGGGCCGGGGAGTATCGATCGAGGGGATACATTCATGGTCACTCCGATACGATGTCTGGGAGGATATCTATTCCGTCTCGGATGGAGACACGACAGTAACCCTCGAATCTATCGAATCGATGGAGAGTATGATAAGCCGGCTCAAGGGAATCTCCCTCATCCCCTTCTCGAGACTTGCTGATGGAAAAGGATTCACCGTGAAGTTCAGCATAGCGGTCAATCCGTTCTCCGGTTCGGAGGGCAAGCAGGTCGAGGGATGGATCGAGGAAAGCGCCGGCGTCAGGCAGGAATCATCGTGGAGAGAACAGGTACTCAACGTAAACGACCTGATATCGCACCTGTTCTCGAGAAACCGCGACGCGTCGAGCCGCAGCGACTGGTTCGAGATCGACTCCGCCGAACCTCGACAGGTACGGCGCATAGACAGGGGGCATGACTGATGTCGATACGTACAAGGCTGGTCCTTCTCTGCCTCATACTCGCCCTGCTTCCGGCGATACCGGTCTCTCTCGTGGTAAGCGACATGATTGACCGGTCGTTCGATATGGGATTGAGCAGTTCGGTGTCGGACGCGCTCGAAGGCGGGATGTCGATCTCGAGAAAACACCTCGAGCGGCTGCGCGCTCAGTTCGAACAGAGATCCTCGATGGTCCTTATGATGGGATACCGGTACGCGCTCGAGAATCCCGGCCATATAGAATCTCTCATTACGAGCAGCGCCGATTCCAGCGGTGGAGGGTTCATCATCGTACCTGCCGATATCAGCTCGGAAGGCGACAGCGACCTGCCCGAAGGATTCGGCAGATTCGCTTCGAACAGCGAGTTCAAGACACTCGTCGAGGGACGGAAGCTGATAGAACGCGCTCCACTTTTCAGGGAATCTGATTTCGCGCGCTTCTTCGAGACAGAGGACAGGGCCGTGATGCTGGCCCTTTTCCCCGTAGACACCGAAACAAATACCGAGCTGATCGTCTTCAGCCGGGCGGACCCGGAATTCATCGAAGACGCCGGCAGGATGGTCGAAACGGCCCAGGGATTTGCCGGCATGAGGGTCATGGAACAAAGGCTCAGAAAGAGCTTCCTCATCTCGTTCCTTATAATATACGCCGTCGTCGCGGCGCTCACATTCTTCGCGGCACTTCTTATTTCCGAGAAATTCTCCTCGCCGGTAAGAAGGCTGGCAGGCGCCACCTCCGAGGTAGCGGCGGGGAACTGGGACGTCCGCGTGGAAGACAGGACAGGCGGTGAGATCGGTACACTTGTCTCGGGATTTAACGAGATGGTAGCGGAGCTCGACTCACAGCAGCGACGGCTGACCGACCTGGAGAAGATGGCCGCCTGGCGAGAGTTCGCGAGACACCTCGCCCACGAGATCAAGAATCCGCTTCTGCCGATAAGGCTGACCGTTCAGGAGATGCGTGACCGGTACGACGGCACGGATGAACAGTACGGGGAGTTCCTCACCGAATCGGGCAGGGTCGTTGATGAGGAGCTCGACCACCTCCAGAGACTGGTCCGCGAGTTCTCCGAATTCGCGAAGATGCCGGGATTGTCGCCGACGGACGGATCGCTCGGGAAACTGGCAGCCGATGTCGCAGCCCTCTACTCGCAGGCAGACATAGACGTCGATGTAACAGGCGCACCGCCGCAGTTCCAGTTCGACTCCGATCTGATCCGGCGCGTCATCGTAAATCTCTTCGAGAACGCGATCGGCATGATGCCGGAAGGAACGAAAGCTGTAATCAGGGTGTCGGTGAAATCTGATGGGGGCAGCGCCGTCATGACTGTCAACGACAACGGCCCCGGTATCGCCGAAGAGGACCTCGACAGTCTCTTCGAACCGTACTTTTCGAAGCGGAGAGGCGGAACGGGGCTGGGGCTGGCTATGGTAAAGAACATCATCCTCCTTCACGGAGGAACAATAAAAGCAGATAACCGGGGAGGCGCGAGGTTCACGATAACACTGCCTCTCTCAGGTCCTGAAAAACCGAATAACATGGAGGAAGTATAACGATGCCGGGACAGATCCTGATCATCGACGACGAACCCAATATCCGCAAGACTATGGAGATGATCCACAAGGGCGCCGGATGGGAGACCGACTCGGCGGAGAACGGCGAGGCCGGCCTCGCGAAGATCCGCTCCGGTGATTACGACCTCATCTATCTCGACATGTCGATGCCGGGGATGTCGGGCATAGATGTTCTCAAGGAGATAAAGCTCCTTCGCCCCGCGCTGCCCGTCGTGATCCTCACCGGCCAGGGAACGATCGAGCTTGCAGTCGAGGCGATCAAGATAGGCGCCTTCGACTTTCTCGAGAAGGAAGTCGGCAAGGAGAAGATACTTCTCACATCGTCGCATGCCTGGGAGATGAGTTCGCTCGAGAGAGAGAATGAGAAGCTGCGTACACGTGTGCTCGGTGACCGGAAGATACTCGGCGCGAGCAGTGATATCGCCGATGTGCTCGGGCAGGTGGCGAAGGTCGCTCCCACATCGACCCGCGTTCTCATACTCGGTGAGTCAGGCACGGGAAAAGAATTGATAGCACGTGAGATCCATCGAAGAAGCAAACGTTCCGGAGGAGCTTTTATAAAGGTCAATTGTGCGGCGATACCCGAGGAACTGATCGAGGCGGAACTGTTCGGAAGCGTCAAGGGCGCGTACACCGGCTCGGTCAAGACGCGGGAAGGAAAGTTCAGGGCCGCCGACAAGGGGACGATCTTTCTCGACGAAGTCGGTGATATGTCGCTGAAGGTCCAGACGAAGGTGCTCCGAGTCCTCCAGGAGGGCGAAGTCGAGAGGGTCGGAAGCGACCAGATCATCACCGTCGACGTCCGCACCATAGCGGCGACGAACAAGAACCTCAAGGCGGAGGTCGCTGCCGGACGTTTCAGGGAGGACCTCTTCTTCCGGCTGAACGTTATCCCGATCACTGCCCCTCCCCTGCGTTCGCATCCCGAAGACATCCCCCTTCTCGCCAACGCGTTTCTCGAGGAATACTGCGTCGAGAACGACATCCCGCTGAAGAAAATCGACCCCCGAGTCGCGGAAGTACTCGCCTCTTACCATTGGCCGGGCAACGTCCGTGAACTGAGAAACCAGATCGAACGCATGGTGATCATGTCACAGGGCAGGACGATCACGATCAGCGATGTCAGCGAGGAAATAAGACGCGGGGGCGCAATGATGCCGGCTGCCGGACAGGAAGAGGATCCTGTTGCTGAAGGATCCGGTTCATTTGATGGGATGCCTCTCCAGGAGGCGAAGAAACGACTCGAGGAAACACTGATCAGAAAGGCGCTCGACAGGAACGGATGGAACGTCACCAGAGCTGCCGAGGAACTCGGACTCGAGCGGACCAACCTTCACAAAAAGATAAAGTCATACGGCCTTACCAAGAATGGTGAGTGATACAGATAGACCACAGTGTGAACAGGAGCAACATCTCCCCTGCTTTAACACCAGCTAAGAAGCCAAAGGGATCGAACTTATAAGGTGTTGTCTATTATATAAATACGTTGCTGCTCCGGTTTTCCCTGCGAGACTGTACTTTGGCACTTCTCTTGTAGTACCAGTTACAGAAACTGAAAAACAGACGGACCGGAGACAACAGCGAAAGGAACTACGATGAACGTCTTGAAGAGAACAGAAAAAGCAGCGAAAGCGGCAGTGATACTGATCGCCATAACCGGCCTGCTCTCAACAGCCGCATCGGCGCACGATCCCGCCGATTCAACGAGCGCGAAGTTCGTCGAGGACAAGAGCGGCATCTACCTCGGGCTGAAGTTCGTCGGATCCTCGCTTCATGCCGAGGACAAGGCAGAAGGCGAGTTCTTCATCAAAGATGACGGCGGCGGCGTGCAGTTCGACTTGGGTTACCGCTTCAACAGGGCGTTCGCACTTGAGTTCTGCATCGGCACGTCGACCCACGAGACTTCGGTGCAGGAGATCGACGCCAATATCTACTCCGTGTGGCTCCTGGGATACTACAGATTTGCCCCGACCCATGCCTTCCGCCCCTTCATCAAGTTCGGGATGGGCGGGCACGGACTCCAGATGGCCTATGGAGACGCATCGGCCCGGATCGAGGGCGGCGGGGTCGCGATAGGCGCCGGATTCAGATATTTCTTCACCGCGCACTTCGCTCTCGGCCTCGACCTGACGACCAATATCATCAAGTACGACACAGCGACGATAGCTCTGGGCGAGCAGGCGCAGTCCTTCGAGATCGATGAGGAAGGCTCGTTTACTACACTGGGGCTCTCATTCTCGTACGGCTTCTAGCATTTACCTGACACATTCAATCGAATCTCATTACAACGATGCCGGCAACGCCGGCATCGTTGTTTTATGGCAACAACCGTGAATTTTCACCACGTATCCAGACTTTTACGGTGTCACACATCTCCTTATATTTCAACATATTACAAAACCGGGCTCTGGCACGCTCCCTGCGAATAGCATATATTGAGAGTCGCAATGGATAAACCGCCCTTTAAAGGAGGACACAAGATGAGAAAGCGACTGAACACCATCAGCATCATGATCCTGCTCGCCGCATTCGTGCTAGCGGGATGCTCGACCGACGACAACCCGGTCGGCATGGAAGAACAGCAGCAGGCTCCGGCACTTCCTTCTGTAGAGACGATGAAACTCGATGTAGGTTTCTTCGAGTCTGCCGATCTCCCCCCGCAGGCGATTGAGACGGGTAAGTTCGACGGGCCTGACACCGTCGCGATGGACGGCATGCACCTGAACTTCCTTAATGCCGCGGTACGCGTCCTCTTTCTTGACGTCGTCTTATACTCGGCAATAGTCGAACCGGTCGTGGCCTTCCAGCTCGCGATACGCTCGGTCCCGCAGCCGCAGGACGACGGCTCCTGGCTCTGGACATATATAGTTGTCGAGGGCGCTAAAGAATACGCGATCTATCTGAACGGCAAGGACGAGGGCACATATTCGAGCTGGCGCCTCGACGTCTCCTCGAACGACCCCGCGATGCCCCTCGACCATTTCACATGGTTCACTGGCGAGATCGAAAGCGATGACAGCGGAGGGTACTGGCAGTTCTACGAGCCGTCCGAGGAAGAAACACCCGCTGCAATGGCACTCGCGACACCGGGCGTAGAGAGCATCAGGATCGACTGGGCGAATAACGGCATGGAAGGAAACAACCTGATCCTGCTGGTGAACAAGGCCGGCGATCCCGCCGAGGGCAGCAGCCTCACCTTCGAGGAACTTCCCGGGTACTCTTCGGTCGAGTTCTACGACGCCGGGAATAGCAATACCGGCACGATCCTCTGGCGCTTCGACGGCACCGGGTATATCGAGTGGCCCGACTACCGTGACGGCGCACGTTCATGCTGGGATAACACGCAGCACGACGTTGACTGTATCGAATAGCGGTACTGAAAAACGACCCGAAAAACAAAAGGGGCATGCGCTAAGCGCGTGCCCCTTTTTTGTGGAATCTCGCCGGAAGGATTCCGATCAATTATTGCTTATGACACCGGCAATACCGGAGACGGCGTCATCGACGTTCTTTCTGATCACCCCACGCTCGACCGAGAAGAGGGTGTTCGCCGCTGCTATCCTGCCCATGATCTCGAGTGAGAGGTTGAGATAATCCTCCATGCCGTAGCTCCTGGGACGATAGCTGAAGACATCCTTCCCGAATCTCGGCGACTCGGCAAGAACGATGTTCTCCCTGATCACCGTGTCGAGAAGAAGAGCGCCGTACTGCTCTTTCAACGTTTCGAGAACGGTGCGGCCCAGCACCTTTCGTCCATCGTACCTCGTAGCGATGATGCCGCCGATCGTCAGCTCGGGATTGAGCTCCTCCATGACCGACTCGACCTTCTCCATAAGGCTGTCGAGGCTCCTCAGCGCGAGATACTCGGTCTGGACGGGGACAAAGACCTTCTTCGAAGCGGCAAGCGCGTTCGTCGTGATGAATCCGAGGCTCGGCGGGCAGTCGAAGAGGATATAGTCATAGTCTCCATTTATCCTCGCGATGGCCCTCCTGAGCAGGTGTTCGCGCTCGAACGTATTGGCAAACGTCACATCCGCTTCGGACAGGTCGAGGGAGGACGGGATAACGGAGATCGAGAGCTGCGCCTCGCTGTCGCCCATGTAGATGCGTGCCCTCAGGGGCCTGGTGATGATCGCCTCACGCGGATGGACCCTCCCCCTCATCACGTCGTATATCGTGTAATCGATCTCGTCGGAACTGATGCCGAGAAACTCGGTCAGATGTCCCTGTGGATCCAGATCGACGATAAGGACCTTCTTGCCCAGAATACACAATCCCACGCCGACATTGACGACCGACGTGGTCTTGCCTACTCCACCCTTCTGATTAAGGAACGCTGCAGTCTCTGCCTGGTGCATGAACCCTCCCTGGTTGTGTTTTCGGAACTGAAGCCTTTAAAAACCGCTTATAGACCCACAAAGGACGCATTCTGACCTGAACCGGGAAATATTTCAATAATTAAATGATCAGGACATTCAAAATCTCACGCATCGCTATCACGGCCGGAATCATTTTAAATCAGTATCGATCTGTGGTATAATGTTGCCGCGATTTAAGGGAAAATCTCACAACTTGTCCAAATTCAAAAGGAGGCTCAGTTATGGGTACTCGTTTCAGGCTGTTTTTTGCCTGCGCGATTGTCTTGCTGGCTGTCGCCGTATCTCCGGTCCACGCGCAGTGGGTCGTGGACGGTATACCGGTCTGCACCTCGCCCGGCACGGAGGACATGGTAAGGACGATCTCCGATGGAGAGGGAGGGGCTATCATCGTCTGGAGGGAGAACAGGGGGAGCAGCTTCGATATATACGCCCAGAGAGTAGATGCCCGGGGGAACGTCCTGTGGGCCGCCAATGGTGTCCCGGTCTGCAACGATCCCGCCCAGCAGGCGGATGTAGAGATCGTTTCAGACGGAGCCGGCGGCGTAATAGCAGCATGGACCGACCAGAGGAGCGGATCCAGCTATGACATCTACGCTCAGCGCCTCAGCAGGGACGGAACCCCTCTGTGGACCGTAAACGGCGTCGCGGTCTGCACCGAAAGCCACCAGCAGCTGTACCTGGAGATCGTGGCCGATGGAACACTGGGAGCTGTCATCTGCTGGCAGGACTTAAGGGGCAGTACAAATGAGATCTATGTCCAGAAAATCAACAATTATGGCGATCCGCAGTGGGCCTCGAACGGGATCACGGTAACGGACTATTTATGCGACAAGTCACAGCCCACAATGGCGGAAGACGGATACGGCGGAGCATACCTCGCCTGGGTGGACAACAGGAACGGCAACTGGGACATCTACGGGATGAGACTCCTGAATAACGGGTACAGGGCATGGTCCTCCGGCGGACTCGGTATCTGCACCTACCCTGATATGCAGACGACACCGAGGATCGCCAGGGACAGTAATGGCGGCCTCATAGTGGTCTGGGCGGACCGCAGGAACTCCAGTCATTACGATATATGGGCCCAGAGGTTGGCAAGTTACGGCGGTGCCCTCTGGACATCCGGGGGGAGACCTGTCTGCACATCATCGGAAAATCAGCAGGCTCCAAAGCTGGTCAGGACCGATGAAGCCGGAACCATCATCATATGGGAGCATTCAGGACCCTATACTGAACTCTACGCGCAGCGAATCAACCACCTCGGCGAGACCGAGTGGGGATCCTCCGGGGAAATTGTATGTTACGGATCAGGAGATAAACTCAATGCGGCGATCATGGAGGACGGGGAAGGTGGAGCATTCGTGAGCTGGACTGACTGGCGATACCTGGTCGAATACGATGTCTATATTCAGCGGCTCAGCTCGTCCGGTGATCGGCTCTGGAACCCATACGGAGAAATAGTCTGCGACGCGGTCAGCAACCAGTCCGAGCCGGCCATGGCCCCTGACGGAAGCGGAGGCGTGATTGTATCTTTCCTGGACGGCAGATACAACGCAGGGTACGACATCTTCACACAGAGGATGGAGAGAAACGGCTACTGGGGATATCCGGCACCGGTCATCACGGGAGTGCGGGACATACCCGGCGACCAGGGTGGCTGGGTTCGACTATCTTTCGACGCCAGCAGGCTCGATACGTATCCTGAAGACAAGGTCGGATTCTACTCTATCTGGAGAGCGATAGATGAGACAGCCGCTATGGCGATGTTTAAAAGCGGGGCGGCAAGGTTCGAGGAGATCATCCATTCTGCCGGATCCGCGACGGATGATGCGGTCGCCCTGTTCCTCGACGAGGACCTTTCGAGCGCTCCCGTCATAAGAACGGAGATGCTGGCAGGAGAGCCGTACTACTGGGAGAGAATCGCGACCCTGGACCAGGAGTATATGATCGAGCACTATGCGATAAATGTCGAAACGATGTTCGATTCGACTGACACGAGCGACGAGTGCCACTACTTCCAGGTCGTAGCCCATGAATCAGACCCGACAGCATACTGGATCTCGCAGGTCGACAGCGCTCGTTCGGTCGACAATATCGCGCCATGCGCTCCACTGTGCCTGGTCGGCGAACAGTCGTTCGTTCCGGAGGGCCTTGAGGTCACATGGTCGCCGAACACCGAGATCGACCTGGACTGCTACAATATCTACCGTGATGCAGGCCCTTCGTTTGATCCTTCGCCGGGAAACCTGCTGGCGACGACATGCGACACTCTGCTCCTGGACGGCGGCTGGTCGTGGGATGCCGGATTCTGCTACAAAGTCACGGCGGTCGATGTCCACGGCAACGAGAGTGAATACGCGCTGCTCTGCGCTGAGCAGGTCACCGGCGATGATCCGATGCCGCTGCCCGATGCGGCATTCCTCGCACAGAATTTCCCGAACCCGTTTAACCCGAACACAACAATCGCGTTCGGGCTCAAGTCGGGCGGATTTGTGAACCTTAGTATCTACAATGCGGCGGGCCAACTGGTCACCGTGCTGATCGACGAATCGAGGCCTGCCGGTCCATACGCTGCCGTATGGAACGGAAAAGCCGAAAA
>CAYWGA010000063.1:0-19016 GCA_964457905.1 uncultured bacterium | reverse complement strand
TCCCGAAGACTATCGACAACGATCTCAAGGCCACCGAGGTGACATTCGGATTCAACAGCGCCGTCTCGGTCGCCACCGAAGCACTCGACAGGCTTCACACAACAGCTGAGAGCCACCACAGGATCCTCGTGCTCGAGGTAATGGGCCGCGACAGCGGATGGATCGCTCTCGAGGCGGGAGTCGCCGGCGGAGCCGACGTCATACTGATCCCCGAGATCCCGTTCGATGTAGGCACGGTATGCGGCCATATGTCGGAACGGAGAAGGACTGGTAGCCGCTTCAGCATCGTTGTCGTGGCGGAAGGCGCCTTCCCCGAAGATGGAGGCAAGATGTACGAGAAGGAGCCGGGCGCGGATGGTTCCCCGGGAAGACTGGGAGGTATCGGGCACTGGGTCGCGGGACAGATAGGGTTGTGCACGGGAGCCGAGACCCGGACGGCGGTCCTCGGGCACATGCAGCGCGGCGGCACACCGACTACCTACGACAGGATACTCGCCACGAGATTCGGAGTCGAGGCGATCAACCACATAGCGCTGGGATATTACGGACACATGGTCTGCCTGAAAGGAAACAAGATCGTCTGCAAGAAGATCAAGCAGGCGATCAAGGAGATCAAACACGTAGATCCCTCGGGGCAGCTTGTAAAGACAGCCGAGGCTCTGGGCATAACGATGGGGCGCCCCGACTGATCGCAGCGCCCCGAATAGATATCAATACTTCTGCCGGAATACTCTAGGCCGTCTCTATCCCCGCGTCCTCCTGGAGGCCGAGCTCGACGATCGAGACATCCGTCATCGGATACTTATCGACAAACTTGATGTAGCGGGGGGTCTTGTAGTGAGCGATCTTGCCTTTGCAGAAGGCCCTGATCTCGTCCTCGCTCAACTCTACTCCCTCGTGCAGCTGTATCCAGACCGCTATCTCTTCGCCGTACTTTCCGTCGGGCACTCCGAACACCTGGGCGTCCATGATCTTCTCGTTCGTGTTGAAGACGGCGGATGAAGAGACCCCTTCGGCCAAAAGTAATGCCGAATCTCCTGAAGAAGATCCGGCATTACTGAATGTCTGATAGCGGAACAGGCGCGCCTAGAAGTAGAAGCGCACACCGATACCGCCGTTGATATCGAATTCCGTGTCCGGAGCAAGATCGAGGATAGGAACGACCTCGCCGAATACCGCGACTGGAAAAGTGTCGAAATAATATTCGATGCCGATAGGAAGCCTTACACCGATCTTAGTGTCATCCTGGAAGAGTATCCTGGCGCCAATCCCGAAATAGAAAGGCAGCGACCCCTTGCTCACATCGAAGAGGCCGAAGTTGTGGAAGAGATAGTCGCCGTGGATATGGAAATTTCCGTTCCCTGAGAACGACCAGGCCAGCCCGAGGTCGAATCCGGTGCTCTTCGTCGTCCACATCTTTGCGCTCAGGCCGGACGGCTCGCCGAAGATAACACCTATTCCGTATTTGCCGTGATTGAAGCTGCTCGACGACTTTGTAGTCGCGCCAGCAGCGTCATCCTGAGCGGCGATGGCCGAGGTCATCGAAATCACGCAAAGCACAGCGATAAGCGCTGCCGGAATGCCTTTCCATATCTTCATTTTCTAACCTTTCTTTCTGCCGATTACAAATCTGTAAGACGGCGAAACCAGTATCGCGACCGAGAAGATGAGGAAAACCGCATCCTCGATCAGTTTTTTCCATGCGTATGTGGCCCCGAATCCGCAGCCGCAGTCGAAATAGACATCGCGGAGCGGTGTGCCCTCGGCGGACACTATACCATAAGTCCTGTAGGCTATGACAATGATAAAAGCGAAGTTCATCGCGGAGAGGATCAGGGCTGAACCCCTCATGAAGATCCCGGTGAGCAGCGCGGCGCCGCAGAAGAGTTCTATCCAGGGAAGTGTAATCGCTGCTAAATAAAGCAGGGGGCCGGGACCGATGATCCCGTACATCTCGATCTCATCGGCGAACATCAGGGGCTTGCCCATCTTCTGCAGGGCAGCATAAATAAATACAGCGGCCAGAACGACACGGAAGACGAGCAGGATTACCTGTCTGCGCCCCGTACCGTCGGGAGCCTCGAAGAAGGGGCTTGAATCGAGTGGCCGGCTCATTCCCATCCCTCCTCTGGTCCATGCTCCACCGGCAGTCCCGCTTCAACCCATTCCTCCATACCACCCCTGAAGACACAGAGCTTCGTATAGCCGAGGGTGTAGAGTTCCTTCGCCAGCATCTCGGAGTCGTCGCACAGGGGGCCTGTGCAATAGACGCCGATCCTGTCCTCAGGGCTCAGCCTCGGGAGGACCGAATCGAAATAGCGTCCCATCTCGAAATAATCGAGGAGTATCGCGCCGGGGATATGACCCGATTCGTACTCATGTGATGTCCGCGCGTCGATGACGGGGAACCCGGATTCG
Source organism: uncultured bacterium (assembly GCA_964457905.1). Taxonomy (GTDB): domain Bacteria; phylum Krumholzibacteriota; class Krumholzibacteriia; order Krumholzibacteriales; family Krumholzibacteriaceae; genus JAUWCL01. Next base: position 16,598 of record CAYWGA010000063.1, on the reverse strand, counting down.
ATTATCTCCTGTAGTTCCTCGAGGGAGACGAAACAGATACCGTCCTGATCATCGGGATCTATCTCCGTAATAGACGTCTCGCCGTTTTCGATTACGGGGACATCCTCGAGCTTGCGGAACGGATCGATCCCGTTCGCCGAAATGGCGTTGAAGATAAAGCCCGCCCCTGTCCCGAGAAGGACCAGGGCCACCGCCTGCGCTATTGCTTTCTTTACTTTCATATCGGCAGTCAATATACAGCCGGCACGCCTTAAAAGCAATCCCCAGTGAACTGCCGGCCGACAAATCACTGATACACCACCGGCTGCCAGATTCGCCCATTATTATCTTCTGGATTGAAACTCCAGGCGAGCGTCCAATACAATGCGGACATAAGCATATGTCCGCATATTCCTCAGATGGAGAAATAATGACACCTGGAGACAAGAAAACCGCCGTAAAGACTCTCGGACGGCTGAAGGAACTCTACCCCGACCCGAAACACTATCTCGAGTTTGACGGCCCGTTCCAGCTTCTGGTCGCGACGATCCTGTCGGCCCAGTGCACCGACGAACGGGTCAATATGACAACGCCGGCGCTCTTCGAAAAATATCCCGATGCCGTCGCGTTCGCCGCCGCCCCGCTGGAGGAGATCGAGGAGGCGGTTCGGCCGACCGGATTCTTCCGGAACAAGGCAAAATCGATAAAGGGCGCAAGCGAAACCATCACGGGAGAGTTCGGCGGCCAGGTACCCGACGACATGGACAGCCTCACCCGGCTCCCCGGCATAGCGAGAAAGTCGGCCAACGTGATCCTCCAGCACGGGTTCTCGAGGACGGAAGGTGTCGTCGTCGATACGCACGTCATCAGGGTAGCGGGAAGGCTCGGCTGGACGTCAGAGAAAAACCCGGTAAAGATCGAGCGTGACCTGATGGAGCTGTTAGCCGACTCGGAATGGAAGTGGCTCCCCTTCTATCTGAAGAATCACGGGCGGGCCGTCTGCAAGGCCCCGAACCCCCGTTGTGGTGAATGCGGTATCGCTACCCTTTGCCCTTCAGCGGAAATGAAGGAGGGTTGAATGACACACACTATCGGGATGCAATACAGGACCATAGATCCCGCGGGCCTGGAGCTCGACACCGGGGCGGCGTTCAGGTTCCGCTGGACACTGCCCGGCGAAGAGGGAGGCAAGGGTCCTGACGAGGCCCTCGTCAGTTCGATCGGAACGATCGGAATAGTCTCGCCCCCCATCCTCATCGGCACCGGCGATTCGTACGAGATCGTCTCCGGATTCAGAAGGATCGCGGCCGCCCGCGAAGCCGGCCTCAAAATGGTGCCGGGACTCGTAATCGATGCGGAAACACGAGATGAGAGCCTTGCCAGGGCTCTTCCTGTCTGGCTCGAATCTTCACTTCACGGACAGGCTCTTTCGGAGATGGAAAGGCTGACCTTCGCGGCAAAGGCCCTCGCTCTTGCCGGCGACAGGATCACGGAATCTCTCCCCCTGTTATCAAAGATGTTCGGCCGGAAGATCACAGCGGAGATCCTTGAAAGACTCTCCGGCCTTTCCCTTCTCGATGAGGTAGTGAGACTGGCTATCCACGAGGGCAGGTTATCTCCCGGGAATCTGCTTCAGCTCGACGCTCATCCCGGGATCGACACCACGGACGCGGCGAGCCTGCTCGCCGGAAGCAGCCTGAGCAGGAGCGGAAGGCGCGAGGCCGTCCGGGGGATGCTCGGAATGGCTGACCACGGGAAAGAACTCTTCGCCCGTTTTGTGGAGGAATACGATCCGGAAGAGATGCCTCTCTCTGAAGCGGTCAGCAGCATCACGCATCCGAGAATGACGGGTGACATCTCGTTCCTGAAGCGGACGATCACCGAGATCGAGCTGCCGCCGGCAGCTTCTGTTCATCTTCCGGAAAATCTGGAGGGAGGCAGTTTCACGGTTGAGATCAGGGTGCGGAACGGGGATGACCTTATCGTATCACTGGAACGGCTTCGTGAAGCTTCTGAAGACGGCCTTATAGAGGAGATGCTGAAGGTACTTCAGGGAGATGCCTGATAAATAAATGAGGGGATGCGCGCTGGGCTGAGCGTTCCGGGTATTCAGTCAGCGTTCAACTGAACAACGCACCCCCTCAATATCTTATATGTCCCGCACTGCCGGGACGTTCCTCCTACTCATACCGCAGGGCCTCGACCGGATCGATCTCGGCGGCCTGCCTCGCCGGAAATATCCCCGCGATGACCGCGATCATCATCAGGATCAGAACCGTCACCATGGCAATCGGCCATGAGAAGACCGGATGTCCCATATACTTCAGTACGCCCGAATCGAGCGGCACCAATGATACGAGGCCGATGATCCCGAGCGACAGGCCGATACCGATCGCTCCGCCACCGCCTGTGATCATGAATGCCTCGCCGAGAAACTGTGTGATTATATGGCCGCGTTTCGCGCCGATCGCTCTCCTGATACCGATCTCATGGGTGCGCTCCTTCACGACTACATACATGATGTTCGCCACTCCTACTCCGGCGATCACAAGAGTGAGCGATCCGATCACGCCGAAGAATATATTGAGCCCCAGAAAGATCTTCCTGACGAGCTTCTCCGTCTCGATGTCGTCCTCGATATTGAGAGCCTCCTCATCGGTCGGATCGAAACGGTACTTCCGTCCGAAGAGATCCCGCATGTCCTTGACCAGTTCCTGCGACCGGTGCAGCATGGAGGGCCTGACGAGCATATGGCTGATCCATCTCCTGTTGTATACCGTCCCGAACGTAGTGTAGGGAATGATGACACGTTCGGCGTCCGGCCCGTTGCTCATCGAGGTCTGGTGTTTGGGGATCATCACTCCGATCACTGTATAGGGAAGGTCATCGAGGTAGATCACGGCGCCGACCGGATCCTCTTCGCCGAATAGGGTCTCTGCTATCTCATCGCCAATAAAGGCGACCCGCCTGCGTTCCTTGATATCGCTGTCGTTTATGAACCTGCCACCGGGCTGCGGGAACATGTGCCGCATATCCATGAAGTCGGGAGAGACCCCTTCCCCCCATGTCGTCGTCCTGTTGTCGCCGTAGCGCACCCTGAAATTATTACCCTGGCTCGGCGAAATGAGCCCGACGAGCGGGATGTTTTCCCTGAGCAGATCGATGTCCTCGACGTTGAGCCATATATTCCTGCCGACGGGAAGACCCTGGAACGGTTTCGATGTCTCTCCTGACCAGACCGAGACGAGATTGTCCCTCGCGCCCATCTGCCCTTCGTACATCCTGTCCTTGAGGCCGAACCCGAAAGCGAGCAGAAGTACGACCGACATCGTTCCCCAGATTATCGAGACAAGAGTCAGCATCACCCTTGTCTTCTGGTGCCTGAAGTCGACGATAAATTCTTCGAGCATCGTGCGCCACATACCGCGACGCCTCCTCTAGTAATTAAGACACTCTATCGGATCGAGCTTCGACGCCTTCCGTGCGGGGAAGAAAGCGGCGACGAAGCCGACGAACGTGATTATCGACACGCAGACCAGCACGACGAGAGGATCTATCACCGGCGTGCCGATCGCTTCCTTTACCCCGCCGGGCATGACCTGCAGCACGGTCGTGATCCCCCAGGCTATGAGGAACCCGATCACCGCCCCGACGAACGTTATGAAAAAGGTCTCGGCGAAGAACTGAACCATGATCACCCATCTGCGCGCACCGACCGCTCTCTTTATACCTATTTCCTTCGTCCTCTCGCGGACGACTACATACATGATGTTCGAGACGCCGAGGCCTCCGACACAGAGGGTCGCGGCGCCCATGACAACGAGGAAGATGTTGAAGCCGGTGAAGAAGAGCATGAACTCCTCAAAGAACTCGGCGGTGTCCCAGATCTGAATTGCGCTCTCATCTTCAGGGTCGAACCTGTATTTCTTTCCGAGGACCTCCCGGATCCTGCTGACCACCTGCCCGGAGCTCGCCATATCGGCCTTGTGGGTGACGATCATGTTGGTAATATATCGAGTTCCGAACATTGTGATGAAAGTGGACGACGGTATATATGCCCTGTCCTCATCGCGCGAGTTATAGCTCGAGTTCTGCACCTTGTCCTGCAGCACTCCGATCACGCGGAACGGAACGCCGTCCAGGAACAGCATCTCTCCGACCGCGTCGGCATCCTCGCCGAAGAGAAAATCCTTCACCTTGTTCCCGAGGAAGATGACGCGGCGCTTCTCCGCTTCGTCCTTTTCGTTTAAGAACCTTCCGCCGAAACGTGGGATCGTATTTCTCATCTCCCAGTAGTGCGGAGCGACACCCGCGATCATCGGGTTGCGGTTCTTCGATCCGACCCGCAGGTACGACCTCCAGTTACTCATCTCTTCGCTTATCTGGTCTATCGCGGGGATCTCGCGGCGAAGCATCTCGACATCGTCCTTTACGAGCCTGATCCTTCGATCGACTCCGAATCCCTCGAAAGGTTTTGTCGTCGTTCCGCCGAATACGAGGATGATGTTGTCGCCCATGCCGCGGAAGTTAGTGATATTCTGCCTGCGGGTACTTGTTCCGACCGCCATCATCAACACTACCGCGGCCGTGCCCCAGATGATCCCGAAGATCGTCATAGCGGTGCGCTTCTTCTGCGCCTTCATGTCGCGTACGAACTCCCCGAAAAGGGAGAAGACGTACATCACATTCACTATGAGCGCCCTGAGACTTTTCATCAGATCTTCTTCTGCTCTTTCTCGAGGATCTCCTGTCCCTCTTCGACCCCTGATTTGACCTCGATGCGGATCGCGTCGGAAAGACCCGTCTCAATAAGGACCTTCACTCTCGTTCCGTCGCTTCCCGATACCTCCACCCATGTCGAATCTCCCGAGAAGAAGACTACCCGCTCCGGCAGCGTCAGCACGCTCTCCACCTCGTTGATGATGATATCGGCATTAGCCGAGTAGCCGGCCCTCAGCACGGCGAGCTGCGTATCGGATATCGTGATCTCCACGGGGAACATCCTGGAATTGTTCTCCTCCTGAGCCTTGAGCGATATCTTGTCGAGAATGCCCGGGATCTTCTTGTCGGGAAGCGCGCCTATCTTGATCTCGACCGGCATCCTGAGATCGAGTTTGCCTACGTCGATCTCGTCGACCGTGCCCTTGAAAAGGAGGTTGTCCATATCGGCCAGCGTCATCAGGACCGTTCCCGCCTGGTATGATGTCAGGGGAACGACGGGATCGCCGATATTGATGCTTTTTTCCAGGATGAACCCGGATATAGGCGCCTTTATGATAGATTCGATCTGCATGCCGGCGATATTTGTGCTGCCCTTTTCTATCAGGGCAAGGCGCTCGCTGCTGATCTTCAACTGCAGCACGGCCTGTTCGTAATTCTTTTCAGCCTGTTCGAACTCTGTCTCGGATATCAACCCTCGTTCGAGGAGTTCGCGTGAGCGCTGGATCGTCTTTTCAGCGTTTCGCAGCCCGATCTCATCCATCTCGATCGCCCGCTTTGCCCCCGCCAGTTCCAGCGGTGTAGGATCGGGCCTTATCTCGAGGAGCGGGTCCCCTTTGCGGACCTTCTCCCCCGGTTCCTTGAAAACTTTCTGCACCACACCCGAGACCTTCGATTTTACCGAGACCTCGTTGCGCGGTACTATCGAGCCGACGGCAAGCGCCTTCTCCACGATATTCGCCCGCTCGCATTTGACGACCGGCCCGAGGTCGCCGGTATTCGCCGAGCGTTTCTTCAATACAACGCCTGTGACCGACGCAGCCACGATGACCAGAACCACGATGATCCAGATCATTTTCTTTTTTCCGCGCCTCTTCGTTCCTCGAACCATGTCTCACCGCCATGAACAGGTGGGTTGTTTCGTATCAACATCTCGTATAGACATATACGTTTATGCCACCGGTATTGTTACACATCCAAAGAAAAAGGGCGGCTGGAAGCCGCCCCTTTCGTGGTTATCACTATGTGTGCGTGACGGAGGGCTACTTGCCCTTCCACTTATCGATGAGCTCCATCATCTTCTCTCTATCGGGGTCGTCGGGGACAAGTTCAAGATATTCCTTGTACCATTTCGCCGCGGCCGGATCGAGGTGGAAGCTCCAGGCCAGGTCACCGAGCTTCTTGAATGCCCAGGGCATATCCCTCGTGACCCTGTCCCTGTCGAGCTCTACGAGATTCTCGAGTAAGGGGTACATTCTCCTCGTATCATCCAGCTCTTCATATGATCGGTAAAGGACCGTCCGGATCGCGAAATCCTTCGGCCTCTTCGCTGCAACTTCAATAAGGATAGGTATTGCCACCTGATGAAGGCCGGCCTGGGAATAGAAGAGTGCCCGCTGGTATTCCATCTCGATCTCCGGAAGAGTCTTTCTGAGGTCCGAGGTCTCGAGCAGGGCCTCGCCGGCGCTTATCCGGCCATTTGCTCCGAGGACCCTGGCCAGCTGGAAAAATCCCCTCAGGTAGGCATTATCGATGCCGTATGCCCTGACCATCGCGTCGCGGCACTCTTCACCCTTGTCGAGGAATCCGAGGGCAACAGCATGCGAGAAATGTATTCCGGCGTCGAAAGGGCGGGATTTTGCCAGTCCGGCGTACGAGGCGGCGGCTTCACTGTATCTCCCAGCTTTCAACGCGCTCTCCGCCTCCATCATCAGGTTGTATTTATCCGGGACCGGCCCCGCAAGCAGTGACGGGTCGGCGAGCGTCTCTTCGATGATTTCGGCGTAATACCTGATATCGAGCGGCGCCGTCTGGTTCAGCGAGGAACGGTTGATCGTTGCCATGACGGCCGGGATCTTCTTTCGTTTCAGGACCCTGAGGACATTGAGAAGGGCCCCTGTCCCGGGCTCATACTCGGAGGATACGGCCTGAAGCCCTGAGAAGTACGCGAGGTCGATATCGAGCAGCGCGATCTCTCCCTCCACCTCGAGGTCCTCGAGGCTTGTTATCGTCAGCGGTATCCCGGATATCGTACCGGTGATGTGCTTCCCTGAAACGGCGAAATCGGAGAGTTCAGCAGCGGGATAACCGCGCCGGGCCATCAGTACCTGCTTGAAGTTATCCAGAGGAAGATCGGTCACCGACCCCGGAGAGGGAAGTACCCAGATGACCCGTTCATACATGCCGGCCTTGTAGCCGATATTGACGGTGCCGCCATTCTCCACGATCGTCGCGATCCTGTTGACGACTGCCGAGTTCTTTCTCTCGAGATGATCGGCCGTATTCTCGATCGTCTCGTGCATCGAGGTAGGAAAGACCGCCATGTCGTCCATTCCATCTATGTGGACGAGCACTCCGGCCTTCACGCCCGCATCCGCCCATGCCATGAGCGTCTGGGAATTGCTCTCGGTCTTTACCACGTTCTTGAGCGAATCCTCGAACAAGACCGAGGATTTCTGCCCACACCCCGCGGCTGCAACAAGTATCGCGAGCAGTGAAACTGTAACTTTTCTTCCTGTCCCGGGAAAGATCATCATTCCTCCATTGAATGCGTTCGCGTCATTTTTACCACTATATTGTAACACCTTTTTGTCCTATCCCCAACCCGATTGAGCCCCCCGACTTCATCGCCCGGTTGACACCGGGGACCGGCGGCTGTAATCTCGACTCCTGCGGGACCGGAAGGGACAGCATGCCGCAAAGTCGATTAAAAAGGAGATACGATATGCTTCGCCATCTTATCAGAGCGAACGATTCAAAGATAATCCTCCTCATCATGGACGGCCTCGGCGGGATACGCACACCTGCGTTCCCGAAGACCGCTCTCGACGCGGCGGCAACACCGAACCTCGATGCCCTGGCCTCCGGCAGCATATGTGGAAGATCGCTCCCGATAGCACGCGGGATAACACCGGGAAGCGGCCCCGCTCATTTCGCTCTTTTCGGGTACGATCCGCTGGCTCCGGAAAATGACGTGGGAAGGGGGGTCGTGGAAGTGACCGGAGTAGGATTCGACGTTCTTCCGGGAGACGTCGCTATAAGGGGCAACTTCGCGACGGTCGACAATGACGGCGTCCTCACAGACAGACGCGCCGGCAGGATACCCCACGAAGAGGGTGAAAGGATCTGCGCCAAACTCGGAGAGAAAATAAAGGAAATCGACGGGGTCGAGATAATCATCATGCCCGTTCGCGAATACAGATTCGGTGTCGTCCTGCGGGGAGAGGGCCTCTCGCCAGCCGTAGAGGAGACCGACCCCCAGGTGACCGGGAAAAAGCCGCTGCCTCCGGTGGCCATGACTCCGGCGGCAGAGCGGACCGCATCGATCATCGCCAGCTTCATTTCGCTGGCGGGCGAGGTGCTCGCCAACGAGGAAAAGGCTAACGCCGTCCTGATGCGCGGCATTTCGAGCAGGCCTGAGATCGAACCCTTCTCCGAAAGGTACGGTCTTTCCGGAGCGGCAGTTGCCGCGTACCCGCTCTACCGCGGCGTCGCGAGGCTCTGTGGAATGGAACTCGCTGACACAGGCTTCTCGGTCAAGGAAGAGTTCGAGACTGCCTCAGAGATCTTCCGACGCGGGGACCATGACTTCATATTCATCCACATCAAGAAGACCGACTCATACGGAGAAGATGGAAATCTCGAAGGTAAAAGAGGCGTCATCGAGGATGTCGACGCCAACCTGCCCATTCTTCTCGGCCTTGAGCCGGATGTGCTGATCGTAACTGGCGATCACTCGACTCCATGCGCGATGAAGGGCCACTCATGGCATCCGGTGCCGTTTTTACTGAAGTCGGAATTCTGCGGCATTGACGAAACGGCCGCTTTCAGCGAAGCCGAATGCGACCGTGGAGCGCTGGGGATCTTCCCCGCCGTCGATATCATGGAACTTGCCCTCGCCAACGCGGGCAGGCTCAAGAAGCACGGCGCGTGATCCGCTATTTGTTTCTGAGCGTTGAGACGACCTGTTCCATCGTCGTGATGTTCCGCTCTTCCAGTTTCTGGTCGTCCCCCGTGTTGGTCAGCATCCTTATCGAATAGACCGTCCCGTCCCTGAGCGACATGGTCCACGACCAGGTCCCTCCACCCTTCGTCCTTGTGCTCTGCCTGTACTTCCAGCTGCCGAATGCCGCGGGGACCGTCTCCCCGCCGACGATCAGCTTCCGCGAACCGGCCACGGTCATGTCGTAAAGGCCGTCCTTCGATCCTCCGTACCTCGCTATCCTGTCATGGATATCCTCGAGGATGATATCTCCTCTGCTTGTCGGCTGCCAGCTCATCTCGAGTTCGAGATAGCCATCATCCGACTGGACGATCCACTGGATCATGCCTGCTTCCGGTCCGCCTGCCGCGTCACTTACGACAAAGCCCGTAGGGATATCCATCTCGACGCGAGGGGCGACGACATCAAGGGCCCTCGTTCGATATATCGCCTGGATGTTGAACGGAAGGAGATTATCCTGTTTGTATCCGTCAGTATCAGGAACCCTGATTTCGAGGATCGCTTCGGACAGGGTCCTCCCCCGTCTTATGGCATCGACGGTCAATCCGGCCAGATCGACGAGATAATCCCTCTGGAAGCCTATCATCTCTGCGCCCCCGGCAGGGCCCTGGCAGGGTACGACGATCTTCGGGTTCGACTCTTCCAGTTTGTCGAGCGTGACGAGCCAGTTCGCGAAATCAGCCCCCTGGTCACCCATGTTGGGGTGGTATCCGTTGCTGACAAGTCCGCCGGCAAAAACGATCTTCTTCGAAGGAACGGAGACAGTCAGGTCACCTGCGGTATGGGCCGGGCCCGAAAAGGTCACGACCGCCTCGATCCCTCCGAGATCGATGTGAAGCTCGTCGATTACGAACGAGTCGGGAAGAGCGAGCTCGACCTCCTTGACCATCTCGAATACGTCGGGCTTGCGCCCCTTGTAGTAATCCTTATAGATCGGGGTGAATCTCTCCATCTCGATACTCGTCTCGGGCCTGGCGAGGATCATCGCTCCTTCGGCCCGGAGTATCGCATTGCCCCAGACATGATCCGGATGATAGTGCGTGTTGACGAGATATTTTACGGGCAGGTCAGTGACTGAACGGATAGCGGAGAGGAGCTGTCTCGCGTGGCTGTACGAAAATCTCGAGTCGATGACCAATACAGATTCGTCCCCCACGATAAAACCGGAATTCGCTCCCAGTCCCTCAGTCGACGACGGTCCGTAAGCGATCATCGCGTATACCTTCTCGTCTAGCCGAACCAGCCCGGTACCTCCGATGTCGTCCTGCCGTGAACATCCTGCAGAGAGCAGGACCGCAAGGACCGCCGCGAGGACCCATCTGTATGATTTCATCACCCGGTCTCCTTCTCTTCGTGTATTACATTCCTGTCATCCGGTCGCAGGTGGAGTATAAAGCAGGCGGGCCGCCAGATGCAAAAACTACATCTTCAGCGGCCCGCCAGTTCCTGCTTTTCATCGTGAGTCTTAGTTCTCTGTTACAGCCTCGTCGATCCACTGCTTGAGGTGTTCCTTAGGCAGCGCACCTGATACTGAGGCTATTTCCTCGCCGCCCTTGAAGATCTTGAGCGTCGGGATCCCCATGATGCCGTACTTGATGGCGACGTTTTTCGCCTCATCCGTATTGACCTTGGCAAAGGTGACCTTTCCGTCGTACTCGCCGGCCAGCTCTTCGATGATCGGTCCGATCATCTGACAGGGGCCGCACCAGGGCGCCCAGAAATCCACTACCACAGGAACAGCCGCGTCGAGCACCTGCGCCTGGAACTGATCTTCGCCTACATGAAGTACCTTGTCGCTCATTTCTCCTCCTTGCCGTCGGTCGCGGAACATCCGCATCTGCCGAGGCAGTTCAGCATGGTTACAACATTCTTTTCCTTGAGCCTGTAATAGACCCGTGAAACTTCTTTTCTGCGCTCTACGATATCGTTCAGCCTGAGATTTTTCAACTGTTGTGACACCAGTGACTGTTTCAGGCCCGAGATCTCACAGAGCCGGGATACGGTTCTTTCGCCGCCGACCAGGATGTTGACCAGACGAAGCCTCGCTGGATTGGCCAGAGCTTTAAGGATCTCTGCCGACTTCTCTATCTCATCATCCCTGAGCGGCCCCTGTGACACTTCCGTTCCCTTCTTTTCTGTATGCATCTTTTTCATAACGGTATTATGATATCATAATATTAACCTATCGTCAAGAGGAAAGTTTTCCTGCTCCGCTTTTTATTTAAATCCTCCTCTAAATCTTGACAACTTCACCGGGTGGGAATAAAGTCTGTCTTGCCCGAAAGCGTCGAAAGGCCGCTCGAGGGCGTCCGCGACTGCACGGACAGGGCTGTGAATGAAGGAGGAGGGTGTTATGCTAAAGGGTCTGTATGTTGCTCTGGTAACACCGTTTAAGGAAAACGGAGACCTGAACGAAGAGAAGCTTCGCGAGCTGGTACGGTTCCACATCGACGCCGGCACCGATGGGCTGGTCCCCTGCGCTACTACGAGTGAGAATCCCACTTACACCTGGCAGGAGCATTTCAGGATCATCGAAATCGTCGTTAACGAGGCGGCCGGAAAGCTCAAGGTCGTAGCCGGATGCGGCACCAATTCGACCGCAAAATCAATCGAGAATATAATTAAGGCTAAAGAGCTCGGTGCGGACGCCGCGATGGTCGTGACCCCGTACTACAACAAGCCGACGCAGGAGGGCCTGTACGCACATTTCACGAAGCTCGCCGACGACGGCCAGCTTCCGCTGATGCTCTACAACGTCCCGGGAAGGACCGGACTGAACATGCAGCCGGCCACCGTTGCCCGGCTTGCTGAGCACGACCTGATCGTCGCCGTCAAGGAGGCGAGCGGTTCGGTAGAGCAGATGGCCGAGATCATCATGCTCTGCGACGGGAAGATAAACCTTCTCTCCGGAGACGACGCGATAACCTACCCAATCCTTACGATCGGCGGAACAGGTGTCGTGAGCGTTTCGGGGAATATCATCCCGAAGGATATCCGCGCACTGATATCGGCGTTCGAGAAGGGGGACCACGACAAGGCCCGCGAGCTTCATTACAAGCTCCTCCCCTTCAACCAGTCGATGTTCATAGAAACCAATCCGATGCCGGTGAAGGAAGCGATGAACATGCTCGGCATGGGCGTAGGCAACGTCCGCCTGCCGCTTGTCAGGATGCTTCCGGGTAATCTCGTCAAACTTGCGGCCGCACTGACCGACTACGGCCTCGAGGTGAAGAATCCGCCGGCATAGAGGCGTGACATGATAAAGGTAATCGTAAACGGCGCACTCGGCAGAATGGGCGGCATTGTCGCCTGTGAGATCGACGCGGCAGAGGATCTTCTCCTCGCCTGTGCCGTCGATGCCGCCGGACATGAAGGTATTGGGAACGAAGTCTGCGGGGTCACGACAACAAGTGACCTCGCCGGCGCCCTGGCCGGAGCCGACGTAGCCGTCGACTTCACTCTCCCCGAATCGGCCGCGTCATTTCTCGAGGCCTGCGCCTCGGCCGGAGTCGCCGCGATAACGGGGACGACCGGCCTGACGGCGATGCAGATCACCCGCGCGAGGGAAATATCGGGCAACATCCCCGTGCTGGTAAGCCCTAACATGTCACTCGGCGTCAACCTCCTCTTCAAGGTGACCGAGGATATCGCGAAGGCGCTCCCCGGATTCGACATCGAGATCACCGAGATCCATCACAACCGGAAGAAGGACTCGCCGAGCGGCACGGCCGCAAAACTGGCCGAAGCGGCGCTTAAGGCAAGAGCCGGAGCGAACGTGGTCCACGGCAGGCAGGGTATGGTCGGCGAGAGGCCGTCAGGTGAGATCGGCATGCACTCGCTTCGAGGCGGAGACGTGACGGGTGAGCACACCGTCGTTTTCGCCGGCGAGGGCGAGAGGGTCGAACTGACGCACAGGGCCCATTCACGAAAGACATTCGCGACGGGAACGATCCGGGCCATCAGGTTTATCGCGGGAAAACAGGCTGGATTCTACAAAATGTCGGATGTGCTCGGGCTCTAGAGCCACGAAAGGCCAGAGGCTTCCTTCTCCTCCGAGACAAGAGTCAGGAAAAGATCCTCGAGTCCGGCGTATTTTTCTCCTGATGCACGGTCCTTGAGCCTTTCCCGGATTCCTTCCGTATCACCCTGAAACGCTATCCTGCCCTTGTTTATGATCGCCACCTCGCCGCAGAGCGCTTCTACGATATCGAGGATATGTGATGTCAGAAAGACCGTTCGCCCCTTTTTCACCATGAGAAGAAGCTGGTCCTTTATCTGTCTTGCCGCCGGCGGATCTATTCCCTCGAAAGGCTCGTCGAGGATGAGCAACTGGGGATCGTTTATCAGAGCGGCGGCCAGGGATACCTTCTTCTTCATTCCGGCGCTGAAATTCTCTATGTGCTTTTTGCCGTTGTCCAGCTGGAAGAAGTTCAGCAGCTCTTCCGTTCTGGCGAATGCGGTCTCCTTTTCGATACCGTACATCCGTCCGATAAAGGAGAGGTATTCCTTCGCCGTCAACTTATCGATATAAAACGGTTTTTCGAGAACAAATCCTGTCTTTCCCTTGTAATCCTGGTTGTCCCCGCCTGCATCCTCGCCGAACATTTTCAGACTTCCCTCTGTTTTTCTTATCAACCCGGCAATATAGTGGACCGTCGTCGTCTTGCCCGCGCCGTTCGGGCCAATGAACCCGAAAAACGATCCGCTCTTTACACTCAGGTCGATGTTATCGACGGCAGCGGCATCACGTCTGTATTTTTTCGTGAAGCCAGCTATCTCAATGGCATACTCGCTCATATCGCCTCCAGGAATCCATTCGTCGCTTCTTGCAGGGAGCTGGCCGTTTCTCTTGATGAAAATGGGTACATGACACAGAAGATCGTCACGCATATCGCTACTGAGATCCATCCACCAAGAAAAGCGGAAAGAGCCTGACAGAGAACTACAGCAATGGATATCGAAAATCCCATTATCATACCATTCCTAAACGATATACCCGTTATATGCTTTTCAACCACTCTGACGGAAACAATATTACCGGCCAGCAACATGAAAAGCCCGATTACCAGGAGCTGCCGCAAGCCCTCCAGGGCGTATCCCGTTCCGTGACCGAGCAAAATACCAGGAACAGTAACAGCAGGAACGGTGATACATAGAAATATAATCATTGAACTGGCGTTCTTTGCAACAACAAGCATACTACCGGCCGAAGGAACAAAGTTGTAATTGATGACTTCGTTCTCAGTACGAAAAAACATCCGTTCAAAAAGACTGATCAGCGGCATCGCAGACAAGACAGCGAAAAATGCCGGGTGAAAGACTTCGATAAAGTGAAGCATGACTCCTAGCATAACGCAGATTGTCGGGATAGTGATCCACAGCTTATACTGCCTGAACAGCACCTTCAAATCAGCTCCGATAACCGTCTTAAATATACCCACTCGTTCATCCCTGCTGTGAATGAGTCATCCGGAAAAATTATGCCTGAACCTTCTCACAAGGATCCGCCCCACAACAAGCCCCGTGCCAGAGAACAGCAGCAGAAAAGCAACACTGTATATTGCCCGCATCCAGTCTCTGGTAATGCTGAAAAGTATCCCTGATAAAACCTGACCGACTACAGGGGATCCAACAATACTTCTGAAAAGCTCCTTGCCCGTAGTCATTTGCAAAGATACCTGCATCAACACCAACACCATATACGGAATCATCACTACCAGCTGCTTGTTCCTGGTAAACCATTTTGCAGAGAGAACATAAAGATTTGTTATCCATATGCTGACCAGCACGGCATAGAACACCGGAATAATAAATGGTATCATCCGGGCAGCGATTCCCGCCGTCGGCACTCGAATCAGTATAATGGCTGAAGAAGCAAGAAAACAAAGTGTGTTCACATTGAAAAACATGTCCCACATGATCATAAGATAAAGCTGTGATGAAGACAGGGGCAACAAAAGGAGATTTCTCGGGATAATCCCCCTGCCGTAATCAGTATACCTTGTCGTCAGAGTCAGCACTTCCAAAAAAATGTAAATCGCCCCAAGCACAAACATAATTACCGCAAGAAGATATGACAGTTCTTCGTTGCCCAGCTCCGACAGAAACAACCACGTAAAGGCGGAATATGGCAGAATAGTCAAGATGATCACTAATACACTGTGAATCCGGACAGCTTTCTTCCCTGACGCATTCCTGAAGAACAGAACGGAGTTGTACCAAGCAACCAGATTCAGGGATTTATAAAAATTATTCATCTACTGTATTCGTCTGATTAGTGCTGTTTATTACTAATACTGTAAGCATCAAATTAGTATCCGATACAGACAGACAGGGCCAGTAAAATTCGCAAAATAAAACATGACAATACCAAATATTATCCAACCGACAGGTCCGCCGGAAATAGCAAGGCCTATCAAACCTGCCCATGCACCCACCCAACCCAACGATCCTATAATTGATACCACCCTATCCAACAAATCCATATCTCTCCAGTGGCCAAGGATCTCCATAATCAGCATTTCCTTCTCGTAATCGGTCAATTCATTGAAGTTCACGACCGGAACAGACTCCGTTGCACTCATGCCCTGCGTCTCGGGAACCACATTCTTCTGGACTACGACATTTTTATCAGGAAGATCGCCGGCAAAAATATTACTTGAGACAAGAATGAAAACGGCAATCAATCCAACTATCGTTTTGGTTTTGACCATGATATATCTCCTCCGATGTAAACTCAATCCGAAAACCATGCGATATCCCTGAACCCTTCAAAAAGCCCCGAAAGGTGTTTCCGGCATAATTTTTCAGGAATAATTCCAATGATTATTCCAATCGGATTGACTTTGTCTCCTGTCCTGTTGAACACCTGGAATCCGGTATTTCATTTTCTCCTTTCAAGTCGTGCCGCATACAATTCCTTAAATAAAATCCCCAAAGCAGATCGACGCTGTTCGAATCATGCCAAGGTACTGGTAGTCTTTATTGCACTATCGATACCATTCACATCTTCAGGATCCTTCTCCGGCAATTAACGCGTTGGTGGTTGATCCGTAAATCTATCCGAATTAACACATTACAAGGGCGTCGATTTTTCACTCTAATGACAATCATCGATGATCGGACAGTTCCTGAAACGAATCTTTATGAATAGCAGGTGTATCACGCGGGACACTATCTGGAGCACTATCGCTGTAAGTTCTTTAGATTACTGTCCCACGAACGATGGGACACTTGGGACAGTTGGGACACTTTTAGTCCGGGCAGCGGAGGGATGTATACAAGAAAAGTGGAGGGCGCTCCCCATGGAGCGCCTTCTTTCATCTTTATAGGGGTCCGCCGCTTGAGCGACAGGGGTTACCGGC
Source organism: uncultured bacterium (assembly GCA_964457905.1). Classification (GTDB taxonomy): domain Bacteria; phylum Krumholzibacteriota; class Krumholzibacteriia; order Krumholzibacteriales; family Krumholzibacteriaceae; genus JAUWCL01. Next base: position 314 of record CAYWGA010000063.1, on the reverse strand, counting down.
TACACGGTCTTCCCCCATTTATCCGTAACGAGCAGGTAGCCCATCACGATGAACCATATCCCTGTCAGAATGCTCAATATCGGCACCAACCTGTTCCCGGGCCCATAAACCATGGGGGCAAGCACTACCTGCAGAACTCCGAGCACCATAGAGACGATCCCAAGTCCCTTTTTCACCTTCGGACTGTTAACCACCAGGATCACCTCACTCCTTCATCGAGCTCTTCTACAGATTGAAGCATACGACGCGCGGCTCGGTCATCTCCTGGAGGGCGAACTTGATGCCCTCACGGCCGAGGCCGCTGTTCTTCACGC
>CAYWGA010000062.1:0-19698 GCA_964457905.1 uncultured bacterium | reverse complement strand
AGCCGGGATTCCCTTTGAGCCGATCATCGCTATCTTGAGGGAACGATTATTCATTGTTAAACCGGATCTTCAGTCTGAAACGCCTTGGCCCGTTAGAAGCCTGCCCCAGTTTTTCATTATCCATCCGGCCGCCCTGTCGGGCCGCCTCTTCATCGAGGTCCTGGCCGTACAGATCATCCAGCACGGCATACTGCACACATCGACCGCCCTGCGAACCCCGCCCGCCACTTCGCCCTGCCATATCTCATCGAAAGAATGCTCGAGGATATTTCCCATCCCCTTCTCCAGGCTCAGGCAGGGATAGATATTACCTTCGGGATCAAGAAAGAATGAATCGCGCCCCGCACGGCATCCAAGCACCCTGCTTCCAGCCTCGTTGTACTGGAGCACACCGGAGTAGAAGTACGACCGGAGCCATCTCTTCGGACTGAGGCTGAGTAGTTCCTTCCGCATGACATATCTCATCTCGTCCCTGAGCTTGCCCGGTTCGACCTTCTGGTTCTCGTCGGTCGAGAAATAGAAATCGGAATTCTGTGCCACCGATGTCGTGAACTGGAACCCGAACTGTCTCGAGAGATCGTACACAGCGCCGAGATGCTTGACGTTATCTTTCTGTGCGGTGAAAGCGACGCGGACATTCCTGTACCCGAGCTTCCCGATCTGCTTGAGGGTCTCTATGACCTTGTCGAAGCCGCCGTCGATCCCTCTGATCTTGTCGTGTGTCTCCCCGATGCCGTCGAGCGATATCGCTATACCGACTTTCTTTCCTATCTTCATAAGCGAAGGAGCGGCGTGCACGATCCTTCGGTGTTGGAACCCGTTAGTCGAGATGACGATCCTCGGAGCCTTGCAGCGGTCATATATGGTCCCGGCGATCTCGACGATATCTTCCCTCAGGAAAGGCTCTCCTCCTGTGAGGTTGACATCGTTCAAACTTGAGGGAATACGCGTATAGTCCGCAGGCGCCATCTCCCTGCCAGGGGGAAGTTGCCATATATTGCACATATTGCATCGCGAATCGCATCTGTATGTCACCGCTATAACTGCGTCGACCGGTATCATCTCATCTCCTCGAATAACCGCGCGTATGAATCTACCATGCCCCTCACTGAATACCTGTCCTCCGCTTTCACCCTCGCTCTCGCTCCCATCACTGCGGCATGTTCTTCGTCTCCCTCGAGCGTTTCGAGAGCCGAGACGAGACCTGCCGTATCTTCACTCTCAATAATCATGCCATCGATCCCGTCATCGATGATTTCAGGAACCGAACCGACACCTGTCGATACTACGGGAACCCCTGTCGCCATTGCCTCGAGTACGGCGAGCGGGAAAGTCTCGACTACGGGGAAGGAGCAGAGCGCCGACGCGTCCACACCCTTCAGGATCATATCGACATCCCCTCTGTCCCCGAGGAACCTGACGGAGTCTTCCAGACCGAGCTGCGAAGCCTTCTCCTTCAGCTTCTCTTCCCCGGTGCCGGAACCGATGATGAGAAAGACAAATCTCTCTCCGTGCCGTTCCTTTAGAATAACCGCCGCGTCGAGAAACATCCCGTGATTTTTCTCTGGCCTCAGGGCAGCTACGATCGATACGGCGAACCTGTCCGGGCCGATTCCGAGCTCTTCTCTGACCGAGGCCCTGACAGCATCATCCGGAGCGAACCTGTCAGTGTCGACACCGTTGTTGATCACACTTATCTTCTGCGGATCTATCCGCTCGACGTCGATGAGATGGTCCCTGTGCATACCGGCAAGCGCCACGATGCGCCCGAAGCCGCCGAGAAAAAGACGGTCGAACCTGGTGAAGCTGCTCCCCTTCTCCCACAGTCCGGTCGAATGCAGGGACAGGACCCTACGATGGAGTCCGGCGAGCCTCGCCGCGCCCATCCCGATAGCGATAGCGTCATGATGATCGAGTGACAGAAGGATGCCGTCCTTGTGGCCGGAAAACATGCGGGAGATACTGACAGCTGAAAAGGGATCGTACTTTGCGCCGAGAAGCCCATGCCGTACCGGCACTCCGGCCGCTATAAGACGTTCGCCGGTCCGTCCGGGAGCATGGAGGCAGAAAACCTCCGGAACGTAACCCTGTTCAGGCAGGCCCAGGGCAAGGGACTCGAAGACCCTTTCCGCTCCTCCCGTGACGAGAGTCGAAGCGAGCATAAAGACTCTCGTTCCATCAACTGGCAGGGTCATATTGCGACACCTACAGGTATGGGGTCTCCCGCCTGCCGGTCTTGCACTTCAGGTCCTTCAGCTCGGCATGGACACGTGCGGGGTTTCCGTAAGCAAGAACACCCGGCGGCAGGTCCTTCGAGACGACAGAGCCGCTCCCTACGAGGGTGCCCTCCCCGATCGTCACGTAAGGCACTACCGTAACATTGACGCCGAGCCGGCAGCCCTTCTTCAGGACCGGGCCCTTCATGCACTCGCCGGAATCGGGACATCCGGGGTGGATATCATTGGCGATCGTAACGCCGGGCGCCATGAAGACGCCGTCCTCGATCACGGTGAACTGAGCGATGTAGATGTTGCAGTGGACCTTGACGCCGTTACCGATCGTACAGCCGTAGTCTATGACCGAGTTGTTCCAGATATTGAAATCGTCTCCGATCTCACTCTGTTCCCTGATCACGACATTGTGGCCCGTCTCCAGGCCTGAGCCGATAGTGGAGCCGGCGTATATAACGCTCCCGCTCCTTATCCTCGCGCCATCGCCTATGACAAGTTCGTCCGAGATGTTCCGTCTCGGCGACAGGTAGCCGACAAGCGCCTCAGGGTCTATCTCAAAGCCCGGGCCGAGGCGCACGCGCCCCAGCCTGGCATCGTCACTTCTCTTTTCCATGGTCCCCCTATCCCAGGGTCTCCGGCCACTCTATCTTGATCTCCGCGCCGTTCTGCTTCATCGACCTGTCGATCGCATCGAGGACTATCAGTACCTCGAGGCCGTGCCTTCCGCTGCTCTGCGGATCGGTGCCTTCGATGCAGTCGATGAAATGCTGGCACTCCATCTTGAGAGGCTCCGCTTCGTTCAGCTTCGGGATATGGATGTCCCCGTACCTGTACGAGAGCTGGAACTCGCCGAAGGTGTCGTAGTGCGGGATCACATCAACGCCCTTGTCGTAGATGCGTATCTTCTCGAGGCTGGAAATATCATCGTAGACAAGCATCTTCTTGCTGCCTACCACGGTCGTTGACCTTATCTTGTTCGGGTTGAGCCAGGAAACGTGCAGGTTTGTCAGTATCGAGCCGGGGTAACGCATCGTAATGAACGACACGTCCTGGATCTCGGGCTGGATGTATGAGTGTCCCACAGCGGAGACCGCGACCGGCCTCGTCCCGAGCACGTAGTTCATTATGGAGACATCGTGAGGAGCGAGGTCCCAGACGACATTTATATCTTCCTGGAACAGTCCGAGGTTCACCCTCGCCGTCGACATGTAATAGATGTCACCCAGCTCTCCGGAGTTGATCAGCTCCTTCACCTTGTTCACGGCGGCCGTGTAGACGAAGGTGTGCCCAACCATGAGGGTCCTGCCCTTTTCATCAGCGAGATCGACGAGCTTGACGCCCTCTTCTACCGACTGCGTGAGGGGCTTCTCACAGAATACATGCTTGCCCGCCTCGAGAGCTTCGGCAGCGAGCGTATAATGAGTAGATACCGGCGTAGCGATAACAACGGCGTCTATGCTCTCGTCATTTATAATTTCCTTATAGTCCGTCGTCGTGGCGAGAGACGGATAGAGTTGCTTCATGTGCTCGAGACGCTTTTCGTCGATGTCACTGCAGACCTTGACTTCGGCATCCTTGAGATTGATGAAATTTCTAATAAGGTTCGGTCCCCAGTATCCGCAACCGATCACTCCGACTGTAAGCAAGGGGCCTCCATTCTACCAGCTTGCGCTAGTGTCCACCCGTTCCGGCCAGCATGACCGGTACGGTCTTGAGCACGATCTTGAAATCCAGCTTCAGTGACCAGTTCTCGATATAGTAGACATCCATATCTACCATCTCCTTGAACGACACTGTGCTCCGTCCGCTGACCTGCCACAGTCCTGTGAGTCCGGGCCTGACCTTCAGTCTCTTCCTGGCCCACGCTTCGTAGCATTCATACTCGTAGGGCAGAGGTGGTCTGGGTCCTACGAGCGTCATCTCACCCTTGAGGATGTTTATGAACTGGGGCAGCTCATCCAGGCTCGTCTTCCGCAGCAAACCGCCTACAGCGGTTATCCGCGGATCGTCTGTCATCTTATAAACCTTGCAATCACTTGCGTCAAGCGAAGGTTCGGGCAGGCGCCCCTGGATGAAGTCGCGGGTGAACTCTCGATGGAGGGAATCGTCACAGTCGGTCCTCATTGTGCGGAATTTAAACAAGGCAAAGCCCTCCCCATCCTTTCCGACCCTTTCCTGTTTAAAGAAAACAGGGCCTTTCGAGGTGAGCTTGATCAACAGAGCGATGGCGAGGAAGAACGGGAAACCCAGTAACAGTACCCCCAGGGACATCACGACATCAGTGCTTCTCTTCAGGAAGCGCTCTAGTCTGCTCCTCCTGGCACTGGCCCGGTCTGTCCCGACCAAGGGTTCCGCCGTTCTGTAATGCTCGGCGTTGGTGTAATTTTCCAGGGCCGCTGTGTTTTTTCTCATTGCAGCAATATCCCGCCTAAGGACCCTAGTCTCGTATGCCATTAGCCGTTATCCTATACAATCCCCCCCCAGGTTAAGCTTCCTCAGGCAGACGGGATGCTCTTGAGCACCTCGCAGACCTCATCTACCTGTTCCAGTTTCAGTTCCGGGAACATCGGCAGTGTAAGGCTTGTTTTCATGAGTTTCTCCGCGACTGGAAAATCCCCTTCCGAATATCCCAGATAGAGAAAGGCGGGCTGAAGATGGACAGGTATAGGGTAATGCTGTCCCCAGCCGATCCCGGCTTCGCTCAGTGCCTTTCCTACTGTTTCCTTGTCTTTACAACCTATTGGGAAAAGATGGTATACAGGCTTGCAGTCAGGGTGCGTCGCGGCCATCCAGAATCCCGCTCCATCGAGCTTCTCCTGGTAGCGCGCGGCAAGCGCCCTGCGCTTGTCGTTCCAGCTGTCGAGGTGCCTGAGCTTAACGCCAAGCACTCCCGCCTGCATTGCGTGCAGCCTGTAATTATATCCGAGAACCGAGTGCTCGTTCTTGACGATCTGTCCGTGGTGCCTCAGTCCCTTGACCGTAGCGACTACCTTCTCATCGGAAGTCGTGACCGCTCCACCCTCTCCGAACGATCCGAGGTTCTTGCTCGGGTAGAACGAAAAGGCAGCGGCATCGCCGAGGGAGCCTGCGCGGCGACCCTTGTACTTCGCCCCGTGAGCCTGACAGGCATCCTCAAGGACCTTGAGCCCGTGCTTTGCCGCGATCTCGTTGATCGGGTCCATATCGCAGCACTGGCCGAACAGATGCACCGGAATTATTACCTTAGTCTTGTTTGTGATGGCACCCTCGAGTTTTGAGGGGTCCATAAGCCCGTTTTCCTCTAAAACGTCCACTACGACAGGTGTTGCGCCTGTCATGGCGATCGCTTCTACAGTGGCTATAAATGTGTTAGCCACCGTGATGACCTCGTCTCCCTCCCCGACGCCGAATGATATCATCGCGGCGTGAAGGGCCGAAGTACCTGAACTCGTTCCTGCGCAATACTTTGAGCCGCAAAATGCGGCAAATGACTCTTCGAACTCCTCCAGGCCGGGACCGAGGACAAAAGCGGTCTTGTCTATAACGCCGCTTATTACCTGATCTACCTCCGCCCTGATGGCGTTCGTCTGCTCACTTAGATTGAAAAAAGGGATCTTACTCATTAAACAAGCCTCTTACGGTAAAACCTATGTCACCCTTACCCAGGTTCCCCGATTATAACATGTTCAGTTCCAATTTTCTACCCCCTAAATACCCTCATTTATGACGTGAAAGGCCGATCGCACCTTTTTTCATTGCGGCAGGGACGGACTATAGGTGATAATTCGGCGTTCGGCAGTCTTTTTGCTTTAAATGGAATACGTTATGAGAATTTCAGTCATCTCCGAAGAGATAACTATCAGGCCGGCCGAGGGACTTCTCGTCTTCCTGATGCATTTGTGCAGATATCTGTCTGACCGACACGACCTGCTCGTACTGCATGAGCGAGGCGAACCTGACCCGGATATCGATACGAGGCGCGTTCTGAAGGGCAGAAAGCTCTTTTCAAGCGAGCTCAGGAGTGTCCTGGACGACTGGAAGCCCGATCTCATCATATACACCCCCGCCTCCGGACTTACGGGATTCGGAATGTTGAGGAGCGTCCTGCTCAGGCGGATGACAGGCAGGCCTGTCATCGTTGTGGCGCTTCAGGCCCGTGAGACAGGAAAGGGACACAGGTTACTATCCCTGTGGTCGGCCCCTGAACTGGTCCTCTCTCCTGTCAGGGAGATGCGGCGGGCGCTTGAGGACCTGAGAGTCAATACAGATTTCATTATGCCCGGCTACGATCCGGCTCTGTTCAAGCCGGTCGACAGGGAGACGAAGATAAGACTGAGAGAGAGATACGGTATCCCCGCGGACAAGTACGTGGTCCTTCATGTCGGACATGTAAAGGAAAGCAGGAACCTGCAGGCGCTGCTCAGGTACAGAGACTGGGGTGCTGACATCCAGCCGGTGGTGAAGGCCGGCGAGGTCGAACCGGTATGGCGGGATCATCTCAGGCAGGCGGGGATCATTGTGATCGATGAATACACTGACGATATCCACGAGGTCTACCAGGCGGCTGATCTCTATTTCTTTCCGGTATCGATAAGAACGGGAGCCCTGGAATTCCCTCTCTCCGTAATAGAGGCATGCGCATGCAACCTGCCCGTGCTTACGACGCGGTTCGGCGCTCTGCCTGAGGTCCTCGAGGACGGCAACGGCCTCGAATGGTTCTCCGGAGTCGCGGAGATCCCCGGGAAGATAAATATGCTGAGAAACTCCGTGCCTGATACGGCTGCCAAGGTCGCCGACCTCTCCTGGGAGAGGATGTTCGACAGATATCTAACGCCCCACCTCGTGAGCCTTTCATCTATCTCCTCCGGGGACGGTGCAGATTGAGAAAAGTATTCCGACCCGGCGGTTCCGGAAGGATGCTCGTTCTAAGCGGACTGGATGGAACGGGCAAATCGACACAGGCCGGCATCCTTGCCGGACGGCTCGCCGAACAGGATATGGAAACCTCGACTGTCTGGAACAGATGGTCGCCCGCTTTCACTGCCCCACTTATCAAAGCCGCGAAAAAACGTATTAACCCCCGCCCCGACGCGGCGACCGAAGAGTACACCGATTTTACACGCTCGAAGAGAGAACGGATGCGCAGCCCGCTCAAGCGCTCCCTCTGGCAGGCGATGGTCTGGAGCGAATATATCGTCCAGGTACATTCACGTCTTCTCGGTGCGGGTTACCCGCGCAGGGCGATCATATCGGACAGGTATGTATACGACACGCTTGTCGACATGGCGGTCAATTTCTCCCTCGAACCGGAAGATCTTGGAACGCTTTGTTCACACGCGCTCCTCTCCCTGTTTCCTGTACCGGCGTCATTTGTAGTGATCGACATAGACCCCGAAACGGGATCGAAGAGAAAAAGCGACGGTACTCCACCGGAGTATCTCGCTGACCGGCGTCCCTTCTATCTCGAGATAGCGAGACTTACCGACGCGGCGGTCGTTGACGGAAACGGCACTATAGAGGAGACCGCGGCCGGGATATGGGAAGGCTGCAGCCGATGGAGAGAGAACCTCATTAAAGGATGACGAGAGGATCCCGATGAGTAAAGTTGTCGTGGTAGGACTGGACGGACTGGACTGGCTAGTGGTCAAGTCGCTGATGGACCGTATGCCTGTCGCGTCCTCCCTGTCCCGCAAGGGATGGGCGGGCGAGATGGAGGCCGTCTTCCCTCCCAATTCGATTCCCTCGTGGATCAGTATATTCACGGGGCTTGATCCGAGCATGCACGGAATACTCGAGTCGGTCGATTACTTCAAGAAGGGCGCGAAACAATTCTCGGTAGACACCGGAGCCTTCAGGGGCAGGACCTTCTGGGACGCGGCAAGCGAAGCGGGTAAAAAAGTCGTCGTAGTCAATCCCCTTCTCGCTTTCCCTCCATGGGACGTAGACGGAGTCATGGCTTCAGGGCCGGTATTCATCTCCGGCAGTACGACTGTCGCTCCCGAAGGCGCGGCGGGTGATGTCGAGGTGCCTCCTCTCGGAGGAATAGTAGACTTCCCGGAAAAGAAGGAACTGGCTGCCTTCTACGAGAAAACTAAGAAAGAGACAATAGCGATCACCGAATTCACCGCCAGGCTTATGGAGACAAAGGAATGGGACCTGACCTTCCTGACACTCCTTACCACGGACAGGATATTCCATTTCTTCTGGCGTTTCTTCGACCGGGAAGATCCGACATGGCCCGGTGAAGGAGAGTTCAGCGACGTCATCCCCGACTTTCACGAGGTCATAGATCGTTGTGTCGGCAGGCTGATAGAAGCTGCCGGCGATGACGCCGTCTTTCTGCTTATAAGTGATCACGGACACGCTATGCGCCCGCCGTTGCTGTTCAACCTCAATCAACTCCTGCTCGAGGCGGGATTTCTCGAGAGCAGGATAAAAGGGCCGAAAGTATTCAGCCCGAGATATCTGCTGGACAGAACGAAGAACGCAGTACTGGAGGCCCTGCACAAGCTCGATCTCGAGGACCTCGCGTACCGATTCGCGCACATCTTTCCCTGGACCAGGAAACTCAAGAAAAGCGATTTCATGACCGAGCCGACCGCGAATCTCGCGACAGCTTCTTCTTTCGGAGGAACAAACCCCTTCGGCGGAGTAGAGATATCACAGGATAGATGCCGCGCCGATTCGCTCGACTACGAGGAGGTCCGAACGAGGCTAATCGATCTGCTCCTAGACACGAAGGATGACGAAGGCGTCCCCTACTTCCTCTGGGCCAGACGCCGGGAAGAGGTATACAACGGTGAACTGATCGACCGCTACCCCGACATCCTCTACGAACTTCGACCCGAGTTAGGCACAAGCTGGTCGGTACACCTGCCGCTCGTGACCGTCAATCCGAGGCACAGGAAGATATCCGGAGGACACAGAAAGAATAGCGTATTCATTGCGGGACCGCTCGACGGCAGGAGCGTCAGGAAAGAGAACCTCCTCTCGCTCAATCTTTATGACACGATCCTTTCCCTCCTCGGAGTCGAGGGAGAAAATACCGCATTGAGGAGTATAATCACTGATGATCGCTCTGATGGCCCCTCGCCTTGACAGGAGGCATCGGGTGCGATTACTGTCAGGGAACTACCCTGGAGAAGGAGTCTTCGATGATAGACGGTGTCAAAGTTAAGAAGCTGAAAATCATTCCGGACGAACGCGGAAGACTGATGGAGATGGTCCGCTCGGATGATGAAGATTTCGAGAAGTTCGGACAGGTATATATGACCACGTGCTATTTCGGCGTCGTCAAGGGATGGCACTGGCACAAGGTACAGACAGATCACATGACTGTCATCGACGGGATGATGAAGATCGTCCTTTATGACAACCGGAACGACTCACCGACCAAAGGTGAAGTAAATGAAATCTTCGCCGGGACGCATAATCCCGTGAGGGTCACTATCCCTCCCGGCGTCTGTCACGGATTCAAATGCGTAGGCGGTGACGAAGCTGTCGTGATCAACACTGTTACGGAACCTTACGTCTATGATGATCCGGACGAGATCAGGATCGACCCGCACGACAACGATATCCCTTACGACTGGGATCGCGGCGACGGATGACCACGGCAGGTAATATCTGATGAAGAAGATCTACGTTACCGGTGCCGAGGGGATGCTCGGCACCGCACTCGTGCCCGTTTTCAGAACGGCCTTTGATGTCAGGGGAACGGATCTTCCCGAGATCGATGTAACCGACTCTGCCGCGGTAAAAGCCGACATCTCCTCCTACTCCCCGGACGTCGTCATCCACCTTGCCTCCATGACCGATGTCGACGGTTGCGAGACCGATCCTGAAATGGCCCACAGGATCAACACTCAAGGCACAGATAATGTCGCCGCCGCCTGCGCCGGCTGCGGCGCGACGATGGTCTATATCAGCACAGGAATGATCTACAACGGGCAAAAAAACGGTCCGTACATCGAGTACGACTCGCCTTCCCCCGTCAACAGGTACGGACTCACAAAGTACAAGGGAGAACTTGCTGTCCGGAAGCACCTGAAGAACTACTATATCTTCAACACCTGCTGGATATTCGGCGGCGGCCCGGAGGACAAGAAATTTGTCGCGAAGATAATCGAGCTTGGCAGGGAAAGAGACAGGCTCGAGATCGTCGATGACACGTTCGGTTCCCCCACTTATACGGTGGACCTGTCCCGGGCTCTTTTCGATTTTCTGGGAAACGACGCTCTGGAGGCCAGGCCCGGTCGCTACCACTGCGCGGGCAGAGGCAGCGTCAACCGTCTTGAACTTGCCAGGGAGATATTCTCGATTGCCGGGATCGATGATTGCGAACTCGTCCCGGTCTCTTCCGCGAAGTTCGACCTGCCTGCTCCGAGACCGCATATGGAAGCGCTGAGCAATTACGCTCTCGACCTGCTGGGGCTTCACCTGATGAGGGACTGGCGCGAGGCACTCCGGGACTACATCACTTCGACATTTATCTGAACGGTCAGTCCTTGCAGTTCGCTCCGGTATCTGCGACCAGGCTGTGCGCGCGGATCAGGGACTCGAATGTACCGGCGTCTGTCCACCAGCCTTCCAGTACGTCCCACTCGAGATCGCCTCTCTCGATATATGCGTTGTTCACATCCGTGATCTCGAGCTCACCCCTGTCTGACGGCTTCAGTGTCGATATGATATCGAAAACAGAATTGTCATACATGTAGATCCCGGTAACGGCGTAGTTTGATTTCGGATCGGAAGGTTTTTCCTCGATCTTGATGACCTTCTCACCATCGAGAACGGGTACTCCAAACCTTTCCGGGTCTGGAACCTCCTTGAGGAGTATTCTCGCCCCGCTCTTCTGCTTCTCAAAAGCTTTCGCCGCGGCGATGAAATTCTTCTCGATGATATTGTCCCCGAGGACAACGCAGATCCTGTCATCACCGGCAAAATATTTCGCCAGGCCCAGAGCCTCCGCGATACCGCCCTCTCCGACCTGATAGGTGTAGTTTATGTGTTCCAGGCCGAAATCAGAACCGTTGCCGAGGAGCTTCAGGAAATCTCCCGCGTTGTTTCCACCAGTCACTATGAGGATATCCCTGATCCCGGCATTTATCAGCGCCTGGATCGGGTAGTAGATCATCGGCTTGTCGAAAACCGGAAGAAGATGCTTGTTTGTCACCTTGGTCAGCGGATGCAGTCTTGACCCAAGGCCGCCAGCGAGTATGATTCCCTTCATTCTGTTATCTCCTTGATCTCGTTATACGTTACTTCGCTATTATAATCGCGGATGGCCGGCGATACAAGGAATTGACACTACCGCGGAATTTCCGTACCATTACATCTTGTCACATGTCATTAACAGTAAATGGGGCATATAACACAATGCCGAAAAAGAAGATAACCCACGAGCCTTTTGAAATCAAGGATTGCGCTCTATCGGCGATCGCCACGGGCCAGAAATCGCAGAATCTCAGGGAGCTGCGCGACAATATAGAAACTGTCGTTCCGGGCAGCATCGCCTATCACTTCTGGGCGGGAAAGCTCAGGCCGCGTTTTGACGATCCTGAGTTCAACAATGATTTCGCCGCGTGGGCAAGACACGCTTTGCACGACAAGGTACTGGCCGAGAGACTCGGGATGCTCGACCCGACTTCCTTTGACCATTTCGAGGATATGAAGCAGGAGCTGCTCGATATAATCGAGGAACGGCTCGATGAGAGCGAACAGATCCCCTGGGCCAGCACGGATCAGCAGTTCTATTTCATCACATCGCAGATCGTAGTGTTCAGCGCGCGGAAGACTATAGTAGATCCCGCCGAACTCGTTTCCATAGTACCGGAAATGACATCGAGCAGCATCTTCTACCACTTCATCGACGCGCGGCGCAGGACCTTCGGGCACCTCGACGATTTCAGAGCATGGCTCTTCGGCTTCGAAGACAGGTATCGCGATCTTTGCGACATACTGTCCAGCGTCGATCCTTTCTTTTCGACGCTGCCCGAACTGAGACAACAGCTGGCTGGCGTATTCAGTGACTACTTCGGGAAGGAGCGGTGATGGGGTCGACATTAGACAAGTATTCAGATATCTGCGGACCGGATGTTATCGATCAGCTCAGGCAGCTTGTCGCGCCTCTGAAGGGTGTCAAGGTCGTACATGTCAACTCGACACGAGTAGGTGGCGGCGTCGCCGAGATACTGGCCAAACTGGTCCCGCTCAAAAAGGAACTCGGTATAGACGTTTCCTGGGAAGTAATCGAAGGAAATGCGGATTTCTTCAAGTGCACCAAGGGATTTCACAATGCACTCCAGGGCAACAAAGTCGAGATCCCCAAGTCGCTGCTGACCAATTACGAGGAGATTAACCGCAGCAATGCCGAGCAGCTCCGCGCGAAGCTCGAAGAGGCAGACATCGTATTCATCCACGATCCCCAGCCTGCCCCCCTGCTGGACTACTGTCCTGACAGGAAGGGCAAATGGATCTGGAGATGTCACATCGACGCAAGCAGGCCTTACAGGCCCGTGTGGAAATATCTCCGCACTTTTGTTTCAGGGTACGACGCGAGCATATTTTCCCTCGCGGCTTTCGCGCAGCCTCTGCCGCAAGTCGAATTCCTCATCGCACCGAGTATCGATCCTCTGAGCGAGAAGAATATCGTACTCGACAAATCCGAGGTCCAGTCGGTCGTATCCGGTCTCGGTGTCGATCTCGAGCGGCCAGTGATGACACAAGTATCCCGTTTCGACATATTCAAGGACCCGGTCGGTGTGATCAGGGCCTACAGGCTGACGAAAAAATTCATACCTTCCCTTCAGCTCGTCCTCGCGGGCGGAGAAGCGACCGACGATCCCGAGGCCCTTACCGTTCTCGATGATGTACGGACGGCGGCAAATGACGATCCCGATATTCACATTCTGCTCCTTCCTTCAGACGCGCACCGCACCATAAACGCCATTCAGCGGGCGTCCGATATCGTTCTCCAGAAATCGTTGAAGGAAGGTTTCGGGCTTACGGTCACCGAGGCGATGTGGAAGGGAAAACCTGTTATCGGAGGAGATACCGGGGGGATCAGGATCCAGGTCGTGAACCATCAGACCGGATTCCTGGTGAACACGCCCGAGGGAGCGGCCCTTCGCTCAAGATACCTTCTCTTCAACAGGGATCTGCTTCAGGATATGGGTGAAAAAGCGAGGAACTTCGTTCGTGAGAACTTTCTTCTCACCCGCCATCTTCGCGAATACCTGACCCTTATGGTCTCGTTGCTGCACGGAAGCGGTGACAGGATAGAGCTCGAATAGATAGTGTCCGGCCGGGACGCGCTGGAACGGTGCCATGGGGAGGCGCCTTCAACTGATGAAGATACTCACTTCCGGAACTAATATTTCCGCATTCCTCGAGCGGGTCGAATGCTCCGAGGGAAGACTTCTCATGCTCGATTACGATGGTACTCTTTCTCCCTACCATATCGAGAGGCACGAGGCGGTTCCGTATCCCGGTATCCGGGAACTGCTCGTCGAGGCCCTCGCTTCCGCTGACTGCAGGACCGTCATAGTAAGCGGGCGTTCCATATCGGACCTCCTCCCCCTTCTCGGACTTGAGAACGGGATCGAGATATGGGGCTGCCATGGCTGGGAAAGACTCGGTGCGGACGGTACCTACACGGGGCCGGAACTTGCCGCCGGTATCAGATCCATTCTTGAGGAAGCGGCACGCCGGGCCGCAGCGGAGGGACTCGAAGCTAGGCTCGAGATCAAAGCCGCATGTGTCGCTCTGCACTGGCGAGGGCTTGATGATGAAACTGCATCGATGCTCGAGAAAACTGTCGGAAAGATGTGGCGGGAGATAATCGTCGGCAGGGAAATGGAACTCCACTCCTTTAACGGGGGAATCGAACTGCGGCCGGCCGGTATGGATAAAGGCATGGTAGTGGAGAAACTGCTCGCCGGCAGCGGTACGGCCGCTGCCTACCTCGGCGATGACATGACGGACGAGGATGCCTTCCGGGCCATATCCGGCCGGGGGCTCGGCATCCTGGTCAGTCCCGCTCTGAGGGAAACGGCCGCTGATGTATGGCTCACTCCTCCCGGGGAACTTGTCTGGTTTCTCGAGAGATGGATAGAAAGTTGCGGTGCCCAAGATGAGTAACAGAAGCAGGAAACTGATAATCGCGTCGAACAGGCTCCCCTTCGTCCTCGAGCGTGATGGTGACTCATGGAAACTCATACCGGGTTCCGGCGGGCTCGTGACCGCGATGGCTCCCGTACTGAGGGACCGGGGCGGAATATGGATAGGATGGCCCGGTATAGCCGGGACTGAAGATATATCTGCTCAACTGGCGGTCGCCTCGACCGATGCCGGATTCGACATGAAACCTGTCTATCTCGAAGAGGAAGATGTCAAACAGTACTATATCGGCCTGTCGAACGAGGTCCTGTGGCCCCTCTTCCATGACCTGCAGTCCTTCTGTAACTTCGATCCCTCCTACTGGCAGGCATACATCGATATCAATGCGCGGTTTGCCGGAGTTATCCGTGAAAACGCGGGGCCGGACGACTTCATCTGGGTCCACGACTACCATCTTCTGGCGACAGCGAGTGAGTTGAAGAAACTCGGCACTCATACAAACATAGGCCTCTTTCTTCATATCCCCTTCCCCCCTCTCGACATCTTCGCCAAGCTCCCCTGGAGGACCGAGATTCTCAATTCGATGCTTGCCTATGACATCGTCGGCTTCCAGACGCTGAGGGACAGGCGGAATTTCCTTCAGTGCCTACGCACATTCGTCGATGATATCTCGATCGTGGGCAAGGGGCAGGTACTGACCGCGAGATCAGGCGACAGAACAGTGAGGATAGGCCATTTCCCTATAAGCATCGATTACGATGAGTTCTCTCAAATGGCGGAGTCGCGCGAAGTCGCCGATGCCGCATGGTACATCCACGAGGATATTCCCAAGGGGAAGATCGTCCTCGGCGTTGACAGGCTCGACTACACCAAGGGCATCCCGTACAGGCTCAGAGCCTTCGAGGACTTCCTAGGGAAGCATCCCGAACTTCACAGGGAGATCACACTTGTCCAGGTAGTCGTACCCAGCAGACGCAACATCCCCGTATACGAGGATCTCAAGATAGAGATCGAGAGGATGGTCGGAGATATCAATGGAAGATTCACCCGTTCCGGCTGGGTTCCGATCCATTACATCTTCAGATCCTTGAGCAGGCCCGAACTTCTCGGCTATTACAGAACGGCGGAGATCGCCCTTATCACCCCCCTGAAGGACGGGATGAACCTCGTGGCAAAGGAATACTGCGCTTCAAATATCGAAAAGTCAGGAGTACTGATCCTCAGCGAATTCGCGGGCGCGGCGCCGCAGATGAAAAAAGGCGCTATCCTGGTGAATCCATATAATATCGAAGAGGTCTCGGGCGCGATATTCGACGCTTGGAGCATGAACCTGCGCGAGCGCCGGACACGCATGAAAAAACTGCAGTCTTCGGTCGCCAAGAACGACATCTACTGGTGGGTCAATTCCTTCCTTGATGTATCGATCGCCAGCAAACTTGACGATTTTCCACCTGTCTAATCAACCTGTAAAGGAATCCGATGAAGGTCTGTTTCTTCTCTCCTGCCGCATACGGGTATTTCAACCCGGAAGGCGAAAAATGGGCCGGCGGAGCGGAGACTGAGCAGGTACTTATTGCCCGGCATATGATATCGAAGGGTATCGATGTCTCCTTCATCGTCGGTGACTTTGGTCAGGCCGATGTGGAGATACATGAGGGCATCACGGTGATCAAGTCATTTGCTCCATTCAAGGGAAACAGGAAACTGAGGTTTTTCCCTGACATGAGGCTGATAAGACGGGCGATGGAGATCGCCGATGCGGACATCTATAACCAGCGGTCCACTTCGTTCTACACAGGGCAGCTTGCCTGGTTCGCGTCAAAGCTCGGCAAGGCGTTCACCTTCTCTATTGGAAGCGACTACAACTGTTATCCGGACTGCATGGGCAGACTGGCCTGGCCCATGCCCTACCTATATCGCTACGGCGCAAGAAAAGCAGACGCGATAATCGCGCAGACTGAAAAGCAGCGGATGCTTCTCAGGGAGAATTTCGGGACAGATTCTGTCGTGATCAGAAACGGCATCGTGATAGACGATTCCATCTGTCTATCTGACGGAGTTCCCTCCTCGGGCAGGCCCGAGATACTCTGGGTCGGAAGCTTCCGCAGGCTGAAGAGGCCGGAAATGTTTCTTGAGCTGGCGCGCCGTATCCCTGAGGCGGACTTCACGATGCTAGGCGGACTGAAACTTGAGGAAACTTACGCGGCCGGCATCGTAAAGGAAGCGGAGAATATTGATAATCTCACCTTTGCCGGATTCGTTCATCCGAACGATATTGATCAATATTATCGCAGAGCGTACCTCTATGTGAATACTTCGTCACTGGAAGGGTTCCCTAACACCTACCTCCACTCATGGCGCAACGGCCTTCCCGTCTGCACGATTGAGATCGATCCTGATTCACTTATCGTAGATAACGAAATCGGCGTCACCACTGGAACGCTTGACAGGCTCGCGGAAGAAGTAAAATCAATCATCAATGATCCCGCTCGCAGGAGCGCGATGTCTGCCCGTGCGCTGGAGTATGTGAGGAAGAATCATGATATCCGGGAGAAGGGCGATCAGTACATCGATCTGTTCGAACAGATCACCAGCCTTCAGAAAAGCTCGTCGTAGACCGACATCGTCCCCGCGACAGATCTTTCGAGTGTAAAGCGGTCCTCATACCTCTTCCTGCCCGCTTCACCCATCCTTTTCATAAGTCCCGGTTCCTTCGAAAAGCGTATCAGTGCCGCGGCGAGTGCATGGGAGTCGCCTGGAGGCACGAGGATTCCGGTAACATCATCCTCGACCTGTTCGGGGATCCCGTAGATCTTCGATGCAACGACCGGGCGGCCCGCTGCCATCGCTTCCAGTATTACGTACGGCGTTGCCTCCATCAGGGACGGAACGAGAAGTACGTCAGATCGCGCGACGAGTCTCGCCATGTCATCGACACGGCCCAGCAGGTCGACTCTGCCACCAAACCTTCCGGCAGCCAGTTCAGCTTCGAGCTTGCCGCGCAGCGGTCCGTCCCCGGCGATGGAGAGATGGAAGCTCGCTGGAAGTTTCTCCATCGCGGAAAGGGCGACCATGTGCCCCTTTCTCTCTTCAAGAGCACCGGCGACAAGCAGATTCACAGGAGCATCGGTTGAAGCGGTCACTCCATCAACAGTAATTCCGACAGGCCCCGGATCGGGTATCCCGTTGTATACGACCCTTATCTTTGCGGCGCTTACTCCGTGGATATCCACCATGTGAGATCTGTTGTCCTCGCTTACTGTGATAAACCTCGATACGTTCCGCATATGAATGGCTCTGAATACTTTCGCCTTGGTGAAGGATCCGACCATTGGCAGATGCTCGGTGGTGACTATTCTCTGGACCCCCGCGAGCCTTGCCAGTGATGCGGGCAGGCCGTATGAGCAATCGAACGGGCCCGGCATATTCATGTGGACTATATCAGGGCGCAGCCTTTGTATGAACCTGAAGAAACTCCGCACTCCATCCGCCGATGAAAAAGAGTTGCCCTCTGTGATCTCGACGGAAATTCCCGAGCCGGACAGCGCAGAACGCAGCGGCTCCAGTCCCTTGGAGCCGGATGTGACAAGGACAGGCTCGTAGCGTTCCCTGTCGAGTCCTGGGGCGAGCAGCTCGATGTATTTCTCCGCGCCACCGAAATAGCCTGCTCCGGATACGAATGCAATTCTTCTGCGGCCGTCAGCTGTCATATCACCAGTCTATTTTCTGATTGTTACTTTTCCAGCTTTGAAACCTGTATACGAATCCTCATTGAGGAAATAGTCAGTAATGCGCCTGTTCGGAAGATATGTACGTCTTTCAAGAGTGATCCCTACACTGTATTCACCGTCCGCCAATCCTGCCGGGATACGCACCCTTATCTCCTGCCGGATCTTCTCGCCAGCCTTCCACATGTCAGGCTGCCTTCCTTCACCTGCCAGCCTTCCCGAGACAGTATACCTGTAGAGTTCCCCTCTGCTGCGTTCCAGTCGGCGCCGGTACTGCTTGCCGTACCATTTCCTGTAGAACGACCCCTTGCTGAAACCGGTCTCGAATCTGACTGTCCAGTAAAACGGCAGCCCGAATTCTGTTTCCCCTGTACTGGTCCAGCACAGCGCTATCACTGCCGTATCCCCCGGGGAAAGCGCGGAATTCTCTATATCGAATCCTTCAAGCACGATCTCCTCGCAGGCAGGAACATCGAGTGAGCCTGAACAGGTATCGATTTCAGCTACATACTCTTTTGAAATGGCTGGTATCGAAGCGTCTATCGCGAAGAGTTTCATCGTACCCTTCGTTCTTATCTCCTTGAGAAATCCGCAGGATCCGAACCTGATCATGGCACGGACCCCTGACTCCTGGGAGAGGACACCGAAAAAATCATCCATGTTGCCCTGCAACGCGTCGACGAAGAGATAATCAGCCCCACCTGCCGTCAATCGTTCAAGGACCAACGAATCGGGAAGGACCGGGGAAAAGATATCCCTCGCTCTTTTTATCCTCGTCATCGCCGATGTATCAGCCGGCGAGCAGTGCTGGTCGAGCACAACGGTCACATAGTGGTCCGTGAACGCGGATATATAGTAACTCGACACCGGATCGGCCGCGACGACCGAACCTTCAGGGATGACGGAAAGGAATTCCGCCAGTTCCTCCCCGCGATCTACCTGTCTGTTTTTACTGTCTATCAGTGCCGAGGAGAGTCTGCCCGGCAGAGACGCCGCGGAAGGCTTCAGGAAGACAACCGCAAAGAGAATGAATACAAGAGCTCCCGCAAGATGAACCGCTGTCCTCTGCTTCCAGCTACCCTGCCGGCCATCTTTTTTCCAGCTGCCCGTCAAGGCGCCCCGTCCCGCGCCGAATACGGCAAGAGCCATGTAGACCATGGCGGGTGCGGCATAGATAAGCCGATAGTGCATGTAGCCAGCCGCCATATCAAGCGGAGTCGCCGTAAAAGGAACCAGGACAAGCAGTGTTGGAATGGTGAAGAGGAGCCACACGAGGCGCGATCTCCTGTAACCGGAGGTAATGACCGGAAAGACGGGGATCATGAGGACGGCAAATAGAAAGGGGAATCCCATACCGGCAATAAGCTCGGCGGGGTCGATCATCCTCAGCCCTGCGCCGATCTCCATCATCCCCTGCATGTGTGTATGGATCATGTTCGGGTGGTCGGGGAAATTGATCAGTCTTACTGCCAGTGGAAAGGCTACCGCGGCAGAGACCAGCGGCACAGCTTTCCAGAACCGGCTCATCCAGTCGCTCCCCATACGAAGGATCGAGACGTAGATCATCAAACCGAGGAGAAAGAGTCCCAGGACCGGAGCGAATGAGATATGTATCGCGGTCCCCGCCGCTGCCGCCAGCG
>CAYWGA010000061.1:0-19963 GCA_964457905.1 uncultured bacterium | reverse complement strand
ATCCGTTCATACTTCTCGATTGGATCGGAGAGTTTCTTTCTTCCCTCTATTACCTTCAGTACCGGCTCGACGAAAGAATCTTCCTCGACGTTCCTTGTCGTTTCGGCCTTCTCCCAGGAGGAGAGCCGGCCTCCCGACAGGAAGGTGAATATCGCCGCTGTGGCCGCCGCGTTGACCATGATGAAGTAGAACGGAACAAAGAATATCTTCGTCTTGACATGCCCCCTTCTCAGGATGGCGCCTATCGCGGCGAAGATATAAAAGATATTCTGCAGGATAAAAAAGCCCATGAAGAAAGGCTCATCGAGAAGGAAGATGCTGGCCGTGTAGACAACAGGAAGAGCTATGCCGACGCACCATCTCATAAGTTTCCTGGAGATAAACTGGAAGGTCCTCAGCCCGCCGCCGAAATTGCTCCTCAGGTGACTGTATCCCGTGAGCCCCCTGACGATGATCCGGCGCTTGCGGCTGAACTCTTCCCTGAAGAAATATGTCGAACGCTCGTGGGCTATCGCACCCGGTTCGTAGACGACTGCGAACCCCTGGGAGGCTACTTCGGCAGGGATCTGGAAATCGTTGGCGACATCCTTCATCACGGGCCTGAACAGTTCCCTGCGTATCGCCATGATCGTCCCGGTAGCGACCAGGACCGAGCCGAGCCTGCTCTCGAGCCTGTTGAGCAGCCCTTCGTAGCGCCAGTAGAGAGACTCGCCCTTGCCGACATACGATTCATTGTCGAGATATATCAGCCTTCCCACGACACATCCCGTCTCCGCGACATCGAACTTGCCGACGAGCCGGAGCAGCGCGTCCTCCTTGTAGAAGGCGTTGGCGTCGGAGAATACAAGGATCTCCTCTTCCAGTCCCAGGACCGTCTTGTTCAGCGTGGCGCTCTTTCCCTCGCGGCGGTCGAAAGCCTTGAGGACCACTCCGCGGCCCTCGTACTCCCTGACGATACCGTTCGTACCGTCCTCCGAGCCATCGCTCGAGATGACGATCTTCAGCCTGTCACGCGGGTAATCGAGTTTGAGACAATTTTCGATCTTTTCCCGGATTATCCGTTCCTCGTTGTGAGCGGAGACTATCAGAGTGACAGAGGGCAGCTGATCTCCACCCCGGTCGAATCGACGGGGTGAAAACAGGCCCAGAAAGGCCAGAATAAGGGGGTATCCGGCGTAGATATAGGCGATAAGGCCTATTATCGTAAAGATAAGCAGTTTCAGGAAAGTATCCATTTCCCCGTTTCCCCCGTATGAGCGAAGTCATGTATTGATAACACATAATGGAAAATCTTCAACTAAAATAATCTTCCATAAAACAAAAAACGCGCTAGCCGTCCTTCCGTACGTCATGCCGCGTTCGATGTTGACAGATACAGAAAAACAGTAACGCTTGCTCTATAAGACTCCTTTGTCATTATCAATATACCGTTTACGGTCCCCCTTGTCAATGATGACTGCTGTATCTCGTTACCCCGCCGGCTCTAGTCCCTATCCAGACTGTTCCTGAGGGGTCCTCCTCGATCGAAAGGATATCGTCGTCTCCCAGGCCGCTGGTACTGTCGACGTGAAGCCATCTGCCGTCCTTCAGGACCCAGGCTCCTTCACCGTCCGTACCGAGCCATATGGATCCGTCAGTGGTCCCCTTCAGTGCTGTAGGCCTGGGACCTGATCTGTGCAGCGGGATATCGAGGATCCTCCACCCGGCTTCTGACTGGAGGATTATCCCTTCCATCGTACAGAACATGCATCTCCCCGATCCGTCCAGCCCGATCACCGGGGCGAAGGAACCGGCCATCTCGCTGCTCCGGGAGGGAAGTATCCTGACTGAGGGGTCGTCGAGGAAGATCGAGTCCGCCGGCATCACGATCGCTCCCTGCTCGGGCGATGTGCCGGCAATATCGAGTGTCTCCCACTCGTCGCCTGTAAATCGCGCTATCCGTCCTGACATCGTCGTCAGCCAGACCGTTCCTGAACGGTCGGCGGCGATAGATGATATCCTCTCGTCAGGGAGACCGTGCCTGCTCCTGTAGTGCACCCATCCCCCGGAAGTAAGCCGGAGTACGCCTCTGTCGAAGGTGCCGAACCAGAGTTCCCCGTCCAGGCCCGCGGCACAGGTGAAATGTTCAGTGGGCAGGCCCTGTCTCCGGTCAAAGATCTCCCATGTGTTTCCGGTATGATGAAGGATGCCGAATCTTGTCGACAGCCACAACCTGCCGCCCTGTTCGGGGACCATACCGGTCACTGTCCCCTCGTACCATTTTCCTGGCAGCCCGATCGGGGTAAATCCTCCATCGAACCTGTATATTGCCCTGTTTCCAGCCAGCAACATCGTCCCGCCTGAACTCACGATCAACCCGATCATACTTTCCGGGCCGCTGGCCGGGATATGCGTCTCACGGTAGGAATCCCGCGCCACCGAGGCGAGGGTCCCGGCCGTGGTACCGAGATATGTATTTCCCTCCGGATCATGCTCTACTGAAAGATAGTCGTGATCTCCCAGCGAGATGCCGGCCAGCCTCAAAGGGGTCCACCCGGAACCGTCCCAGGTGCTCAGACCGTTGCGTCCGACCGCCCAGACATGAGCCCCGGCATCCATGCCGAACTGGTATATTTCCCTGTCGGGAAGGCCCTGCCCGGGCCCGTAACTGTTCACTCTGCCCAGGCTGTATTTCGCTACCCCCTGCCTGGCGATGGAAACGAAGAGATCGCCTTCCTCGGTGAGGATGATGTCCCGAACCCTGCCGACTGGGATCCTGCTGCCATACCTCATCGATGTCCAGCTGAAGCTGTCAGACTTGCAGACGCCGCTGTCCGTTCCGATCCAGATAGTATTGTCGCTCTGCTCGACAACGCATGTCACCCTGTCATCGAGAAGAGAATCCGCTCTCGTCATTATCGTCAATGTATCCCCGACCACGTATCCGCATCCCTGTCCCCAGGTGGAGATCCAGATCTTGCCTTCACCGTGGCTGATATCTGTGATACGCGAAAAGAAAGAATGGTCCCGGCCGGTAAAACGGTCCCAGCCCCAGTCATATCTCACGCTGAGACCCGCTTCTCCACCAACCCATATCTCCCCGTTCTCGCCTGCCATCAGGCTCGTTACGGAGGCAAGGCGCGAACCTCTTTCCGTCAGTATCGTATCTGATCCTGGTACCCATATGAAGAGTCCGCCATCCGTACCGACCCACACGGAGTCGCCGGCAGCGAGGATCGCCCTGACACCGCCCGACGGCATGAGGAGTTCGAAACGGCCGGGAGGGATCTCATCCTTCCGGTGGGTCAGCCCGCCCATCGATATCTTGCGGCCCGATTCGAGCCATCCCTGCTTTTCCTTCTCATCGAACTCTTCCGCCTGCCCGGCGACGGGGATCATCGTCGAAAAAGCGGTCAGGAGAATGACCGAAACGGCTGTTCTGCGTATATTCATCACGACCCTTTCGTAGGTATATTTCATGGGGAGAAACTTTATTACAGCGGGCGGTGCAAATCAAGCAGATACGTCGGGTCCCTGATCGGGCAGCGGGTCGGCGAGTATCCTCTCGATGAACAGGGAAAGATCCGTTCCGGTCTCGGCGAGGATGGCATCGAGGAGCTCGGCAGCCCCTATCTCCCTGCCGCCGGAATCCTCCATATAGAGCCTCCTGATGACATCTATCAGTCCGCTCCGTCCACCTGAAACAGACCGGATCTTCTCATCAAGAGCCCTCGCGGCGGCAAAACCGCCATCATAGAGCAGGTTGACCATCTCCCGGTTGGAAAGGTCGCTGTTGCCAGCCATCGACAGGTTGACCGAGCCGCGAAGTGGATTATTGCGGCAACGATCCAGTATCATCGATTCCGCTGCATCGAACTGACGGCCGTTGATGATGCCAGCTTTGAGGAGCACATGGTAGGAGTAGTAGACTGTCGCGCCTTCGGTGAACCACATGAACGAATCGTCAACAGGCTTCAGTGCCTCCCCGTTCCAGTTGTGGAAGAATTCGTGAGCGACTATCGACATCGGGATCCCGTAGAGTTCGCTCCTGTCTATCGAGGGATCTAGAAGCAGCAGAATTGTGCCTCCGAAATGCACCCCGTAGTAATCGAATCCCTTTCCACCCCTGACAGGGTTGTGGTCACATATCACCAGGTGCCTTTCCCTCGGCGACGAACCAAGCATCGATATCTCCTCGGAGACGATGCTGCGGACCGTCTCGAGAAGTTCAGCATCCTCAAAGTCCCATGATCCGCCGATCGCGAGGACGAGACGCACACCTGATACAAAGGTCTCGAGAAACCGGTAGCTGCCCGCCGCGACAAGAGTCATCGGAAGTTCATCGGCCGTTGGGACTATCATCCTGTTGCGGAGAGTCTCCCACGGGGACCCGATCATGGTCCCGCCATGCATATCTATATCGACGATGATCCTGTCGGCCACATGATGTCCGGGCTGTATAAAGATATCCCTTCCCATCAGCCTCGACCTGTCATGGCCGAGATGGCTCAGCATCCCTCTTACTTCGGGGGAGTACCTGTCCTCGATGGTCACGACCAGTTCGTACCGGATCGTGAAATCCTCGTTCCCGCACACGACCTCCCATCCTTCCTCTGTCGACTTTACCTCGAGGGGAGTTCCGCCCAGGCCGGAGGCAGCAAGTCCGATCGGCTCGATCTTTCCGCCTGCCTCCCTTTCGGCCGTGTAAAAAGTGAATTTTCTGCCGGTGCGGCCGAAAACCTTTCCCTCTACGGTAACTACATTGAGAAGGGAGTCTTTAATAGAAACGGACCACTGGATAGACGGATCAGGTGTTCCTGATCTGGGAAAGGCCAGAGACACAACGACCAGACTCGATGCAAACAAAGCAGTTGCGACGATTCTGGATATGCTTTTGTACAGTTCCATCTATCAAAGGCCTCCATAGGGCAGTCCGGTGGCCGGACGTCCGGCTATTCAATGCCCTGTTTGATTGCAAGGTACATTCCATCCCCTTGACCATATCCGACCCGATAACTTACCCTCGCCTCATGGATGACCATATTGAAAGAGCCGCATCGATCCTGGCGCGTTCGGCAAGGGCGGCCGGGCTGACCGGCGCCGGGATATCAAAGGAAAGCGGGATCCCCACCTTCAGGGATGCCGAGGGACTCTGGGAACAGTACCGCCCCGAGGACCTCGCGACACTGGAGGGATTCCTCGCCGACCCCGCGCTCGTCTGGCGGTGGTACATGGAGAGGCTGTTCACCGCGAGGACGAAGAAACCGAATCCGGGACATTACGCCCTCGCCCGGCTGGAGGAGATACTGCCGCGTTTCGTACTCGTGACCCAGAACATCGATGACCTTCATCGCAAGGCGGGCAGTTCAGACATAATCGAGCTTCATGGGAATATCGAGAAATTCAGGTGCCTCGAGGCGGCCCACCCGGCCGAGTACGATCCGGGCTGGGGAGAAGAACCCCCTCTCTGCCGCTGCGGTTCGATCATCAGGCCCGGAGTCGTCTGGTTCGGTGAACAGCTCCCGCAGAAAGAGATCGAACGGGCCTTTCTAGAGTCGGAAAGATGTGACGTGATGCTTGTAGTCGGAACGTCCGGCCTGGTCTCACCCGCCTCCCACCTGCCGCTCATCGCGAAGGAGGCCGGGGCCGCCGTGATAGAAGTCAACACAGTCCCCTCCGCGATAACTCCGCTGGCGGACATATTTCTGGAAGGGCCTTCCGGCGAGGTCCTGCCCGGACTCATATCGAGGATCGAAGATATGTCAGGGGAAAACGACAGTGATCAGCAGTCAGATGCGGAGCCGTCTGCGGATCTCTGAGACATCGCGGCCTACCTGGTCCACCACACTCTTGAAAGCCTCGTCCTCCTCACCCGACCTGACCTTCATGCTGGTCCAGCCCCACCACGCGAGAACGATCGACATCCACGCTCCACCGGCGATAAAAGCAGCCAGGATAAATGCCCAGCGGGGGATACCGGCTCTCTTTTCAGGCACTCTCGGCGCGTCCACGACCTGAACGGAGGAAGTGGTCCTCGCAAGGTCGATCCCGCTCTCCTCGTGTTTCTGCAGCAGGAAGGAGTATACCCGCTCATTGACTTCGAGATCCCTGCGAAGGGCAGCGTATTCCTGGTGAAGGGCAGGGAGCTTTTCAAGAGGGGGAAAGACAGAGGTAGAGGAATCGCCTTTAACGATCAACTCGAGCTGATTGTTTATATTCCTCAGTTCGAGTTTCTTTTTGTTCAGCTCGATCGCGTCGTCCCTTGAGAACTCGCTGAGGATATCGATCTGGATCGCCGTTATGGCGGCCCTGATCTTGAGTGCCGAAGCGACGTCCATCGCTCCGCGCACCTGCTCCTCGAAACTGATTATTCCGTGCTCCTCCTGGAACGCGGCGATCTGGGCCCTCGATTCGACAAGGCGTATCCTGTATGACTTTATCTGCTTTTTCGTGAACTTGATCGTACCCGCGGCCCTCTCGTTGAGGAGACTGTGGTTGACAGAATCGAGTGCCGCTATATGAGATGCCGCGATCCTCATCGCCATGGCAGGGTCCCTGTCACGGGCCTTCAGCGTGATGATACCGACCTGTGACGACCCTGTTGAGATCGACCCCTTGAGTCTCCTGATGGCGTCATCCGTCGTGCTGGCCCCGTACCATTCCATCAGGCCGACATCGGTCACGACCTTTTCCGCGATGCCTCTGCTGTTAAGGATGTCCGTCATCACGGCCGCTGACATCGAGCCGCCCGTCATGGGAGCGATCATCGAGGGCAGGTTCATCGAGGCCATCCAGGCCGTGAGAAGGCCCTCGCCCCCCTCCTCCATCGGCGGCATAAGCATCGTCCTGGATTCATAGACGGGATCCGCGATCAGGATATACAATGATCCGGCGACGGCGAACACCACGGCAGCGGTGAGTATCGTGCGCCTTCTCTTTATCAGAAAATCAAGAAGTCTGAACCCCATCGGAACACCTTTCCAGCGACGGGCCGGTTCACCCGCCGAAAAGCTCTTCCATCCTGGCGGCCGCGCGCCTCAGATGCGGGATGACTATTGAGCCGCCTACTATCAGCGCCACATTGAATGCTTCGTAGAACTGCTCCTTAGTGACACCTTCCTCAAAACATCTCGCTATATGATAGTTAATACAGTCGTCACATCTCAACACCATCGAAGACGCCAGCCCCATCAGTTCCTTGGTCATCGAGTCGAGCGCGCCATCCGAGTATGCCTGCGTGTCGAGGGCGAAGAATCTCTTTATCCCCATATTGTCCGATGAGAGAACGGTCTCGTTGAGCCGGTCCCTCTCCTCATCGAATTTTTTTCTCCAGTCTTCAGACATCCTGCGTGACCTCCATCCGACCCGGCTGTCAGACCGGGAGGAGCCTCATGTATTTCTTCTTTCCCGCTCTCAGCAGGATAAATCCATCTTCAATATCATCCACCGCGATCTTCTCGTCAAACTGCTCGATGCGCCGGCCGTTTACGTACGCGCCTCCCTGCTGGATGAGGCGCCTTGCCTCTCCCCGTGACTTAACAAGTCCGGCCTCGGAGAAAAGGACAAATACGGGCACGCCTTCTTCCAGCTTCACCAGTTCGAATTCGACGGTAGGGATCGCGTCTCCCGCAGGCGCTCCACCAGAGGCGAAAAGAGCCTTCGATGCCTCCCCCGCCTCGGCAGCCGCCTCATCACCGTGAAGGATAGCGGTACATTCCTTTGCCAGGACTTCCTTAGCTTCCCTTATCTCCGCGCCCTCGAGCGAGGAAAGCCGCCTCACTTCATCCATCGGCAGCAGCGTGAAAAGTGCGAGGAACTTCCCGACATCCCTGTCATCGACATTGATCCAGTACTGATAGTAATCATACGGAGAAGTGCGCTGCGCGTCGAGCCAGATAGCACCCTTTTCCGTCTTGCCCATCTTGCCGCCCGAAGCGGTGGTAAGCAGGGGGAAGGTGAGAGCCTCCGCGTCGCCGCCCTCGACCCTTCTTATAAGGTCGGTGCCGGCGAGGATATTCCCCCACTGGTCATTTCCGCCCATCTGCAGCGTGCAGCCCTTATCCCTGTACAGATGCAGGAAATCATATGCCTGCAGGAGCATGTAATTGAACTCGATAAAGTTCAGTCCGGTCTCGAGCCGCATACGGTAACTCTCGGCGGCGAGCATCTTGTTGACGCTGAAGTGACGCCCTATATCCCGCAGGAACTCGATGAAGTTCAAAGGCAGGAGCCAGTCGGCGTTGTTCAGCATCAATGCCCCGCCTCCCGAAAAATCGAGGAAATGGGACAGCTGCTTCTTCAACCCTTCCGCATTGGACTCTATCGTTTCATTCGTCATAAGTTTACGAAGCTCGGTCTTTCCGCTCGGGTCGCCTATCATCGCCGTGCCTCCGCCGACGAGCGCGATCACGGTGTGGCCGGCCCGCTGCATGTGGGCAAGGGCCATGATCGGTACGAGACTCCCGCAATGAAAGCTGTCAGAAGTCGGGTCGAAGCCGATGTAGCAGGTGAGCGGACTGTCGAGCATCCCCTTCACACGCTCGGTGTCGGAGCACTGCTCGATGAATCCTCTCTCTTCCAGAATATCGTAAACGTTCATCCTGTATTCTCCAGTAAATCCGTTATTGATGCCGCGCCGCAGAATGATAACATGGTAAAGAGAGTCTCGACACAGGTTTTTTACCCTCAATATGTCCGCTGATCACCGAATAGGTCTTGAACTGGCCGACCTCTTCAATATACTGGTATGAAGACAGTCTGCAAGACAGGCAAATCGAACGGAAGGAACGAACGATGAACAGACCGGCAGTTGCAATAATCCTGGCTGTCCTGCTGTTTTCTGTGCCCTGCGCGGCACAGAACGCGACGGACCCCGCACTGGAAGAACTACGTAATATCGACGAGAACCTCGGACACAGGCTGGATATCCTCGAAAAGAAGATCGACGACCTGCTCTGGTTCGAGAGGGTCGACGATGCCGCGTTTATAGACAAGGTGTACATCACAGGGCCTCCCCTTCGTGAGGAGAAGAATCCTACCGCACAGGGAGCGGGCAATCCGGTCAAGTTCTGGGCGTACATATTCGTTCCGCGCGACACGGATATGACGAAGAAGTACCCTCTTATCGTATTTCCGCATGGCGGAGTACACGCGAGCTTCGTCACATATTACACACATATCATCCGTGAACTCATGGCGCAGGGTTATATCGTGATAGCTCCTGAATACAGGGGAAGCACAGGGTACGGGAGATCGCATTACGAGAAGATCGATTACGGCGGCCTAGAGACGGAAGATGTCTGGTCGAGCAGGAACTTCATGATCGAAAACTACCGTTTCGTCGACAGCAAAAGAGTGGGGATAATCGGCTGGAGCCACGGCGGCCTCATAGCGCTCCACAACATATTCGAGCATCCGGGCGATTACAATGTCGCCTTCGCCGGGGTCCCGGTCAGCGACCTCATCGCGCGCATGGGGTACAAGACCCAGGACTACAGGGACCTCTACTCTGTCGACTACCATATCGGCAAGACCGCCTATGAGGATGTCAACGAGTACAGGCGGCGCTCTCCCGCATGGAACGCGCACAAGCTGAGCACCCCGCTTCTGATTCATACGAATACAACCGATGCGGACGTGAACGTCTTCGAAGTCGAACATCTGATAAAAGCTCTCAAGGCCGAGGGCAAGAAGTTCGAGTACAAGATCTACGAGGCGGTTCCGGGCGGGCATTCATTCGACAGGATGGATACGAAGGAAGCGAGGGAGATAAGACTGAAGATATGGCAGTTCCTCGCGAAGCATCTCGATCCGCCGGTACAGTTCGAGACTGTCGACGAGATCAACAGGGCCTCATACGAAAAACCGGGGGAGTGATCCATGGGTTCAGGAGAAGAGACAGTCTATCTCAACGGCAATTTCGTGCGGCGGGATGAAGCGCTGGTCAGTGTGCTGGACCGCGGATTCATGTTTGCCGACGGAGTCTACGAGGTGATCAGGTCGTACAGAGGCTCACTCTTCGAGCTGGCGGCCCATATGGAGCGTCTCCGCCGCAGCCTGCGGGAGATACGCATGACCGGGAAGGCCTCGGACGGTATAGAAGATGTGCTCCCCGAATTACTCGAGCGCAACCACCTTGCCGGATCGGAAGCGCTTGTCTATGTTCAGATCACCCGGGGCACAGCGCCCCGTACGCATCAGTTCCCCGTACCGGAGACCGCACCCACTGTCTATGCCCACGTTGTCCCTTTCGATCCTCCGTTCGAACAGCGCGACAAGGGCATACCCGTGATTCTCGTGCCTGACACAAGATGGAACAGGTGCGACATCAAGTCGATCGCCCTGCTTCCCAATATCCTCGCCAGACAGATGGCTGAGGACGCCGGCGCCGGCGAAGCGATCTTCATCAGGAACGGAAACGTACTGGAAGGTTCCGCTTCGACCTTCTGCGCTGTATTCAGCGGAACGGTCGTGACACATCCCGAATCCAACGTCGTCCTGCCGGGGATCACCAGGAAGGTCGTCTTCGATCTCTGCGCAAGGACCGGGATACCGGTCGCCGAGAGGCCGTTCAGGGAGGATGAACTCTCTCGCGCAGCTGAGATGATGCTGCTCAGCACAAGCAGGGAGGTCATGCCGGTCATATCGGTTGACGGAATAGAAGTGGGAAACGGCAGTCCTGGTCAGCTTACCCGAAAGATCCAGGCGGCATTCTCGGAGATCATTCGCTCAACCTGACGGCTGTCGACCTTTTCACCGTTTCGAATGCGAGACCGGTGAATGCCTCGAATAAATCTGTCCTGTCGGTGCGGAAGAGATGGGACGGACAGTCGCAGTCGGATGCCCCGAACCCGGGCGCGGCTTCCTCCACGCCGTCGAGACCGGCCAGTATCCCCGCCCATTCGTGCTCGAATCTTTCCTCCGATTCGATATACCACACCTCGACGGGAGAGGCGGCGAACCTCAGATAGTCGATGTGCCATCTCGGGCTGCCGGGGAAACGGGCATGATGGGCGATCCTCGCCGCCAGGCCCCCAGGTCCGAGCGCGCTCCCGCAGTAAAGGCAGGTCCCCGCCGGAAAGGTAAGCTCACCCAATCCTCCGACATCGATCACGCTTTCCCAGTGAAGTTTCAGGACGAGGATATACGTTCCCTGCCGTGAGGGCAGGTCGAACCGTATGGATGGACCGTTTCCGGAATGGCGAGCGCTCATCGATCCTCCAGGGCATCCCGTATCTTGTCGGCCAGTTCCCTGACCGTAAACGGCTTCTGGAGGAACTTGACACCATCATCAACGAAACCCTTGTGAATGATCACGTTGTCCGTATAACCCGACATGAATAGGACCTTCACCTCAGGACAGTACTCCACGACCCGGCGATACAGTTCCCGGCCGTTCATCCCGGGCATCACCACGTCGGTGACGAGGATGTCCAGCCCGCCGGCTATCTTTCTCGCTATCTCGAGCGCATCCTCACCCTCCGAGGCGCAATGAACATCGTACCCGCGTTCCTTCAGTATTCTCTCAACGAGATTGAGGACGATCCGGTCATCCTCAACGACCAGGACCGTCTCGCTGCCGCCGACAGCGACATCACCTGGTCTCGAACTCTCCTCTTTCACTATCTCTCCGCCTGTCGGCGGGAAGAGGAGCTTGAAGCTGGACCCCTCTCCCGGCTCGCTGTAAACGTAGATGTATCCGCCGTGCTGCTTGACGATCCCGTACACTACCGCGAGCCCGAGTCCCGTCCCCTTTCCTCTCTCCTTCGTAGTAAAGAAGGGATCGAATATCTTGTCGACGATCCCGTCATCCATCCCCGTACCGGTATCGGATACCGATATCTGGATATATTCACCCGGCTCGATTATGAAGTGAGCCTTAACAATCCTATCCTCGATCTCGACGGACTGGGTCTCAATGATCAGCTTGCCTCCATCCACCATCGCGTCGACAGCATTTATCGAGAGATTGATGAGCATCATCTCGATCTGTGTCGGGTCTGCTTTTATCTTTTTCTCTCCAGGATCAAGGTGAATGATAAGTTCGATATCTTCCCTGAGAAGCCTCTTCAGCAGCGGTTGAAGTTCCTCTATTACCACGTTGGCATCTACTACACTGGCCTCGAAAACCTGCTTCCTGCTGAACGCGAGGAGCTGTTTTGTCAGCCTGGAGGCCTTGATCCCCGTCCTGTGTATGTCATGGATCGTCGGATATGCCTGATCGTCTTCGCTTATCATGCCGAGGACGAGATCGGTCCCCCCGATGATCGCAGTGAGGATATTATTGAAATCGTGGGCGATCCCGCCGGCCAGTGTTCCGACAGCTTCCATCTTCTGTGCCTGCTGAAGCTGCTCCTGCAGTCTTCTGCTCTCAGTGATGTCACGCATCGACCCCACTATCCTCGGAGCTTCTTCTCCCCCGACCGTGATGAGAGTCGCCGTGATCGAGACAGGATGCACCGTCCCCTCGCTGTCGACCATATCGACGATGTAGTTCGTCACTGAACCCTGGCTTTTCAGAGTGTCGATATACCTCTTTCTCGCTTCGGGGTCGACATACATGAATGTCGCGTTCTTCTCCAGGACGTCCTTCCTTTTCACCTTGAGGATGTCCTCCACGGATGGGCTGACCTCTATGACCTCCCCTTCGAGAGTCGATTCGAAATATATCTCCCTGACATTCTCGAATATCCGCCTGTACCTGATCTCACTCTCCCGCAAAGCCTCTTCGGTTCTTTTTCTTTCCGTGATGTCGAGGAACATCGCGGCCATCTTTCTCGGCGCAGTCTGAAAGGCATATACCTCGTACGCTCCACTGATCCCCTTGAAATCGTAATCGATCTGTTCCATCTTCCATGGGTTTCCATCGGCCGCTACCGTCCTGTACCTGTCCGGCACCTCGGTGCCGATAAGCGGCGGGAAAGCATCCTCTATCGTCTTCCCGACGAAGATGTTGTTGTCAACGGAAAGGATAGTGTCGGCAGCTGGATTGGCTCCGATGAAGACCAGTCTCCCGTCGGCCTCGAGCTGATAGAGATGCATGCCCATCGGCGATGCTTCGACGATATTCCTGAATTTCTCTTCCGATTCCATGCGTGCATTCTCGACTACTTTTCTTTCTGTGATGTCGGTGAAGACGACCACACCCGCGGCGATATCTCCACGCGCATTTCTAACCGGTGCGGCATTGGCCAGTATCCACCTGTCCTCACCATCGGGGCGCCTGATTATCGCTTCGACGTTCCGCGAGATCTCCCCATTGAGTACCGCTTTCGAAAGGGGCAGATCCGTGGGTTCGAAGATCGAGCCGTCCGGGTGAAAGACCTGCCAGTTGACAGGATGCAGCTCCGCGGGGATTCCGGTAAGGGTGGCCTTCTTGTCTCCGCGTATGCCGAGAGCCGCCGGGTTCGCGACCCTGATATTGACGTCTGGAGCGTCCGCTATCAGGATACCCGCCGAGCTCTGCTCGATAGCGGCTGTCAGAAGGGATCTCATCCTCTCCAGTTCCTCTTCGGCCTCCTTGCGCTTCGTGATATCCCTCACTATCGCCTGGATGAATACTTCGTCGGAGAGAACAAGGCTGTTGAGGCTGACTTCCGCATCGAACAATGATCCATCAGCGCGTTTATGCTCCCATTCGAAGAGCTGGAAGTGCCCCTCGATAGCAGCGGTGATCTTCTCGAGCGCCTTTTCCCTGGAGTCTCTTCCGTCCGACTGTACGGCAGGTGAGAATTCGTACGGAGGATGCCCGACGATCTGGTCACGCGTGCATCCGAACATATCGAGGGTCCTCAGGTTGCAGTCTACGAACATGTCTTCCTTCATAAGGAAGATGGCATCGTTCGCCTGTTCGAAGAGAAGCCTGTATCTCGTCTCGCTCTCGCGAAGCTCCCGTTCGGTCTCTTTGGCCCGAGTGATATCACGGGCGACAGAGAAGACAAATTCCACTTCGGGAATCGGAAAGGAGTTCCATTCGATCCACCTGTATGAACCGTCGCTGCACCTGTACCTGTTCTCGAATCCCTGGATCTCCTCACCCGCGGCGAGTCTCCTGCGGTTAGCGATAGTGATCTCATGATCATCGGGATGCACGAATTCGAGCGGTTCCATGTCGAGGAGGTCCTTTTCACTCCACCCCAGCGTCCTCATCCACGATGGGTTGATCAGCAGAAAGCGGCCATCCAGGTCAAGGACGCACAACATGTCTATGGAAAGGTCGAAGAAGAGGTCGCACCACGCAGATGTCGACTCGGTATCTCCCGGGCGGCCCTTCAGCTCTGCTATCCTGGCCAGGAGGTCTTTTCTCGATGGCGTTCCCGGCATACTTCGCTCCCTTTAGAAGTAGAAATAAAGTTCGATCATCGACTCGGACCCGCGAAACCTGTTTCTGGCGGCAAACTGTGCATAGCTGCGCCATTTAAGTTCAACGGGCTGGTCGGGGACTATCAAGGCGAGTTCGATACCGGCTGCCATGATACTGCTTTTTGTCCCGGCGGCTTCCTGTGTTACCGCGCTGCCGGAATTATCGGTCACCTGCCATACACCGTATCCGACTGCTCCGATATCGAAGACATCCCAGAGGCGCTTGCCGAATGCCGCCTCCAGAATGAGATCGTCACCCGGCTTAAGATCCCTGTCTTCAAGTTTCATATTGAGTTCATATCTCGCTATCAATGTACCGGACCACGTACTGTCCGCCCCCGCGTACCCCGTCCCTCCGAGTGAGAAGAGGTGGCTCCAGTGCCCCTTCCCTACATTGTCGACTGCATCCTCATCATACCTGCCGACAGGGATGAAGAAGCTGTACTCGAACATCCCGCGGAGACGACCGGATTCCCAGCCGAGTATCAGGGGAGTCACCTCCGGATCGCCCACCCCTACGGGCCCGTCCTGTATGTCAGGATTGGAGACGTTGAAATCCACTTCCGCGAATATAAAACTGAAAGCGAACCCGTAGTTCGCTCCGAACAGACGCCTGCCTGTCATAAACCTGTACCTGAGCTCGCCGAACAGTACCTCGATATTGCCGCCGACACCGACCTCGCTGCCGTCATCCCGGGCATATTTCGTGGAATAATACAGTCCTGTCAGGCTCTTGAAGCTGTGATCCTTAACCTGCGACAGGGCGGCCGAGTTCATCCCGTTACTTCCCGGCTGGTAGTGCCCACCCGACTGAGCTGCGGCTGAACCGGTAACCACGGCAAGAAAAACGGTCAGAAAGACCGCCATCTTGAAAACCTGTTTTGCATTGAATCCCATGATTCCTTTCTCACTCCAGATTCAGCCCCGCAGGCCAGTCTGTTGATTATATCCAGGGATTTCATGCGGTAAAGGAAAATCAGGATATAAAAAGGGCCGCGTCCGGTAAAGACGCGGCCCCTGAGTATTACCTATGTCCTGTTGTGCCCTCTACTGAGGAGGGAACTTCGCGAGAAGCTGATCGACGGCCTTCTGGATATTCTCGTCAGCCTTGTCAGGCTTGGGATCAGTTGTGAGGGCTTTCTGAGCAGTACCTCTCCAGATGATGCTCTTTGTCACGTAATCGACGAAATCGACGATCAGGGTCCCCTCGGTGTACTGGCTGACGTCTACTGATTCGCCCCAGGGTCCCCAGTAAGGCCCGTAGGTGTAGCCCCAGTTAGTCACGTTGACCTTGTCCTGTACCCCGGTGTGATAGACGATCACGAAGTCGGGTTCAGTAGTATCGATCGAATAACCCTTGGCCTCGAGGTTGGTGTTAATTGCGTTCTTCAGCCTTTTATCGAACAGGCTGTTATCCATCTGTGCCTGCTGCACGTTTCCGCCCGTGTTGGCCTCGCGCGGCATCCAGGCGAATGTCTGCAGCTTCGAAAAATCAGTATGGCTGTCGTAATCGTAGGATGTACTGACCGAGGAACATCCCGACATCATCAGAGCCACAACACCGAGTAGAATGACTACCGTTCTTTTCACCTCTGCACCTCCAGCAGTTCTTTACCAGTCCACCCTGTGACCCATTTATCGCTGAATATCCGCTACCGCCAGGGCCCTGGGATGTGCCACTTAAATATCATTGTTATTAGTAAGTTATTATTATATTAATACTGAAGTCAAGGAATCCTTTTATAATTGAATGCCCGGAAATAGCCTTATGAAACGATATAGCACATTCATACTTCTGATCGCACTTGCGGCGATGTCATGCGGTTCGATAAACAACTACCTCGATCCCGAGGGGCCGAGGATAGACGGGGACTGTGCGGAGGGTGTCCCGTGTGACACGGCCCCCGATACGGTCAAGGTCATCTCCTACAACGTCAAGTTCGGCAAGAAAATCGACACGGCGATCGATGAGCTCAGAACGGTCCCATACCTCAGCCGCGCCGATATCATCCTGCTCCAGGAGATGGACGGAGAGGGGGTCCGTGCGATCGCCGACAGTCTCGACCTCGAATACGTATACTATCCCGCTTCTGTCCACAAGGCTCACGGAAAGGACTTCGGAAACGCGGTCCTCTCGAAATGGCCGATCGAGGATTTCAGGAAGGTCCTCCTCCCCCACTCGAAGCCGACCGACGATCAGAAAAGGATAGCGGTCGGCGCAACCGTCGTCGCCGGCGGGATGAGGATCAGGGTATTCAGTGTCCACACCGAGACCTTCTGGATGAACTACGACAAGAGGCTCGAGCAGGCAGACTCTCTCGTGCGCGCAGTTTCGAAGGAATACTCTCACCTCATCATCGCGGGGGATTTCAACACACCGTTCGGAAGAAATGTGAAGGACATAGAAAAATCATTTGCCGACTCGGGATTCATAAGGGCGAATTCAGGGGTGGGCTGGACGGCGAGGGTGCTGCCGTTCGGGCTGTGGAAGATGGAACTTGATCATATTTTCGTTAAAGGATTCGAAGTGATCAGGTCCGGCAAATTCGAGGGAGGACAGGCAAGCGATCATGTGCCTCTCTGGACGATACTGAAACCTCTGCCGCCAGACAAGCCGTAGTCTCTACTACCTTACTCTCTCTCTCGCTCGTTGCGCTTTCTCTCCGGTGGCGAAATGGAACCTCACATAAGGATCATAGCTGTCCTGGACTCCCACATCGCATCTCACAAGTCCGACGTATGGCACGATTAATCTCAACCCTGTCCCGCCGCTCCACAGGAAGTTCGGGCTGAACTCCGCACTTGTGTTCCATACCGATCCGAAATCGGTGAAGACCGCAAACTGCATTCCTATAGAAGCGGTGATCCCGAACCAGGTGAAAGGCCTCGGCTGCACGAAATTCCATCGGTACTCGACCGTGTTGAGGAACTGGTTCTTGCCGACCTTCGTGCCGACCCCGTAACCCCTTATCGAGTTACTCCCGCCGACACCGAATGTCTGCCAGTAGGCCACTTCGTTATAGACCGCACCACTCGTAAGAGTATACAGGGAAAAGATCCCCAGGGTGTGATCCGCCGCTAGAGGGTGAAAGCGCCTCAGGTCAAAGTTACCCTGCCAGAAATCACTGTCGGTGCCGAACAGCCCCGATCTCACGACATCGACCGCTGACCACCAGCCTTCATGCGGATTCGAGTGCCGGTCCCTGCTGTCGTACCCGACGAAAATTCTCCCGTAGATGACATGATCTACATTGTCGGAAGAGAGGGTCTTTCCGTCCGTATCGCTCTTTATCCCCTGGTAGTACATCTGAATGCCTGCTCTGCCGTATTCACCGACATACCCTCTCGCAAGCAGGTAGATCTCGTTGGCAACCTCTTCGAAGCCATGGACGACGTTATCCCTGTTTCGGTGGTAATACTCGATCTGGTACCCGATGCGGTTTCCAATGACCCATGGATTGCGAAGATCGAGTTCTACTGTGGTCTCTCCGCCGAATCTGGCCACACCGGACAGATATGTCGCCTTCCCGAAAAGGTTGACCGACTTGAGTCCGCCGCCTATCGACAGTCCGTTCTCGTCACTGATGGCCAGACTCACAACGGGAAGGTAAGCGAAGGTCTCCTTCACCTCGATAAATACAACGAGCCCGCCATCGTTGTTCAGCGATGTATATATCTTGACCTCACTGAAGATCTGCAGCCGGTCGAGGCGTTCGTAGTCCTTCTTCTCGTTCTCTTTCGTGAACGGCTCTCCGACCTTTGTCGCCAGCTCGCGATCGACGATATACGGCCTTGTCGTCTCGAGGCCGATCACCCTGATCTCGGCTACGATCTGTCCGTAGACGTGGGAGTCGTCAGCCGGGGTATCGGGCTCATCCGCCTGCGCGACGAGCGATGAGGAAGAGCACAGAATCAGCAGAACCGTGAAAAGGCACGCTGTGACCGAGTTTCTCAAAAGATACCTTTCGCTCTACAGCGCCAGCTTGATATACCTGCTCAGCCTCTGTTTGAATCCCGTGTAAGGAGGCATCAGCTCGTCGAGTGTCTCGATGTCATCGACCCAGGTCGACACGAGAAGCAGTTCCATCATGTCGAGAAAAGCCACCCCTGCCCTTAAGCCGGAAGTGACGAAGAGGACCTCACCGTCCATGATCTTTCCCCGATAGTCCTGGTTCTGTGAACCTACCGTAAGGAAGAGCGCCAGCTTCTCCTCGTCCTCGGCGCTTATCGTCTCCGCCCATTCCGCTATGAGGTGACGGGTCCTTCTTGCAAGTCCTTCCCGGAGTTCCTTGACATCGACGTAACTGTTCTCGTGAGCGGTCTGCTGCGCTCTGGCGATTATATAGTCCCTGAAGAGAGGCCCCCACGCTTCGAGAGGCAGCAGGGTCCTGTTCACCTGCGGAGAGGAATAGAACTGCGCCTTGAGGTGGATCTTCGGCTTTCTGGTGACGGCATCCTCAGTAAGATGTGTCGTTTTGTAGTCTTCCTCCCTGAGGATATCGATAGCCTCCTCGATGTATCCCCTTACCGACTCGTGCGATGGAAATACCTCGTCTGTCCAGTCGTAATCGTCCATATGCCGGAGCATCGCTTCCGCCCGCCCGATCTGGTCCTGGACATCTCCATCGTAATTGTAGACGCCTACCCTGAACTTCCCTCCGACATACTCCAGTTCATCGCTGAATTCGTTTTTCAGGAGAATAAACCGTGTGAAAAGCTCGTTCGCCCTCGCCATCTGCGGAATGCCGTCGCTCGGAGCGTTGGCCAGCGATGGGGCGATAACATGTACCCTGCAGCCCCTCATCGCCGCACCATAGAGCATCGATCCCCAGAAGGTGCTGTTCCATAGAGAATCGGGGATCAGCATGAAGGTGCCGGAGGGCATCAGGTTGTACAGGACCCCCTTGACCACGTTGTCCTGCTTCTGACCGAATCCCGTGTGGTTGTGAAGCTGCATCGACGACCCGGTCCAGCCCTTGTCCACGAGTTCCTGAACCCTGTCGTCATAGTCGTCGGGCTTCGCGATGGGACGCAGCGGAGCGGGAATCTCGTTGTCCTTGAATCCCTGCGAGAGCAGAAGTAAACGCGCCTCGGTCTTCAGGTCGAGGAGGGCGGGGCCCCTTGCGAGGATCGCCCTGTCGTCCCACGTGGCGCCGGCGTAATGCTCGCCCACACCCATTCCAGTGAACATACCCTCACCCTTGCCCGGATCGAGTTCGGTCAGATCGTAGAAGCTTATCTTCCTGTGGTCCCTGAAGAGGATGTCGGGAACGAACCAGAGGTACTTGAACATATTGGCGCTTCTGAACGAGAAGTCGGCTGGATTTGTGATATTGATGTGGACCTTGACAAGATTCTTCAACCACTTCTCACCGTACGCCTCGCGCCCCGCGCTCAGGGCCTCGGATGAATCGACAGCGGCCCACAGCTCAGCCTGAAGGCTTTGTATATTCTCTTCCCATTCCTCGAATCCCTTGGGAAGATCGACGGTTCTGTCTAGTGGATCCTCGAGGAACTCGAGCCATAGTTTGCCCTTCCCCGCTTCGAAGTAGAACTGGTCGAGCATGATCGTATAGACAGGCATCTTGCCGGTCCTGTCATACTCCCTGACATTGTCTATGAT
>CAYWGA010000060.1:0-20309 GCA_964457905.1 uncultured bacterium | reverse complement strand
GCCGGTCTCTGTCAGCGAGGTACCGTTCACAAACAGGTACCCCGTCGAGGACCCTGTCACCGGAATACCCCTCGAGAAGAAGATCGCCTGGATAGAGGAAGCGGAAGAGGCGGCAAGAAAACACGACCCGCGCATAATAAAGGTGACCGTTTCACTGGCTGACAGCCTCAGCACGGTTCAAATCGCCACATCGGAGGGCAGGCTGCTGCGGGACACCAGGCCGATGCTGAGAATATCCGTCTCCGTAGTGGCTGAATCTGAAGGGACGCGGCAGATAGGAGTCTCAAGTGGCGGCGGAAGGGTAGGCAGCAGTTATTTTACCGCCGGAATGACCCCGTCCGAACATGGCTCGGAAGCGGCAAGGCAGGCCGTTCTTCTGCTCGAAGCGGTAGACGCGCCGGCAGGCCCCATGGAACTGATACTGGCACCCGCCGAATCGGGGGTCCTTCTCCACGAATCGGTCGGGCACCCGCTCGAAGCGGATTTCATCAGGAAAAAGACTTCGATATATACCGACCGCATCGGCGACAGGGTTGCGAGCGAACTGGTCACCGTGATAGATGATGGAACGGTGATGAACGACCGGGGAGCCATCAACTTCGACGATGAGGGGACCATCCCCTCTCCGACGGTCCTGATAGAGAAGGGGATCCTCAAGGGGTTCATGCACGACAGGATAAGCGCGAGGTACTTCGGCGTCGAGCCTACCGGCAACGGCAGGCGGGAATCGTACAAGAGTCCTCCCCTGCCGCGCATGACGGTGACATATCTCGCCGCCGGGGAATCAGATCCTGAGGATATATTCCATTCGACAAAAAAAGGTATCTACTGCAAGTCCTTCAGGGGCGGGCAGGTCGATATATCCAACGGCGATTTTGTCTTCGTGCCGATAGAGGCGTATCTCGTCGAGGACGGCCGGATCACCGCGCCGGTAAAGAACCTGACCCTGATCGGAAACGGGCCCGACGTTCTGACGCGTGTCACGATGACCGGCAGCGACTTCGCTTTCAGTGATGGAAGATGGACCTGCGGCAAGGGCCAGCAAGCTCCGGTCGGAGTGGGACTGCCTACGATCAAGATATCGGAGATCACAGTGGGAGGAAGCGAGCTCCAGTGATAGAAAACGATCAGATGAAGGATCTGGCGGCAAAGACGGTCGAAACAGCCCTCGCGCTGGGCGCCGGCGAGGCGGAGGTCTCGCTTCTGAGAGACACCGAGTTCGCGGTCACGGTCCGTAACGGCGAGATCGAGAACCTCGTCGAGTCCGGATCGAGGCGCATCGGTATAGACCTGTTTGTCGACGGACGCAAGGCTGTCGTCACATCCACCGATATCTCCGAAGACAGTATCAGGCAGCTCATCACCGAGGGCATCGAGCTGGCCGGAGTCATGGACCGCGACGAATTCGCCGGACTTCCCGACAAGGAGGAGCTCGGCGCCGCGGAAGGGGACCTCGGATCTTTCGACGAAGAGACAGCCGCCGTAACAGCTGCTGAAAAGATAAAGATGGCGATGAAACTCGAGCAGGCGACTACTTCGCTCGACGCCCGGATGATAAGTGACGGCGCCTCATGCTCGACGGTCACGCTGACAAGCGTCCTCGCCAATTCCCTGGGATTCTGCGAGTCATTCGACAGGACATCGAGTTCGATAAGCGTCTCCTGCGCGGCCGAGGACAGGCCGTCATCGGGGGAGAACAAGGGCAAGAAACAGTCTTCGTGGTGGTACTCGACCTCGATCTCGTTCGCCGGTCTTGATCCGGTCGAGAAGGTCGCCACTAGAGCGGTCGAGCGGACACTCCGGAAGCTCGGAGCGGTCAAGCCGAAGACATGCGAGGTGCCGGTCGTCTTTGACGACGTCACTGCCAGACAGCTGATCTCGTATGTAACGAGCGCTGCCG
Source organism: uncultured bacterium (assembly GCA_964457905.1). Taxonomy (GTDB): domain Bacteria; phylum Krumholzibacteriota; class Krumholzibacteriia; order Krumholzibacteriales; family Krumholzibacteriaceae; genus JAUWCL01. The sequence goes on along the minus strand of CAYWGA010000060.1, from coordinate 18,409 downwards.
GAGGGTCGAGTATCTATAGGAAATCTTCCTTCCTCGTCGACATGCTGGGTAAGGAGATCGGCTCGCCTCTCGTAACGCTCATCGACGATCCCCTGATGAAGGGCAGGCCCGGAAGCAGGCCGTTTGATGGAGAGGGAGTCAGATCCCGTAAAAAGACGATCATTGAAAAGGGAAGACTCGAGAGTTATCTCCTCAGCAGCTACCAGGCAAGGAAACTGGGCCTCAAGACGACAGGCAACGCAGGCGGCCCGTCCAACCTCTATATGATAGCGGGGGAGCATTCACCTGAAGAGATCATTGCCGACATCGGGAACGGCCTCTACCTCACCTCGATGGCCGGTCCCGGCGCAAACTGGAACAACGGAGATTTCTCGCAGGGAGCCCAGGGCATATGGATCCGGGGCGGTAAACTGGCCGAACCGGTCAGCGAGTTCACCATCACCGGAACCTTCGCCCAGATGCTGTCCGGAATAGTGATGGTCGGTAATGACCTCGAGTGGCGGGGATCGATCAACTGCCCGACGCTTCGCATAGACTCGATGACTGTCAGCGGCACCTGACCACCTTATCCGTCAAATATTTTCAGTGATAACCGGGGTGGGGAAACCTGAGCGCGGCGAGGTCCAGGGCCCCATTCCCGGCCTCGCCAATATGCGCTTCAGGAAGAACCTTATTTCTTGTTCTGTTCAAAGGTGTCCTTCAAGGTTCACCCCCTTAAATTGCAATCATTATTCCTATTCCGTGCCATTACCGGTAAATAGGTATATCTCTTCAATAGCGGTACCCAGCGCGTCATACTCTGTGATACCATGACCGTGAAACAGCTCATCCGCCTCAAAAAGGCTGAACAGGCAGTTTTAAAAATATTGTCCGGAGTGTTATTACGCATGTCAGCGGGGGAAATTATGGGTAGAACCACCTGTCTTTTACTGATGCTCGTTCTTCTGCCGGCATTTATTTTCTCGCCTGCGGAAGCCGAAGAAATCGACCTGAATGTCCTCCTCGAGAGACATGTTGAGGCCCTTGGTGGACGGAACGCTATAGAGAATATCCGCACGATCGTTTCGACCGGAGAGGTCGAGATGATCTCGACAGGTATGAAGGGCACGATCAGATCCACCAATCTCATGCCGTGCCTCTCCCTCACCGAAGCGAGGCTGGGGCTCTTCACGGTCACGCAGGGATACGACGGCGACAGGATATGGATGGTCGGCCCCAACGGCATGCTCCAGATAAAACAGGACGAGGACTCGAAGAAGAACCAGGTCACAACATGCCTCCTCGAAAACTTCGGATATATCTCGATGATCGGGGATCCCGTGATCGAATACGCGGGTACTGCCGAAGTCGATTCTTCTGCATGCTACGTGCTTGATCTCACCCCCGATGGGGGCTACCCCTGCAGGCTGTACATAGATCCTTCATCCTGGCTCATCGTACTGATGGAGATCGAGACGATGACCGGAACGGTCGAACAGAGATTCTACGATTACCGCGATACCGGCGGAGTGGTCATGCCCTACAGGTCCGTCACTACACAGAAGGCGATAGGACAGTCACTTGAGGTCACAACGCTGACAATGGAGATAAACACTGACGTCGACCCTGCTGTATTCCTCCCTCCGGGGGATCTCGTGGACGACTTCAGCTTCGTTTCCGGTGGCGACTCGGCAACGGTGGAGTTCTTCTACGTCAACCACCATATATATCTGCCCGTACAAATAGAAAACGGAGGGCCGGAGCGGCTCTTCCTGCTCGACTCGGGGGCCGGCATGACGATGATCGATGAAGGGCTGGCGAAAAGCATGCGCCTCGAGGTCGGAGGAAAGATCCCGGGCGCCGGAGCTGGCGGGATGACCGATTTCAGTATGACGAGGATCCCGAAATTCAGGACCGGCGACATCGAGTTCGAGGAGCAGACAGCTATTATCTATGCTATCGCCGATATTACCGAACGTTATTCAGGTATAGAGACTGGCGGAGTTCTTGGATATGATTTCCTCAGCAGATTCGTTACCAGGATAGATTACGAAAAGATGACAATCACCTTCTTCAGGCCGGGGTCACAGCCCCCGGTCGCGGAAGCGGATACAATACAGTCTCCCCTTCTACACAAGATATTCTCTACCGGAGCCGTGCTGGACGGGAAATACGACGGCACGTTCCTGATAGACACCGGCGCGAATTCCTCGATCCTGCAGAAACTGTTCATTGACGCGCACGGGCTCCTGGAAGGCAGGAAGACTGTCGAGATAGTCGTTGCCGGCGCCGGAGGAGAGGACCGTGCCGCAGTTGCCCGTTTCGAATCGCTGCGCATCGGCAATACAGAACTCGACGGACCTGTCTTCACGATTCCGTTGGGCGCCAGAGGCATTGGAGCGTTCGAGGGCATTTCAGGCGTGATAGGGAACGATATACTTGAAAGGTTCACCGTCTGGCTCGATTACAGCGACCAGATAACTGTACTTCAGCCTAACAGTTCCGCGGGGGATCCTTTCTGGCCGGACCGCTCCGGGATGCAGATGGACTCTGACGGTGATGGCGCCCTGCTAGTAAGACTCGTCATACCCGAATCACCAGCGGCAAAGGCCGGAATCCGTCCCGGTGATATCATCCATGCAGTCGGCGGCGATATCGCCTCTTCTGAAAATATCGACCATATCCTCTCCCTTCTCCAGCAGAAGGACGAAAAGAAGATCGTGATAGAGTTCAGCCGGGACGGCAAGAAAAAGAGTGCAACACTCGACCTCGAACCGTACATTTAGGAAATACACAACGCTCTTGAAGGGAGAACGATGGGAATCAAGCTGAAGTTCCTCGGTGCGGTCAGAGAGGTAACCGGTTCAAACCACCTCATAACGACGGAAAACTCAAAGGTCATCATCGACTGCGGCCTGTTCCAGGGACGGCGGCAGGATTTCTTCGAGAGGAACTCGACATTCGACTTTGTGCCGGCAGAGATCGACGCCTGCATCCTCTCTCACGCCCATATCGATCACAGCGGGAACATCCCCAACCTCGTGAAACAGGGATTCGAGGGAAGGATCGTAACGACCGATCCGACGAGGGATCTCTGCTCTGCCATGCTCCCCGACAGCGGGCACATCCAGGAATCAGACGCCAAGTATGTCAGTAAAGTGCACAAGAGGAAAGGGCTCCCTCCTGTAAAACCGATTTATACGAAGGCGGATGCCGGGGAGGCGCTGGAATTCTTCTCTGGCCATCCGTACAACCAGAGGGTCAATGTCACCGATGACATCGATGTGACATTCTACGACGCCGGCCATGTCCTCGGATCGGCGACCCCGCTCCTCGAGATCGGTCCCGATGATAACAAGGTGAAACTCGCTTATGCGGTCGACCTCGGCCGGAAGGATATTCCCATTCTCAACGACCCCGAGCAGCCGCCCGAGATAGACTGGCTGATCCTTGAGAGCACTTACGGCGGTCGCGTACACGACCCTATCGAGACGGGCAAGGAGAAGCTTGCCGACTGCGTCATCCGGACTGTCAACAGGGGCGGCAAGATCATCATCCCTTCGTTCGCTCTGGAGAGAACACAGGAGATCGTATATTTCCTCAGCCAGCTGAGGCGTGAAAACAGGCTCCCCGACATCCCCGTCATCATCGACAGTCCCCTTGCCACAAGGGTCACCGAGATATTCTCTCATCATCCACAGGTATACGATGAGGAGATGTACAGATCGTTCAACACTGGCGAGGATCCGCTCGGAACGATCAGCTTCGAGTACGTCAAGGATGTGAACCGCTCCAAGGAACTCAACAACGACGACAGCCCGATGATCATCATCTCCGCATCGGGGATGTGCGAGGCCGGCAGGATCCTTCATCACCTGAAGAACAATATCGGCGATCCGCGTAACACGATACTCGTCGTCGGATATATGGCGAGGAACACGCTGGGCCGCAAGATCGTCGAAAGAAAGCCCGTCGTAAAGATATTCGGCGAGGAATACGACCTCAAGGCGGAGGTCGAGATCATGAACGCCTTCAGTTCACACGCCGACCGCAACGACCTGCTCGAGTACGTCAGGCCCCTGAAAGACACGGTCAAGGGTATATTCCTTGTACACGGCGAAGAGGAACAGTCCCGCAAGCTCTTCGATACCCTCGTCGCTGAAGGATACCCGGTGCACCTGCCCGAACCTGGCGAGGAAGTCGAGATCGGCTGATAGACTTCCAGCACCACTGACAACGGCCCATAAGGCTGCCGGCTCCCGCTGGCAGCCTCGCTTCTTCCTTAGCCCCAAGTCTGGAATCCTTCTTGCAGAATAGACCGTGAAACGGTCGGCCGGGCCAGGGACAATTCATCAAGATATTTGTTTACAGGCGGTTATGCATCCAACCCGGCTTCAGTGATACAGGCTGTCAATTGGACAGTCTCATATTGCAATAGAAGGAAGGTCCGATTATGATCATCCCCATCGGCACAAAAGCCGATCTAGCCCTGAAGCCCAAGGTCACCATCGGACTTATCGCCGCATGTATAATCGTATATATCATCGCGTCTTCGATGTCGGGGCAGACCGGCGACGAGATGTTCAGGGTTCACCGGGACCTCTACGCCAAACAGACCAGCCTCTACCTCATGGATAAGGGCCGTGAAAACGGCGTTCCCGGTCAGATAAGCCATGAAGCTGCCGGCGGTATCGAGATGATGGAGAATGCCGAGGATTACTCCGATCTCCAGATGGGCCTCGTTACGGCGATGGGTGGTAATTACGACGCGTTCACCGACGTCGAGGATTTCAGCATCGAGCTCGAGGCAAGGGACGAGACCTTCTACAACGAATTCAGCCAGGAAGCGAGTGACTTCTACGACTGGCAGAGGCTCAAGAAACGTGAGCAGGAGGTCCTCGACAGCCATGTGAACTACGCGCTCGGCCTCGTCCCGGGCAGGATGAGCAGGGTGCACACCTTCATCACGCACATGTTCCTGCATGGAGATTTCTGGCACCTCATGGGAAACATGCTCTTCCTCTGGGTAGTCGGTTGCCTTCTCGAGGACACCTGGGGAAGAAAGACATTCCTGGGATTCTATCTTATCGGCGGAATGTTCGCGGGGCTGGCGCACTGTCTATCAGAGCCGGGATCGACCATCCCGATGATAGGCGCGTCCGGTGCGATCGCCGCGGCTATGGGAGCCTTTACGGTCAGACATTTCATGACGAAGATCAAGTTCTTCTATTTTTTCCTGCTCCTGTTCAGACCGTTCTGGGGTACCTTCTACCTCCCCGCATTCGTGTTCCTGCCCTTCTGGTTCATACAGCAGGTCGCGATGAAAGAGCTTTCTGATTTCATGGGCGGCTCAGGCGTGGCGTATATGGCGCATATCGCGGGTTATCTCGGTGGCGTCATCACAGCGCTCGTATTCAAGGCGACAGGTGTCGAGGCGAGATGGATAGATCCCTCTGTCCAGAAGGCCAGGGTCGACAACGGAGTGCTCAAGGATCCGAGGTTCAACGAGGCCTGCGAACTTCTCTCGAATGGAAATGTCGAGAGAGCCAGGCTCCTCTTCGATACCCTTGTCGGGGAACGCCCGCAGGACCTCGGTCTTCAGCGTGATATCGCCGTACTTTACAAGGAACACGATATGGCCGATGAGTGCTGCGAGATTAACGAGAAGGTACTGAAAAACATGCTTCTCAAATCCCGCAACGAGGAAGCCGCAAGGCTTGCACTGGAGATCATCGAAGAGAGGTCCGCCGCCTCGGTCGACGTCAACCCGCAGCTTCTTCTCAGGTCTGCGAAATGGCTTTCATCTAAAGAACATTACCCTGAAGCGATCGACATACACAGGTTCATCATCACATGCAATACCGTGCCCACGGTGACCGCCAAGTCGTCTATCGCTCTGGCGAAGATACTCGGCACGCGGCTCGATGACATGAAAGAAGCAGTGGCCGTGTTGGAAAGGGCGGCAACCCTCGACATCGGTCCCGAGCTTAAGGATCAGATATCAGAAGCGAGCATAAACCTGACGGCGGGCGAGCTTCAGGAGGTCGGTGTCTGACAGGAATGAGGGGAATTACCTACCTTTTTGGTGGGCTAATAATACTTGACTTATAATGATTCTTTGTTATCTTGTTAGTGCGAGACCCAATTGTTCGGGGAACACCCCTCCGGGGTTCTTGTCTGGAACTGCGAAGCAACTTCGTTAGGCAACATGGCAGGAACCCCACCCCTTTTTCAGGGGCAGGGTCTTCGCTATTTTTTTATCTCAAACAATTACAATAGCATACGCCATCGACAGATTTGTCAGATCCGGCTCAGGACATCGGCGATTATCTCGTTGAAATCTGCCGAATGACCGACGAGACGGCACCTTATCCGGCCCTCTTCGTCTATCACGTAGGTAGTCGGAGTGTACATCGTGCCGAGAACGTTTCTCGAGTAAGAACTGCTGTCCAGGAGAACCGGAATGGTGATCTTCTTGTCATCCATGATACCGCGGGTCTTACCCAGCATTCCTTTTCCGTCTATCAGCAGCAGCTTGAATCCGAGAGCGTCTTCCTTCTGCTTCAGCTCCTCCATTTGCGGTAACTCCGCAATGCAGGAAGGTCAGGTAGGGCTGAAAGCGGTGATCACCACTTTTGAACCGCGATACCCCGCGATCGAATGGCTCATCCCCCTGATGTCGACGAACTCCCTGTCGGGAACCTGCGGGCCGTCGACTACCCTGAGCGCCGCGATCCTCGCTTCGAGATCGTTCGGCTCGGGATAGACGGTAGCGTACAGGCTGTCGAGCTTGATGTACTTCCTGTACCCGGGAGCTCCCGCCGCGAGGTAGACATATTTCGCGAGGGCCTCTTCATGTTTTTCCTCATCCCATAGCCTGCTCCCCAGCGGCGCGTTGGCGAAGGTGTATGACGAAGCGAGCTCGAGAACCTCTATCGCTTCATCCTCACGGCCGTCGGCCTCGAGGAACTCCGCATATATTGTACGAGCGTGGTTCTTCCGGTGCTCGTCACGGGTCACCTTGATCAGCTTCGAGAAGACCGCGTCGGCGACCTCCTCCTGGCCCTCGGCGCCCATAAGGTAATAGCCCATGTACATCAGGAGCCTGAAATCGGTCTCTCCGCTTTCGATGACATCCTTCGCGAGAGCGACAGACTGCATCGAATCTGCTTCCCAGAAAAACTCGAACTTCGAGAAGAGAAGCTTCCCGCGGATTGCCGGGTCGTTCTCCTTCTCCATCAATTCGTCGAAGTAAGCGAGCGCCCCCTCCATGTCACCCTTGCCTACCGCCATGGTCTCCATGATGCTCTCGTAGGCGAGAGCCCGGTAGGGGTGGTCCGGATGCAGGCCGGCAAATATCTCAAGCCTCTCGATCCTCTTGTCCGCATCCTCGACCGAACGGGCAGCTTCCAGTTCCTCGAGAAGATAGAGATCTGACGTGCCGGCTGTTTCCTTCTCGCCCGAACAGGACGCGAAGATGCCGGCCGTAAGAACTGCTGCCAGTACAAGCAGAATGACTTTCCTCATACCGCTCCTTTCATGGTGCCTTCGACTTTAATAATCTGTTTATCGGGTGATTGCCTCATCGATGAGCCTGGTCATCTCATCGGCGCGGCTCTGCCAGCTCCTCGCGCGGGCGAATTCACGCAGAGCCTCGGAATCATCCCCCTTGCCAAGTGCTTCCTCGACCTTATCGACAAACTCCGCCCGGGAGCGGGCCACGTATACGAGGTCGTCAAGAGATTCGACATACTCTGAATATGCCATGGTGACAACGGGCCTGCCGACAGCAGCGTATTCGTAGAGCTTGTTGGGGTCGGCTAGGCGCCGAAGCTCGTTCGCTTCGAGCGGTATCATGCAGACATCCATCGACGAGAGGTATGCTCCGAGGTCATCATAACTCTTCTCGCCCATAAAGACGACATTTCTTCTATCTTCCGCCAGCTTTCGCGCCTTCCCTTCGACTTCCCGGAATACCGGCCCGATAAGGGCGATCGACGCGCCGGGAAATCTCTTCGCTATCGTCTCGATCAGTTCGAAATCGAACCATTGGGCTATGGCGCCCGCATAGCCGATCACGGGACGCCCCATTTCCTTCATATCATCGGGGATACCGTCAGCGGCTGAGCGCTGAAACAGCTCGTAGTCGACACCGTTTCCCAGCAGCACCGGATCCTTAGCTCCAGATTCCCTCAGGATCTCGACCAGTCCGGCGCTTACCGTCGTAACGACGTCTGCCGCCCTGGCGACTCTCCCGAAACAGCCCCCGACCCAGCCCGGCACGTTGGGGAAGGAAAGAGGGTCGTCATTACAATCGTAGAGCATCAGTTTCCTCGCCAGAAGAGGAAGGACCGAAGCGTAGTAGACATTCGAGACGTAAAAGACACGGTCGTTCGACTGGAACCCGGTCGCCCGCATCAGGCACTTCAGCCATACGAGCAGCATCATGTTCCAGAGAAACCTCGCGGGTGGAAAAGAGAACAGCGCCCTTGCCCATTTCTGGGGGAAATTCTTCAGGACGGGTACGCAGGCATGGATCACATTGCCGTCCCTCTCGGGCCTGAAGTTGCTCTTTCGTCCCCTGACGATCGTGGACAGGAACAGGATCTCGCGGTCAGCCGGAAACCTGGAAAGGATCTGCTGCTTGCGCGTCCTGACATAGCGCCACTGGATCTCAGAGAAGCAGACGATCTTCAAGACGACCTCCTCCATACGGCAGGTACCGGACGGACTACCTGTAGAATTCCTTTATCTTACCCGCGGCGTACTCCTGCATCTCCGGCGTCAGTTCAGTAAAGATTGGAAGCGCCAGTGTCTCGAGCGCGGCCCTCTCCGACTCGGGGCAGTCTCCCACTGCGCCGCCGAGGAATGCGAAACATTTCTGAAGGTGAAGCGGAACGGGATAGTATATCTCGCAGCCGATATCGTTCTCCTGAAGGAAGGCCTTGAGTTCGTCACGACGGGGAACACGTATCACGTACTGATTGTAGATATGGCGGTTTCCCTCGCTGACTACGGGTGTCACCACTCCATCGAGGCCATCCAGCAGTCTGTCGTAAAGGGCGGCGTTGGCGATCCTCCCATCGCTCCAGGCATCGAGGTGCCGCAGCTTGACCAGCAGAACAGCCGCCTGCAAGGCGTCGAGGCGGCTGTTGATCCCCACCTCGTCATGATAGTATCTTTCCCTGCCACCATGGTTCCTCAATGTCCGGAGATCCTCCGCGAACTTGTCATCGTTTGTCGTGATGATGCCGCCGTCACCGGCTCCTCCGAGGTTCTTCGAGGGAAAGAAGGAGAAACAGCCGGCAAGCCCCATCGAACCTGCCCTGCGCCCCCTGTACTCGGAACCTATCGCCTGGCAGGCATCCTCGATGACGGGTATCCCGCGAGCGTCCGCCTCCTTGATGATCGGATCCATGTCGACGGTCTGCCCGTAGAGATGGACGACCAGCACAGCTTTGGTCTTCTCCGTTATCGCCGCCGCGACAGCGGCCGGATCTATATTGTATGTCACCGGATCGATATCGGCAAAAACCGGACGGGCGCCGAGTCTCGTTATGCTGCTGACCGTCGAGAAGAATGTATAGGGAGTCGTGACGACCTCGTCTCCGGGGCCGATCCCGAGCGCCATCAGGGCGAGGAGGATCGCGTCGCTTCCAGAGGCTACTCCGACCGAATCCTTCGCCTGACAGTAATCGGAGATCTCTTTTTCAAGCTCAGCCACCTTCGGGCCGAGGATGAAGTACTGCGACTCGAACACCTCAGTGACCGCCTCCATCACCTCACCGCGAATGCTTTCATGCTGTGCAATAAGATCGAGCAGTTTTACCTTCAACTGTTTCCTCCCGGCCGGCGGCCTATATTTTCATAGAGTCTTACCAGCTCTCCGCTGGTCTTTTCCCAGTTGTACCTGTCGAGAAACGCTTCTCTTCCCGCTTCGGAGACCTTCTCTCGAAGACCCGGATCGTCACGGAGCTGTCTGACTTTCGCGGCAAAATCGGACGGATCGTCGTACCTGAATACGAGTCCTCCTCCCGAATCGTTGATCACCCTCGCCAGCGGAGGACAATCGCTGACGAGTACCGGTTTGCCGAGCATCATGTACTGGAATATCTTGTGGGGTATCGTCGTATCGGTATGAGGATTCCTCTGATGAGGCACGAGACAGACATCACTCGCGTGGATGTAGCTCCATATCCTGTCGAACGTCTGCCAGCCAGTCATCTCTACAACATCCCCGCATCCGAGCCTGTCGACAAGACGGACGAGATAATCCATGTACGGTTTGTTCCTGTCACCTACGAGCAGGAGAAGGACATCCGGCACGCTTTTCCGGAGTTCCGGCATCGCGCTGATTATGACGTCGAGCCCGCGGTGGGTGGAGAACTTGCCCACGTAAGATATCACAAACCTGTTACGGTATTTTTCAAGTATGTCCAGGTCGACGGGAGATTCCTCCCCCTTCCTGTGAGCCGTATTGGAGACGACGGAAATCTTTTCTCCGGGTATGCCGATTGCCTCGAGCCGCTTCTTCGATTCCTCGACGACAGCAATGACCGCGTCGACTTCTTCGAGGATCTTCTTCTCGTAGCGGGACCAGCGCCCGAAATTGTAGAGCGTCTTCTTCTTCAGCCCGCTTGTATACCAGACCTGCAGTCCCCCGGGAAAATTCTCGTGAAGGTCGGCGATCACGGGAATGCCCTCGGTCTTCCCGACCCGGACCGCTTCACCGACGAGCGGAAGGTCGTGAACATGCAGGACGTCGATCTTCCTGCTCCTCACGAAATCGGTCATCGCCTTCCGCCAGAGGCTGTCGCGAAATGTGAAATTGAAAGTGTACCTGTGGAATTTCTCTCTCCCCGCGCTCATCCTCACGCCGCGCAGCAGATGCATCCCCTCCCACATCTCCTCGTCGGGCTGGCCGGGGTTCCCCTCGAGCAGGAGATGGACCTCGTGACCCTGCGAAAGGAGGGTCCCCGCTTCCTTCTCCACCCGTATATCGTGAGGAGGAATCGTCGTCTGAAGTACCATTCCGATTCGCAAATCGATCTCCTGCCGAATTGACGCCCAGCGCCGCCCTGATGCGTTTAGTACGTATTGGAGAATAATATGCGGCGAAAGCCGGACGGTAAAGGTAGATTTTACCGGCCGACTGACTTATAGTCAGTCTCATGGAAGGAAAAACAGGCAAGACACGGGTTGAAAAGATCGTATATGGAGGGATGGGCCTTGCCCATTTCGAGGAAATGACCCTCTTCCTGCCCTACGCATCGGCGGGAGACACGGTCGAGTTCACCGTCACCAAGAAGAAAAAAAACTGTCTCTTCGGTGAAATCACGGAGGTCATCGACCCCTCCCCGGAGAGACGTGAGGCCCAATGTCCCGTTTTCGGGAAATGCGGAGGCTGCCATTTCCTTCATCTCGATTACGATGAAGAGACAAGGGTCAAGGAGGAGACCTTCCTCTCGACCCTCGGCCGCATAGGAAAGATCGAGGCCGAGATCTCGTCGTATACCCGATGCCCCGAGCGCTTCGGTTATCGTAATCACGCGCTGTTCAAGGTCGGATCAGGAGGTACGGCTGGATTCACGAAGAGGGAATCAAACGAGATAGTGCCGTTCCCCGAGCAGGGCTGCCTGCTCCTTCCACCCGAGATGAGAGAGGCGATATCAGCGCTGCCCCCGGAATCCCTGACGCCCGGGTCCAAGGTCAGGACGCGGCTGGACAGCTTCGGTAATATCCATTTCTGGGGCGTCGACAGCGTGATCAGTCCGCCCGACATCCTCATGAAGGCGGGCGGCTTCAGCTTCCCCGTATTTCCGGAGGCATTCTTCCAGATAAACCGCTATCTCAACGACTCGCTATTGGAACTTGCTGTCTCCCTGCCGACCGAAACAGTGGAGAAATTCCTCGATCTCTACTGCGGCGTAGGATTCTTCACGCTGCCGATGGCCGGCCGCGCCATCAATGCAGTGGGGATAGAGGTTCAGCGGCAGGCCCACAAGAACGCGCTAGCCGCGGCGAAGCTCAACAAGGTAGCCAACGTCAAGTACATCAGGGAAATGGCCGAGAGGGGATTCTCCAGGGTCGGGAAGATGGATCTCGCCCTGATCGACCCGCCCAGGACCGGGATACCTGCCCCTGTCCTGAAATCGGTCATCAAACTGCGGCCGCGCGAGATCATCATGATCTCATGTGACGCGCCGACATTCGCCCGTGACGCGGCGAGGCTCGCCGAGGCGAAGTACAACCCAACCGCGATACATCTCATCGACATGTTCCCGGGAACATATCACGTGGAATCGGTCGCACTGTTCAGGCGCGACTGACACGGTCCGCCGGAAGCCTAGTCCTCCATATCGGTCCACTGCTGTTTTACGTTCAGCCTCTCTGTGTCGTAATGCTTCGCGACATCGACGAGAGCCGGGGATTTCCATATCTCGGGCAGCTTGACCTTGACCAGCCGCGCCCTCTGGACCCCCACGTAAAACCCGTAGTCACCGTTCTTGATCATCTCAACGGCGTTGTGGCCGAACCGCCTGCCCATCGCCCTGTCCTTCTGGGTCGGCTGGGCGCCGCGCTGCAGGTAGGCAAGAGCGGTGTATCTCGTCAGGCGGAAATCATGCTCGAGAAGGCCCTTGAGGTAGTTGCCGACCCCGCCGAGGCTGTAATGGCCGAACTCGTCGAGCTTCGTATCCTTGCGGACCTCTTCCTCGCCCTTTATGTGCGAACCTTCAGATACGACGATCATCTTGTATATCTGGTCGAAGCCCTGGTCGCGGCTCTTCTCAAGCTGTTCGCGGAGCACATCCTTGAGATGGCCGACATCGAAGGGATGCTCCGGTATCAGGATGATGTCAGCGAACGCCGCTTCGCCGCCGCGAAGGGCGAGCCAGCCGGCGTGCCTGCCCATGACCTCGAGGAAGAAGACCGTCTGGTGCGATTCGGCTGAGTGGGCTATCCGCTGCGCGCTCTCACAGATCACGTTGAGCGCGGTATCGTAGCCGAGGGAGTATTCAGTGCCGTAGAGGTCACGGTCGATAGTCTTGGGGATACCGACAACGGGGACCCCCCGGTCGAACAGAACGGAACCGGCGCCGAGAGTATCCTCCCCGCCTATCGCCACGATAGCGTCGAGCTTGAGCTTCTTCATGTTCTCTTTGACGACATCGGTCCTGTCATTATCCTCTGAGACAGGATTGGTCCTGCTGCACTGCAGCTTGCTTCCGCCCAGGCGGCTGTACTCCCTGATGATCTCGGGACCCAGCTTGACGACATGTGCGTCATTGTCCTTCACCGAGATCGACTCCCAGCCCCTCTTGAGTCCGACTACTTCGTATCCATACATCGTCGCCCGTTCCACTACACCAGCTACTGCCGGATTCAGCCCGGGAGCGTCTCCTCCGCCCGTAAGTACACCTATCTTCATCTCAGCCTTCCTCGTTAAATGTCTTGTTGATCGAGTGCCGGATACATATTACGCCGGGACGGTGCCCGGTGCAAGCCTGCGTTTTATCAGCAGGCCATGGATCCGCCTAATCGCACTTACCCCCGCTGTTCCTGAACTGCTCGATCGATACACCCTTCTCGTGGCACCCGCTCGTTATATACTTCAGATTGACCATAAACTGAGCGGGCTTTTTGAATCCGGCGTCGACGAAGACCAGCCCGCCCTTATTGTCGAGATAGGCGATCGAGGGGTATGCCCTTACCTTGAACTTCCTGGTGAGCTGGGCCGGCGTGTAGGTCCGTCCATCGTATTTGAGGCTCCCGGTCGTCTGTGCCGCGTTCAGCTTGATCGAGATAAAGTGCTCGTTCAGGTAGGAAGCAACCTTCGCATCCTTGAAGGTTTCCTTGTCCATCACCTTGCACCAACGGCAATATGACGTATAGAAATCGATCACTACCGGCTTGCCCATGTTGCGCGCGAGCTCCATCCCTGTCTCGAAGGACATCCAGGTGTTGGTCGCTCCGGTCTCTACCTCACTGCCGCCGCATGAGGCGAGCAGGATGACCGGTATCAGTATTGCCGTGATCCTTCTGAAAGACATCCGGGCTCCTTTCCCATATTTTCCTGTTTCAAAGTCACCCGGGAATATATCGACTGACGGGCCTCTGTTCAAGTCCGCTTTACGGTCTCGGGAGGCATCTCACGCTTGAAATAATGGCTTATGCCCTGTATTATCCTGTGACTGCGGCGGCGCTCTGCCGCCAGGACCGTTTTTCAACAGAAAGGACACGCATGTCCCCCTTCACGAGAAAACTCCTCGTCTTGGCGCTGGTCGCGCTGGCTGCGTTTGCCCCGTCATTGACGGCAGCGACTACGCCGGCCGAGGAAAAACCCGATTCCATAACGGAAAAAGCAGATGAACGCTTCGCCTGTATAACGGACTGGCTCGTACTTGGTCCTGTACCGGTGCCCCTTCCGGCTTTTCACGATGAATCGAAGAAGAAATTCGACGCATCGTGGCTGCTCGGATACGATCATCTCGATCCGTCCATGATGATCCCTGTACAAGGCGGCATCGAGGGCGTACCCGGATTCGGTGATGTGGCATGGAGCCTCGCGACGGCCGATACAGCAGGTGTCGCTCTCTCGCATGATGGATCCCTTCCCGGTATCACCTGGCTCGCCGCGTGGGTCGAAGTGCCGAGATGGATGGAGATCGACCTCAAGGCGAACTCGAGTGATCCTTTCGAGATATTCATCGACGGCAAGTCTGTCGTCAAGAATACCAAGGGTGGCGGCAAGAAAAAGAGCGGCAGCACCAAGCTCGAGAAGGGCAAGCATCTCATCCTGGCAAAGGCCGTCTATATGCCGGCCGATACTGCCAGGGCATGGAATCTCGGCGCGAAGCTCGCGGCCGGCAAGGATTTCGAGGCGGTACCGGTAGTATCGCTCGATCCGACCACCGGCATGACGCTCGCGCAGGTCATGGACGTGCCCGGCGCCGGCAGGATCGACGTCTCGCCAGACGGAAGCCTCGTTATTATCAATATCAGCCGGATGACCCCGCCCGAGGGTAAACGTGAGAGATGGATCGAGATCAGGAGCCTCCCGAAGGGCGGTCTCGTCAACAGGATCATGGATACCCAGATCGGAAGCACTCAGTGGGTTCCCGGCACCAGAAAGATCTCCTATGTCTCCGGCGGCCGGTTCAAGGTCCTCGACATCGACACCGGTTCCACGGAGACCCTCGTCGAGGGACTCAGCGATGATTTCGGCGGATATGACTGGAGCCCCAAGGGCGACTGGATCATCTATTCGATAAACAAGAGCCCTGAAAAGGACAAGACAGGCGTCAAGAGACATCTTGGAGTCTATGACAGGACGAATTACGGAAGGTCGAAATCGTCCCTGCATATCATGTCGATACCGGGCGGGATCTCGAGACAGATCGCAGCCGGCAAACACAGTTCGTACGTCTACGACATACATCCCGACGGCGACCGCGTTCTGATCGGGCGCAGGTGGGAGGACATGGCCGAGAGGCCGTTCGGGACCTCCGAACTCCTTCTCATGGACCTCCGTGACCAGAGTGTCGAGCAGCTCTTCGAGGGACACTGGCTCGGATCGGTCCAGTGGTCCCCTGATGGCGACAAGCTCCTCATCACGGCCGGCCCCTCCACATTCGGGGACATCGGCAAGGACCTGCCTGAAGGGGTCATCCCCAACGACTATGACTCACAGATATATATCTTCGACCCTGAGACAAAAGAAGTCACACCGATAACAAAGGATTTCGATCCCGCGGTCAACAGGGTGACCTGGGCGAAGTTCGACAGCAAGATCTATATCGTCGCCAGTGACACCGAGTATGTGAAGCTCTACAGGTATGACCCGAAGAAGGAAAAATTCACCGAGTTCGATCTCGGCGTAGATGTCATCCGGTCAGGCGACATCGCCGACAGCAAACCTGTAGGCGTCTTCACCGGCTCCGGCGCGACGCAGCCGCAGAGGGTCTACTCGGTCGAGCTCAAGTCATCGAAACCGAAGGTCAGGATGATAGATGAGCCCGGGGCCGAGCTGTTCAGGAACGTGAAACTCGGAAATGTCGAGCCCTGGCACTTCAAATCTTCAGAGGGCCGCGAGATCGTGGGACGGGTCCACTATCCCCCCGATTTCGACGCCGAAAAGACATACCCCTGCATCGTCTATTACTACGGTGGGACCTCCCCGGTAGACAGGACGTTCGGCGGCAGGTACCCGAAGAACCTCTGGGCCGCGATGGGCTATGTCGTTTACGTGTTGCAGCCCAGCGGCGCTACCGGATTCGGGCAGGAATGGTCGGCGAGACATGTCAACGAGTGGGGGATCATCGTAGCCGACGAGATCATCGAAGGGACAAAGAAGTTCCTCGAGGCCCACAAGTTTGTCGATCCAGGCAGGGTCGGGTGCATCGGGGCCTCGTTCGGCGGATTCATGACGCAGCTGCTCGTGACAAAGACCGATATCTACGCTGCCGCAGTCTCCCATGCCGGCATCAGCCTGATCCCGAGCTACTGGGGCGAAGGATACTGGGGATACGCTTACAACGCGGTCTCCGCGGCGGAGAGCTACCCCTGGAACAATCCGAAGGTATACATCGACCAGAGCCCCCTCTTCCATGCCGACAATGTCGTCACTCCCCTCCTGCTCCTCCACGGAGGCGCGGACACGAACGTGCCGCCCGGCGAGAGCGAGCAGATGTACACCGCGCTGAAGATCCTCGGAGCCGAGGTCGAGTACCTCCGTTTCGCCGGCCAGAACCACTTCATCATCGATTACAAGAAGAGGTCGATCTGGAACGACGCGATCATCTCGTGGTTCGACAAGCATCTCAAGGAAGAGCCCGAGTGGTGGGATTCGCAGTACCCGCCTATCGATGAAGTGGAGGACCCGGGAGAGATGGAAGCGACGATGATCGAGATCGAGGATCGTGGCCCTGTCCTGTTCGGGAACGTTACGAGGTCGTATATCACAACGCACATCAACGACTGGGACAGGGACTACTTCGAGTACGAGCCCGGAGCTGAGGTTGTCGGGAAACTCGAGGACACGCTGCTGGATGTTGAGATCAAGATCGTCCTCGGCACCTGGTGCCACGACTCGCGCCGCGAGGTCCCCCGACTCTGGAAGATCCTCGAGCAGGCGGGATATCCTGTTGACGATGTCGAGATGATGGCTGTCGGGAGCTCGAGATTCACCACGAAGATGGGTATCGAACAGAAGCTTCTCGACTGGTCAGACGCGGTGAAGGCATATTACGAGGCCGAAAGGGTCGCGACGTTCATATTCTATCGCAACGGCGAAGAACTGGGACGGATCGAGGAGACTCCCGAGGGCGCTCTCGAGGAGGATATCCTGAAGATCACCGAAAAGTAATCTGCGTCTGATTTAAAGAACAGCAAGGAAAGCGGAGGGCCGATGCCCTCCGCTTTGTTATCTATATGTCAATACAGCAGAGCCTCAACTAGAACTTGCCCGTATACTTCCAGAAGAGATGATCGCCGAGGTCCCAGTAGGCTTTCGTGGCCCTGTCAGCGAACTCCCCGGTGTAGCCCGTGAGATATTTCTGCGCTTTCTTCGGAGACTTCGCGTAGAGCGAGGCGGCTTTCTTCTCCACCTCCGCCTGTTTCGCAAAAGCCTCCTCCTCGAATCCGGTCCTGACCGAATCGACATCCACTCTCATGTACCCCCACTTCTGCGCGGAGAGATCGGACACCCGGTTGAACGCCCACCACGCGCAATCGCGGTCGAAAGCGGGGCGCCCGCAGAGTTTCCATGAATCGGGAATATCCTTGATTCCGCAGTAGACGGGCACGAATGCCGTCTGGGCCGGATTGTCCCACCCGAACCAGACGAGCCCTCCGACCGGGTCGGGAAGTGATGAGCGCGACTGCGTGATCGTGATATATGTGCAGTAATATCTCGCGATGCACCTCTCACCCATCCTGTTCCAGCTGCCGTTGATCTTGAACAGAGGCATCATGTCGTAGTGCATGAAGGGGTTAGCGTAAGGGCTCTTCTCGAATTTCCCGGGGTCGGTCTCGACATACATGAATTTGGTCATGTCGAATTCTGTCCCCTCGAATGTGTCACGGAATATCTCCATGATCTGCGCGATCGTCACAAGTGTGTCGGGCTTTACCGAGAAGGGGTAATCCTTGTCGTTCGGATCGAGCTCGAGCGAGGGAGCGAGCAGGTCGAAGACCCGCCACTCGCGGCGTCTAGCAGCCATGCTGTTGCGCCCGCCCGGATTATACGCGTAGGCAAATTTGAAAGGTTCGCCGGAATCGGGATCCCAGTAACCGTTCTCTACGGCCACATCGAATATATTATCAGAGGCCATGAAATTATCGGTATCGTCGAGGTCTATCTCGAGGATCCTCGCAGCGTTTGCATTGACGCCGACATGGTCGTCCGGTATCCGCTGCGCTACCCAGACGG
>CAYWGA010000059.1:0-20779 GCA_964457905.1 uncultured bacterium | reverse complement strand
CCCAACCACGCTAATAACTGGTGCATCGCGCCGGTAATCGTGAAGCCGGAAACAGACGAGGTCTACTATACTCCGCTCTACTACGTGATGCGCCATTTCAGCAGATACATACGTCCGGGGGCGGTGCGTATAGGCGTGGATTGCGGGATCGAAGGCCTGATGGTAACTGCTTTGGAGAATCCGGACGGGAGCATTGTCGTGGAAATCCTGAACCAGGCGCCTCACGACGAGAGATTCTCTCTCGAGCTCGATGCTGAATCTGTCGAGATCGCTATTCCCGGCAGCGCCCTCCAGACCATCATCATCGAGTGACGATACCATGATCAATAAGGAGAACCGGATGAATGTCGAAGACCGGCTGTCGGTTAAGGAAAAGATCGGTTACGGGTTCGGGGATACCGCGTCCAATCTTTATTTCCAGATGTTCATCAGTTTTCTCCTCTTCTTCTATACGGATGTGTTCGGGATCCCGGCAGCCGTGGCGGGATTCCTGTTCATGGTTACGCGATTCTGGGACGCCGTAAACGATCCCATGATGGGGATAATCGCGGACAGGACAAATACGAAGTGGGGGAAATTCAGGCCGTATCTGTTGTGGATGATGCTCCCGCTGGTCGTCATCGGTGTTCTGGCATTTACGACACCCGATCTCAGTCTCCAGGGCAAGATAATATATGCCTACATCACCTATATCCTGATGATGATGGCATATACCGCGATCAATATTCCCTACTCGGCACTGCTGGGAGTCCTTTCGCCCCATTCAAGGGAGAGGACGAGCGCCTCGACCTATCGATTCGTGCTCGCGTTCGTGGGGGCTTTCATAATACAGGGCGCTACGCTGCCTCTCGTTAATTCCCTCGGGAACCAGGACGAGGGCATCTCGCTGTCGGGCGATATCGTCAGAATAGAAGAAGTCGATACGCGGACATCGAGGATCATAGTCGAAGCCGACGATGGGTATCATAAAACAACTCAGGAATTCCTGGTCAAGATCAACAGGGCGGGCGAGGGCCTTCCGGTCGTTCAGCGACCTGTCAACGATATGGACCTGGAGCAGGGATTCGGAACGAGGCGGATCGCTCTGGGCGACATATTCCACAGTGCTTTCGGAGACAGATTGCGCTATGAAGCGGCAAGCAGCGAGACCGGTGTCGTTGAGACGGCAGTAGAATCAGATTCCGTGCTGGTCCTCAGGGAGAAGGGACCGGGGATATCGAGGATCACCCTGACGGCATTCGATGAACACCATGGAAGGAAGGATTACGTATTCGTAGTCAGGATCAATGAGACGGGGAACAATCCGCCGGTCCTGACAGATGGTATTCCCGACGGGACGTACGATCTGGAATCCGGAAGGCATTCAGTCGATCTCTCGAAACACTTCACCGATCAGGACGGAGACCAGCTCGCCTTCAGTGTGTCAACCGGGGACAATGCAGTGGCTTCGGCAGACATCGCCGGAAACGAGGCTGCTCTCGAGGTCAGGGGAACCGGCATCTCGGAAATAGTCGTAACAGCGACCGACGGCAGGGGAGGCTCAGCGACGGTTTCTTTCTCCGTCAAGGTCGAATCAGGGGAGAACGATCCCCCGATGATCATCAGTTCATTCGACAATATTGAGTTGAACGAGGGATTCGGCGAGTACGTGCTGGATGTCTCGGAAGCGTTTATCGATCCAGAAGGAGAGGACCTGACATTCTCCGTGAGGAAAGTGGATGTGGCGAAAGGTTTCCAGTATACGCTCGTCATATACGGAGTGCTGGCCTGCATCCTCTTCTACCTGACATTCGCTCTCACGAAGGAACGGGTACAGCCATCGAAGGATCAGCAGACAAACCTCAAGGAGGACCTGGGAAATCTCGTGCGGAACAGGCCCTGGATGATCCTTCTCGTGATGAGCATATTCACTCTCGGTTACATAATAATTCGTATGGGCACGATAATGTATTACTTCAAGTACTACATCGAAAACGAACTGCTCGCTTCCCTGTTCATGGTTACGGGGACCGTCGCCATCATCGCCGGTGTAGCCTGCACCGATTTTCTCTCCAGGAGGCTGGGCAAGAAGAGGCTGTATCTGATCGTCATGGGTCTGGCCAGCGTCTTTACGATAGTCTTCTATTACGTACCGAAGGATCAGATAGTCCTGATGTTCGTGGTCAATATAATCATCTCTTTCGTGATGGCCCCGCAGGCGCCTCTCCTGTGGGCGATGTATGCCGACACCGTCGATTATTCGGAATGGAAGTTCGGGCGAAGGGCCACGGGCCTGATCTTCTCCGCGGCGACCTTCTCGCAGAAGTTCGGGATGGCCCTCGGCGGCGGACTGGCAGGCTGGCTGCTGGCTGAGTTCGGGTTCCAGCCGAATGTGACACAGAGCCCCGAGACACTGGCGGGAATACGGCTGATGATGAGTTACATCCCTGTTGCGGGATCGGCCATCGCGGTCGTTGCGGCTATCTTCTATGAGCTGGACGACAAGACCATGGAAAAGATCGAGAAGGAACTCGCTGAGCGGAAGGCAAGCCAGGCATAGAGGGGGGCGATTTACTCGCCTTTGTAGACGCGGACCCAGTCGACGAGCATCGTCTGCGGGAAGACTGTCGTATCATCGGGATCCCCGACGAAGTTTCCTCCTACAGCGACATTGAGAATGATGAAGAAGTTGTGATCAAAGACCCAGTCACCTTTGTTGGCTACGTCTGCCTGGGTAACTGAAAAATACTGCTTGTCATCGATATAAAAGACGATCCGGTCCTTGGTCCACTCGACACCGAAAACGTGGAAATCCTCGTTGAATCCGGCGCCGGTAAGCGCGAATGCGCGCCATATCGCGCCGCCCCCGGAGTAGCCAGGTCCATGGACCGCGCCCTGCGCAATGCTGGGCGCCTGCCCGCGGTACTCCATGATATCGATCTCGCCGCACTCGGGCCAGCCGACCGTGTTGATGTCGGTGCCGAGGAGCCAGAAGGCGGGCCAGATACCCTGCCCGATGGGAAGCTTGATGCTTGCCTCGAAACGCCCCCTCGCGTATTCGAACAGGCCCTGTGTTTTTATGCGCCCTGACGTGTAATCGAAATCTTCATAACTTTCCTCGCGCGCTGTAATGGCGAGGTTGCCGTTCCCGTCGAGGGAGACGTTCTCGGGCTTGTCAGTGTCGTATTCGAGCTGGGCGTTTCCCCAGCCTCCGCGGCCGTTGCCGATATCGTATGTCCAGTTTTCCGCGTCAGGCAGCTGTCCTGCCGGTCCCTCGAACTCGTTTTCCCATATCAGTTCATATTCCCACATTTCCTCGTCGTCGCTGCATCCGGGCAGGACGGCAAGGGCCAGGACGAAAGCCGCCAGGCAGACGATCAGTCCGCCCGGCAGCCTTGTATGTATGTATCGTTCTATCATGTTTCGCATCATCGATTTTGTATTCTTCCGTCCATCTATCGGGTTGTTTCGGGAACACTGTAGAAATAGATGTTATCTGTAAAGGCCGTGATGTTGGAGCCCGTTATGAACATCTGCGCGAGAGCGGCTCTCTGGACCAGTCCGCCCGGTACCATGAAATCAGCCATGGGAATGTCCAGGCTGGACCATGTCCCCGGGGTGATAGAGGGTGTCGTTGCGGCAGTGAAGATCAGCTCTTTCTCGGAATCGGGGGCCCCCCCGAACTCGCCGTCCTCTCCGTAATCGACAAGCTTCACGCCGACGAAGATGACGCCCTCGGGCAGCCAGAAATCGACATGCAGGTAATCCAAGCCCGTCGCGTTTATCACCGCGTTGAAAACGATACCGGCGTATGTATTGATGTTCGTATAGAGCAGTATGTTGTCACCGTCGATCGAGAATTCGGCAAGGTCGGCACGGTCCCAGTCAGGAGAATATGAATCGACCAATACATCGTTGTACGAGTCGCTGAAGATCGATATCACACTGCCCGCCGGCTGAGTCGGTGTCGGAGCCGGTACGACAGGCGCCGCAAGAGCGGTGAACGCTATCTCTCCCTCGGCCGGAGTCGTTCCGAGCGCGGCGGTTATCGTGGCGTTCCCTACGCTCAGTGACTGGATCTTTCCGTCGACTACCTTCGCGACATCCTCGTCAGACGAGATGAAGGTAAAACAGGCGGGTTTATGTTCGATGAGCATGTCCGTTCCGTCGACATCGAAAATTGTGGTCGTGCCCGGGATGTCCACGCTTGTTCCGAGGAAGGCGCTGAAATCCGCTACATCGAGAGAGGGCCTGGGATTCGTCACGAGGCCGGTCTTTTCGAAGATGATGTCATCGAACCATATCGTATAGGCAATATTGTCCTCTTCGTATCCTTCGGCGAAGAAGAACATCCCTTTCTCGAGGCCGAGTTTTCCCGGCAGGGGGATGGGAACGATATATTTCTGCCAGGCAGTCGTCAGCTCGATATGGGTGGTCTGTGCTTCGTATAGTGAGTTGCCCGTATTGTCGTTTGCCATCCCGACGACATCGATAGTCGAGGAGGGCTTGCTCGACCTCGCCCAGAAGGCGATTGCGTCGTAGCCAGTAAGATCGCGCCCGATAGCTTCGACAAAGGCGCCGCCGGCAAACCATCCGGAGGGATCGTCCGGTCCGGGGATCGTCACCCTGAGGGAGGCCGTCCCGGCGTGCTTGACCTCCGTATCGATCTGGACCGCGTCGACCTTGGTATTGAGGAATGCCTGGTAGTCGATATTGTCTCCGAAGGTGTCGATAAAGACAACCGGGTCAGTGTTGATCGGAGCCGGCTCGAGTGTGCTGTCGTCACGGTCGCAGCCGAAAAGACTCAGGGCAGTCATGACGGCTATTGCCGCGTACAGGATCTTTTTCGAATTCATCTCAACCCTCCATCGATATCAGGGATTCCAGATCTGCGGATCCCGCCGGACCGGACACTCCGGTACTTGCCCGCCACGGGACAGGGGATGTCATTGCTTCAACGGAATCACTCTTAATTACACATTGATTTCATCGAAATATAAGGAATTCAACCCCCTTAGGTCAATGCGGGGTTTCCCCTATATATTCCTGTAGGCGCCTACCAGTTTAACAGATTCCTGCCGTTTTCTGTGAATTCATCCCAGAAATACTCGAGTTTTTCTCTATCGCCCATGCTGAGCGATTTGCCGCCAGCCTCGATATTGCCCTGAAGGTGCTCCATCTTCCTTATACCAGGTATTACGCAGCTTACTTCTTCATATGACAGCAGATAGGCGATCGCCTTGTGTGCCGGGTCCGACCCGTCCGCGGTGAGCCAGCTCAGCCGGGAGACCAGTCCGGCCCGCCTGGCGATATCCTCCTCGCTCCAGCGTCCCCTGATGCCCTCGAACCGGCTGTCTTTATTATATTTACCTGTCAGCCAGCCGCTGTCGAAGGGGATCTTCACGATGATTCCGGCGTCCTTTTCCCGGACGAGAGGAAAAGCCCTCCTGACATCCTGGTGGAGGATATTGAAGAAGACTTCGAGGACCTCTGAGCCGGTATTCCTCAGGCAGGCCTCTATCTCGGAGGCGAAATCAAGGCTGGCGCCGTAATGTCTTATTTTACCTTCGGTTCGGGCGGCTTCCAGTGCCTCCCACAGCGGATCGGTGCCCTCGTACATCTCCGCCGGTGGATTGTGGAGGAGCAGGACATCGAGATGGTCGGTCTGGAGCCTCTCGAGGCTCGCGTCGAGGCTGTCCCGGAACCCGGAAACCGAAAAATCCTTCGGTCCGTCCGGTCTGCGGCCGAACTTGCTGACGAGAACGACATCGTCGCGCCGCCCCTTCAGGGCCTCTCCAAGGACCCTCTCGCTTTCACCGCCTCCGTAGTTGGGGGCCGTATCGAAAAGGTTGATCCCCGCGTCGAGGGCAGCGTGGACGAGCCCGTGCGCGGTCTTTTTGTCCATCCCCTCCCAGCAGTCGTCGTTGCCGAGCTGCCATCCTCCGAACGATATCTCCGATACAGACAGGCCCGTCTTTCCCAGTCTTCTTTTATTCATGATCACTGCTCCATCGGGTATTTCAGTCCCCAGCTCTCCCTGATCCTGTCCATCGTCCGCATGATGGAAAGGCTCTCGTCGAGAGAGATGATCTCCGATTCGAGTCTTCCTCCGCGGATGATCACCATGAACTCCTCAGCTTGATATATAAACCCGTTCTCCGTGGTCGGGAGGTCGATCGTCCTTTCGCCGCGGCCTTCCTGACTTACATAGATGCGATCAGACCTCCACCACTTCGCCGGGATCCTGATCGATCCTTCCGTCCCGATGATGGTGGCCTCGCACGGAGTCTCGAGGCGTACGGCCATTGTGAGGACAGCCTGCCGGCCTCCATCGTATCTGAGTATCGCGGTAGACTCTTCGTCTATCCCGGTTTCACCTATATGCGCCGTTCCCTCGACGGTCTCCGGCTCCCCGAGGAGCATGTGGGCAAGGGAGAGGGGGTATATCCCGACATCGAGCAGGGCCCCGCCGCCGAGGGCAGGGTCGAAGACGCGGTTTTCCGGGTCGAATTCCGCATGGAATCCGAAATCGGCCGTGACTGTTCGTACATCTCCGATCGCGCCTTCTGCGATCAGCTCGCGTACCTTTACGATCGACGGCATGAAGCGCATCCACATCGCCTCCATCAGCGCCCGCTTCTCATCGCGCGCCGCGGCGATCATATCTGCCGCCTCTGAGGCGTTTATTGCGAAAGGCTTCTCGACGAGGACGTGCCGGCCGGCCTTGAGGCAGAGTATCGTATGTTCCCTGTGGAATGAATGAGGCGTTCCTATATATACGGCATCGATGCCGTTGTCGGCGGCAAGCGCTTCATAACTGCCGTGTGCCCTGGCGAATCCGAACTCGGATGCGAATTTTTCAGCCCGTTCGAGGCTTCTAGATCCGACAGCGGCCAGCTCGGCCCCTTCTGCCTCCGTGAGGCACGCTGCGAATTTCCCCGAGATGCGGCCGGGCCCGAGGATCCCCCATCTGATCTTTTCTTGCATGATAATCCCCGGTCAGGGAACGTCCGTTCCCTTCGAAGCTCTCAGGATCCTGAACCAGTCCTCGCGCGGGAGTTCGATATCAGCCGCCTCGACGGCGCGCTTCATCCTGTCCAGGCAGTGTGTCCCGATAACGGGGACTATGCCCGCAGGATGACGGAGGAGCCAGGCCAGCGCCAGTATGTCGATCGATTCGATCCCGAGTCTTTCGCTGATCTCCTCGAGCTCTTTGCGGACCCTTATAATCTGATCGGTCTCTCCGGTAAACAGTTCGCCGCCGCCGAGGGGGCTCCATACCATCGGAGACATCCCGTTCCTGGCACAGGTTTCGAGTGACCCATCATCGAACGGCTCCGTGTGCAATACGGAACATTCGATCTTGTTCGTTGCCAGCGGAAAGGAGAGCCTCGACTGAAGAGTCTCGAACTGTGATGTGTTGAAATTCGAAACACCGAAGAAAAGCACCTTCCCCGATTCCTTCAGTTCTGTGAATGTTCCGGCGACCTCGTCCGCGTTCATCAGAGGATCGGGGCGGTGTATAAGCAGAAGATCGATGTAGTCGGTCCGCAGCCGCTGAAGCGAGTTCTCGGCAGATTTCAGGATATGTTCACGCGATGTGTCGTAATGTTTTATCGTGCAACCCGGATTGTTCTCCGAAACCAGCTGGATCCCGCACTTTGTGATGAGCTGTATCTTCGGCCGGATGGAGTGGGTCTCCGCCAGCGCTTCGCCGAAGATCTTCTCGCATGTGTAATTCCCGTAGATGTCGGCGTGGTCGAAGGTCGTAACGCCGAGGTCTATCGCACCCTCGATCCAGTCGCGGAGACCGGATGCAGACAGGCCCCAGCCGTCCAGTCTCCAGAGGCCCGCGGCGATGCGGGAAACCTCCGGCCCGTTCTCGTGAAGTCTGATCCTGTCCATCATGCGGCTCCCGGAAACAGTGTGCAGAATATCAGTAGAATCTCATTGTGACCCATCAGGCCCGTCGGAATCAAGGGACATGTATTCTTTGATTCCTGCCTGTAATCAGGTAGAATCCGCTGAACGTCAACTACCTGGTAAAAGGATATACTAATGAAAAGATACAGACTGGCCGGATCGCTGATATTGCTTATCTCCCTTCTGTCGTGTGGGCAGCAGGGTGTTGACCCCGTTAACGACATCCCCGACCTCGCTCAATACGTAAACCCATTCGTCGGCACGAAGAACATGGGCCACACCTACCCCGGCGCGACGACGCCGTTCGGGATGGTCCAGCTCAGCCCCGAGACCGACGCCCAGCCGATGTTCGCTGAGGACGGAAGTTACAACAAGGACACCTACAGGTACTGCTCGGGGTACCAGTACGGCGACAGTACGATCATCGGGTTCAGCCACACGCATTTCAGTGGGACGGGCCACTCCGACCTCGGGGATTTCCTCGTCATGCCGGCGATCGTCGATGACGGGGCCGGTCCGGACACCGGGTACCATTCGTCATTCTCTCACGGCCCCGAGCACGCCGAACCGGGGTATTACAGGGTCCTTCTCGAGGATCCAATGATACTGGCCGAGCTTACCGCCTCGGACAGGGTCGGATACCATCGCTATACATTCCCCGAGGCCGACAGGTCCCGGATCCTCCTCGATCTGACACACAACATCTATCACCACGATAACAAGAACGTCTGGACGTTCGTCCGCGTCGAGAACGACTCACTGGTCACCGGCTACAGGCAGACGAATGGGTGGGCGAGGACGAGGGTCGTCTATTTCGCGATGAAGTTCTCGAGGCCGTTCCTCGGCTACGGGCACAGGAAGTACGAGGAAGTGATCTATAACGGCTTCTACAGGAGATTCGAGGAGACGAGAGATTTCCCCGAGATGGCGGGCAGAGAGATCCGCGCCTGGTTCGATTTCGAGACGGGCGAAGGGGAGCAGATCGAGATCAAGTTCGCACTGTCGTCTGTCAGCACAGAGGGCGCCATGAAAAACCTCGAGGCTGAGATCCCCCACTGGGATTTCGACAGGGTGAGGCGCGAGGCGAAGGAGAAATGGAACGCCGAGCTCTCGAAGATCACCGTCGAGATGATGACCCCGGAAGAGATGATCACCTTCTACACGGCCCTCTATCACACGATGCTCGGCCCTGTCATCTACGAGGATGTCGACGGGCGCTACATGGGCCTCGACAGGAACGTGCATACGTCTGACGGGTTCACCAACTACACGATATTCTCTCTCTGGGATACATTCAGGGCGCTGCATCCCCTCTTCAACATCATCCAGACCGAACGTACAGACGATATGGTCAGATCGATGATGGCTCACCACGACCAGAGCGTTCACGGAATGCTCCCGGTATGGAGCCACTACGCCAACGAGAACTGGTGCATGATCGGCTATCACGCCGTCTCCGTCATCGCTGACGCGCTCGTCAAGGGTACGACCGATATCGATCCGGCCGAGGCCCTGGCCGCCTGCGTCAGCACTTCGACCGTGCCGTACTTCGACGCGCTCGACAGTTACATGGAACATGGATTCATCCCCGAGGATGAATCCTCGAACTCTGTCTCGAAGACCCTCGAGTTCGCATATGACGACTGGTGCATAGCGCAGATAGCCCGGATCGCCGGCGACGACGCCCGGTACGATGAGTACATCAAACGCTCGATGGGATTCTCGTATCTCTTCGACGAGGCGACAGGATTCATGCGCCCGAAGTACGCGGACGGGAGATGGAAGGAAGAGTTCGACCCCCTCGATACCCACGGACATGGATTCATAGAGGGGAACTCCTGGACCTACAGCCTTTTCGTTCCGCATGACATCGAAGGAATGATCGCCATGATGGGCGGAAAGAAAAGGATCACCAAGCGCCTCGATTATCTGTTCACGATGGAGCTCGACGACGCATACATTGAGAATACCGAGGATATCACCCGTGACGGGATCATCGGTAATTATGTACACGGCAATGAGCCTGGCCACCACATCCCGTACCTCTACAACTGGAGCTCCAGTCCGTGGAGGACCCAGGAGAGGGTGCGAAAGATCCTCGACGAGATGTACGGCCCCGGCGAGGACGGCCTCTGCGGCAACGATGATGCGGGGCAGATGTCGGCGTGGTACATCTTCAGCGCCCTCGGATTCTACCCGGTCTGCCCGGGGTCCGACCGGTACGAGATCGGCAGTCCCTCCGTCATCAGCGCTGATGTGAAGCTCGGTAACGGGAAGATCCTGAGGATACGGACGTCCGATCAGAAGAAGGACAACTGGTATGTCCGCAATGTCAAATTGAACGGGAAAAAGCTCGACCGGAACTACCTGCTCCACAGCGAACTGGTCGCAGGGGGAGAGCTCCACTTCGATCTTGCGGGCAGGGGCAAGTAGAACCCGGGGGAAAGCGAATTATCGCCACGGGCCGGCAGCCTTCCATCTTTTTTTAAATAGTTTGTCATTGGCGATTGCCAATACGACCGGTCGGAGAAATCTTCTGGTCGAGGATGAAACTTCACTGAATGTTTTCGGCACATCGTTCAGCCTGGTCCTGCCGATGAACCCCATCCATTGAGTATTCCTGGCGTTGTCTTTCCCGAATGATGACTCGAAGACAGTCGGATTCGAAGTGATGGACATATTCCGGTTGCTGAATGTTTTCGTAACAGCTTTTGCCAGGATATCGCCTCTGAAATCATATGTATTCGAAAGCAGCCAGATATCGTAAAAATCCTTCATTCTGCTGTTCAGGACGCCCAGTTTGACCATCGCGTGGTATTTCTCGGCAATAACGCTCTCCTTTGAATATCCCCTCAGCTTCGCTCGGGGAAAATCCAGGAGGCCGGGATAAACCAGGGATTCTGGCCCGGGAATGATCATATCCCCGAACCCGATATCCATCTGGATGGAAACGCGAGCATTTCCCAGGTTGCTCTGGAGCTTGACCCGGGCTCCCCCATATCCGGCATCTTCTGTAATTCGGTTCACTGTTACTGACTCCGCGTCGAATGCCATTCCATCCGGGGTCGTAGACACGCGGCATATCTTCCGCACTTTTGATGCGATAGCATCGAGGTCGTTGTCCATACTTCCAAGGCAGTCAATATCCCTGGTCGGACGCGATGCAGTCCCGCTCCAGACAGGGAGCATCAGTGCTCCCTTCAGGATGAATCTTTTCGCGTGGGCGCTTCGTGAAAGCCTGTAGATGAATCTTTCTATTGCGAAATATTGCAGAAGCTCGTTAAAGGGGCGGTCAGTCTCTCTGGCTTTATCGAGAAGCCGTTGATGCACTGAAGCGGCGAGCCCCCTGACCTCCCGCGGCATCAGAGGATCGCCTCAAGATATGGCCTGATGATCTTCTCTACCCTGCATATCGATGCATAGCGCATGATACTGTCCACTCTCAGGTCTCCTTTATCACGATAGAGACGAAGAGCCTCTATCGCAGTGTCGAGGCCGATCCTGTTGCGAAATTTGAAGCAGTCGGCGAGTGTCTTCTCCGGATTGTATATCCGCACATCCGTGCCGTCGAGTTCATGAGTGTCCACGCCCTCTCTGAAGGATTCTGCTGAAAAACGGTAGGCTCTGACTGGTGGATGATTAAGCCTCGGTTCCTCGGCTCCTTTAGGGAGCGCTACGTGGACTTCGTGTGGTATCTGGGTCGTGAGGTCATGGAACGATAGAGACGAGATGAGGCATATCACTCCGGCTGGTATCCGCATGGAGACTGTTACCAGGTCGGGATTGCTCAGGGGAGGGTTGTCAGAAAGGCGATAGACTCCGCGGCTCACAGTCACGATAGTTCCCGAATCGCGCATCGTGTAGAGGGTGTCAGGATGAATGCCCTCGCGAAGGATCTGACTCGTACGAAGAAGGCCGCCATGTTTTCTGAAGACATCCTCGGCCCGTATGAATCTCGAATTACTGTTTTTTCTCCGGTTTCCGCCCATGATAAAACTCCATATGCATATATATAACTATAGGTAATTATATCATAAGCCCGGATGTTGTCAATGGGCACGTACTGAGAGATCCGGTCTGGGTGCAAAAACCCCCTGCCGTTCGGCCCCGATATAGTGCGTTTCACCCATAAAATTCGACCGTTCACTGTTTTGAGGTTGTGGCAACCCCCTATCTACGTACAATTTACCCTATCTGATAGCGGGGCCAATAAACGAATAAGACATCTTTGCATTTTCACATATGGCGCGGCCCGTGGTGGGTTGCTGAATGCACGGAAGGAATATTGAATGGGAATCACAATCGGAATTGACGTTGGAACAGTCAGCACGAAGTGCGCTCTCTTCGGAGCGGCCGAGCGGCTGAAACAGATCGCCGCCTCGGGCGACGCTATCTGCAGCGTCTTCGACTACGCGCCCGAGCCTGACAAGGCCGTGGCCGTTTCCGGTTACCGTCGGATCCAGGGCAAGCCGATCGACGCTGTCGTCGACCAGCTGCAGGAGCTGACCGGCCTGCTCGAACCGGGCGAACTGAAGAGCGTCGTCATAACCGGGTCATCGGGCAAGCTCGTCGGTGAGATGCTCGGCATTCCGGTAGAGAACGAATTCAAGGCAGCGGCCACGGGGATCGGCCGGATATATCCCGATGTTCAGAACATATTCGAGATGGGCGGCGAGAACTCGAAGTTCATCCGCGTCGCATGCGAAGAGGGCCTGACAGGGATCGTAGACTATGAGACAAACGGCGACTGCGCCGCGGGCACCGGATCGTTCATGGACCAGCAGTCGAGCAGGCTGCAGTTCGGTATCGAAGAGGTCGGGGATCTTGTCCTCGGCACCGACCGCTCGCCGAAGATCGCCGGCCGATGCAGCGTGTTCGCCAAGACGGACATGATCCACGCACAGCAGAAGGGTTACAAGCCCGAAGAGGTTCTCAAGGGACTTTGCGAGGCTGTGGCGAGGAACTTCAAGAGCAATATCGTAAAGGGCAAGGATGTACATGGCCGGACCGCCTTTATCGGCGGTGTCGCTTTGAACAAGGGCGTCGCGAGCGCGGTGCGGGAAGTCTTCGAGCTCAGTGAGGAAGATTTCTTCGTCCCCGAGGAAGGTGTCTTCGCCGGTGCGATCGGCGCGTCGATCATCGCCGCGGGTAACGGCAACGGCTTCGACGAGAGAGAGTTCCTCCGCTTGCTCGAAAGCGGCGGGGAGGCATCGGGCAAGTCGTTCCCTTCATGGAATGTCCTGACCCGTGACAAGGTCAGTTTCCTGCGCGACCATATCAAGGAATACTCTTTCGAAGGCAGAACGCTTCCGATCAACGCATACCTCGGCGTCGATATCGGCTCCGTGAGCACCAACTTCGTCCTCGTCGACGATAACGGCGATATGATCAAGGAGATCTACCTGCGGACGCAGGCCCGCCCGATAGAGGTCGTAAGCAACGGTCTCCATGCGCTCCGCGACGAGCTCGGCGACAGGATCACCATCAGGGGCGTCGGCACGACCGGCTCGGGAAGAGAGCTTGTTGGTGAGCTGATAGGCGCCGACACGATCAACGATGAGATCACCGCCCACAAGACCGGCGCTACATTCATCAGCGACCGGCTCCTTCACAAGAAGGTCGACACGATATTCGAGATCGGCGGACAGGATTCGAAATATATCAGGATAGACGACGGGATCGTCACCGACTTCACGATGAACGAGGCCTGCGCCGCCGGGACAGGTTCGTTCCTCGAGGAGCAGGCCGAGAAACTCGACATCAGCATCATCGGCGAGTTCGCCGACATGGCATTCGCCTCGAAGAAGCCGCTCCGTCTCGGTGAGCGGTGCACCGTATATATGGAGCAGGACGTCTCGGCTTACATGAAGCGCGGGGCGGAGAAGGACGACATCATCGCGGGCCTGGCCTACTCGGTGGTCCAGAACTATCTCAACAGGGTCGTTCGCGGCAGACGGATCGGGAACGTGATCTTCTTCCAGGGCGGAACGGCATATAACGACGCCGTCGCCGCCGCCTTCAGCGAGGTAGTCGGGCGAGAGATCATCGTTCCGCCGCACAACGGCGTCATCGGCGCTGTCGGCGCCGCGCTGCTGGCAAAGGACAAGGTCGTTTCTCTCGACCTGCAGACGACTTTCCGCGGTTATGAGATTGAGAACATCAACTACAGCATCCGCGAATTTACCTGCAAGGGCTGTACGAACTTCTGCGACATTCAGGAGTTCACAGTAGAGGGCGAGCGCACCTACTGGGGCGACAAGTGCAGCGACAAATACCGCAAGCGGGCAAAGGTGCCGAAGAAGCCGGCCATCCCGGACCTCATGGCGGTATACGACGAGCTTCTCGAGCGTGACTGGCTGCCCGAGGCGGCCGCCGCTTCCGGGCTTGATATCCCTGCCGAGACAGGCAAATACCGTATCGGCTATCCCAGGGCGATGTACTTCTTCGACCGTTACCCCTTCTGGGGCACATACCTGAGAGCGATGGGTATCGAGGTCGTCACCTCGAAGGCGACGAACAAGAAGATTGTCCACCAGGGCGTAGAGGGTGTCGTCTCCGAGCCGTGCTTCCCGATACAGGTGGCGCATGGCCACGTCGAATCGCTTCTCGAGGATGAGGGGCTCGACAGCATCCTCGTCCCGAACGTGATCGACGCCGAGACAGACATCCCCGAGATCAACTCGTACGTCTGTCCGTGGGGACAGACCCTGCCCTTCGTCATAAGGAGCATGCCTTCGCTGCGCGGCCGGGAGGATTTCATCTCGGCGCCGCTCGTCCACTTCAGGGAGGGCGAGAAATACGTGGAAAAGGAGCTGCGATCTTTCGCCGCCGGGTTCGGTATCGGCAAAAAGGCTCACAAGAAAGCAGTGAAGACCGCCTACATCGCGCAGAATATGTTCCGCGACGCGGTACGCGCGGAGGGCGCCAAGGCTTTGAAGATCCTGGACGAGACGGGCGAGCAGGGGATCATCCTTGTCGGCCGTCCCTACAACATCGTCGATCGCGAGGTCAACCTCAACGTCCCCGGCAAACTTCGCGACTACTACGGCGCCAACGTGATCCCTATCTTCTTCCTCGACCTCGAAGGGATCGGTATTCGTGACCTTGGCCCGAACATGTTCTGGAACTACGGCAGGAAGATCCTCCAGGCGGCGCGCTACGCGGCCCAGAGAGAGAACCTGCACCTGATATACATTACGAATTTCAAGTGCGGCCCCGACTCGTACGTGAAGCATTTCACGGGCAAGGCTGCGGTACGCCCCTATCTTACACTTCAGTTTGACGCGCACGGCAATGACGCCGGCATCATGACACGCTGCGAGGCATACCTCGACAGCAAAGGAGTCCTCAGATGGTGGAAAACAAGGGAAACCCCCTCGAAGGAAGAACCCTCTATATCCCAAGAATGTCTTCCGGCGGATCAGAAGCCTTCGCTGCGGCCTTCAGGTACCTCGGGATAGATTCGCATCCGACACCGGAGGGTGACGAGAGGACATACGAACTGGCCGGCAAGTGCACCTCGGGTGACGAGTGCCTTCCCGCGCGCGTAACGATCGGCAACCTTCTGCGCGTCATCGAGCAGCCGGGATTCGATCCGTCGAAGATCGCCTTCTTCATGCCGACGGCCGGCGGACCCTGCCGCTTCGGGCAGTACTCGCCATTTACTCAGCAGGTGATGGAAGAGATGGGTCACGGCGAGGTCATGATCGTATCGCCGACGAGTGCTGACGGCTACGCTAGCCTCGGCGAGAACGCTCAGGCCGCCCTCAAGCTGTGCTGGTGGGGACTCGTCGCGAGCGACGCCTTCCGCAAGATGCTCCACATATACAGGCCGTATGAGACAGTGGCGGGAGCAGCTGACGAGGCGCACGCGAAATCACTAAAGCTTTTCTGCGACGTCCTGTCCGACAGTTCCGAATCCCTCGGCAAGAAGCTCGGTTCGCTCGCCGGAGCGATGGAGGGCGCGCGCGATATCTTCCGCGCCGTCCCGGCTGACTGGAGTCGCGACATGATGCTCGTCGGAGTGGTCGGCGAGATCTTCTGCCGCCTCAGCACATTCAGCAACGAGGACCTTATCAGGCGCCTCGAGCCTTTCGGCGCCCAGGCGTGGCTCTCCGACATCACCGAGTGGGTCCACTATACCGACAGCGACAATGTCAGGAACCTCAAGAGGCTCGGCAAGACCTTCTCGATGAGTATGCTCGGCGCGCTCATAAAGAACCGCGTGCAGCACGGGTACGAGAGGAAGCTTCTCGCCCCCCTTCAGAACGAATTCGTCGGCGTCGAGGAGCCGCACGACGTACAGGAGGTCCTCGACCTCGCGGCGCCCTATCTTCCCGTCGAGGGCTCTCACGGCGAGATGGTCCTGAGCGTCGGCAAGTCGATCTACATGTACGAGAAGGGCGCGGACGGCGTCATCGATATCAGCCCCTTTACCTGCATGAACGGTATCGTCTCCGAGGCGGTCTACCCGAGGGTAAGCACCGATCATGAGAATATACCGATCAGGAACTTCTACTTCGACGGTACCCAGACCGATCTCGAGAACGATCTCGGGATTTTCATGGAACTTGTCCGCAATTATCATCGTAAGAAAACAAGGAAGCAGATCAGGCGAAATGTAGCCTGACGAGCTTTTTTAGGTTATCTTTCTACATCCCGGCGGCCGCACCGGCTCGCCGGGAGTGTGTGTTTCATTACAATGGAGGAGAGATGAGGAGAATCATGCCGGCGGCCGTCATGGCTGCCGTACTGCTCGTCCTTTCCGCCGGGGCGGCTCCCGCCTTCGCCGGCGAAAAGATCTCGGTGGCAATCGACGCCACCGTGGAGACACTCGACAACGGCCTGAAGGTGATCCTCGTCGAGGACCACTCGGTGCCGGTCATCAGTTACCAGACATTCTTCCGCGTGGGGGCCCGCAATGAGCGTGCCGGTATCACGGGGATATCGCATTTCATGGAACATATGATGTTCAACGGGGCCGACAAGTACGGCCCGAAGGAGTTCGACGCCGTCCTCGAGGCGAACGGCGGGTACTCGAACGCCTTCACCTCGGACGACATGACCGCGTACTACGAGGACATCTCGAGCGACGGACTCGAGCTCTGCGTCGATCTCGACTCGGACAGGATCCAGTCGCTGACACTCGATCCGAAGTTCATCGAAAGCGAGATGGGCGTCGTCATGGAGGAGCGCATGCTGCGTATCGACAACTCGGTGCGGGGCCAGATGTGGGAGGATCTTGACGCCCTGGCGTTCAAGGCTCATCCCTACAAGTGGCCCGTCATCGGATGGATGTCCGATCTCGAAGCGATCGACCGTGATGACTGCGTCGAGTATTTCAAGACGTACTACGCGCCTAACAACGCGATCCTCATCGTCGCCGGTGACTTCGACACGAAGAAAGCGATGAAGCTGATACACAAGTACTATGACGGCATCCCCGCGCAGACGCCCCCCGCAGCCGTACGCACCGTGGAGCCGGAGCAGCTTGGCGAACGCCGAGGAGAGGTCCACAAGAAGGCCGAACTTCCCGCCGTCTTTATCGCCTATCACACGCCTGATATTAAAAGCGATGACATCTATACGCTCGACGTACTTCAGCAGGTCCTCACCGGCGGCGAGAGCTCGAGGCTCTACCGCAAGCTCGTCAGGGAGGCGCAGGCCGCGATGTCGGTGACAGCGTCCTTCCCCTGGAGGATCGATCCCTACCTCTTCGAGTTCAACGTCAAGATGAAGCCGGGTCACGAGACGCTCGAGGCCGAGGAAGCGATATATGCCGAGCTCGCCGATATCATCGAGAACGGCGTGCTGGAAGAGGAACTCGCGCGTGCGAAGAACGTCCTCGAGGCCGATTTCGTAAGGTCGATGCAGACGGTCAACGGCAGGGCCAGCAAGATCGGAAGATACGAGATCCTCTTCGGCGACTACACCGAGATCATGAATGTGCCGGGCCGCTACCGGGCAGTGACCGACGAGCAGATCCGCGAGGCAGCCGGAAAATATTTCGCGAAGAATAACAGGACAGTCGTAACACTGGTGCCCGAGGCATAGGAGGGTCAAACGATGAGAAGGATATTATCAATAATTGTCGCGGCGCTCCTTGTCGCCGCTGCCATGCCCGCCTTCGCGGGCACGAAGGACGTCAAACTCCCCGACTACGAGGAGTATGTCCTGAAGAACGGACTGAAGGTCTTTATCGTTCCCGCGAGCGAGGTTCCTCTCGTGACGATGAGGCTCGTACTCCCGGCAGGCTCGTGCACCGATGCCGCCGGCAGCGAGGGGCTGGCAGGCCTGACCGCGAGGCTCCTGCTCAAGGG
Source organism: uncultured bacterium (assembly GCA_964457905.1). Lineage (GTDB taxonomy): Bacteria > Krumholzibacteriota > Krumholzibacteriia > Krumholzibacteriales > Krumholzibacteriaceae > JAUWCL01. The sequence goes on along the minus strand of CAYWGA010000059.1, from coordinate 2,558 downwards.
AGCCGGCGGTATGGGCGCCGAAGAGATATCGGCGTCGATCGAGGGAGTCGGAGGCAGGCTGAACGCCTGGGCCGGACGTGATTACGCCGTGGTAACCGGCGATTTTCTCTCCCGGGACTTCGAACTCGGCCTCGAACATCTCTCCCGCGTAGTGATAAAGCCCGATTTTCCCGCGGCGGAGTTCGACCGTGAGAAGTCGACCGTTCTCGCCGAGGCGATGAGCGTAAAGGAGAACCCCTCCTCGCTGGCGAACAGGGAGTTCCTCAGGCTCCTGATGGCGCCGCATCCGTACGGCAATCCGGTCGATGGCTATCCTGCGAGTGTCAGCGCGTTGAATCGCGATGACGTCGTGGCTTACCACGGGAAATTCTACGTGCCTGCCGGCGCCGTTCTGGCCATAGTCGGCGACGTCGATGCCGGCAAAGTGAGGGATCTGATAAACAAGAAGCTCGGCGGCTGGAAGGGCCGTGCCCCGGATGAAAGCCGCATCGCCGCGCTTGAGGCGCGGCCGGTGAAAGGCCGCAGGGTAATCGTCATAGACAAGCCCGACCTGACACAGAGCCAGATCAGGATAGGCAATATCGCAGTCGGCAGGGACACGCCCGACTTTTTCGAGATGAAAGTGGCGAATAGCATCCTCGGCGGAGGATTCACCTCGAGGCTGATGAACGAGATCCGAGTCAACAGGGGGCTGTCGTACGGCGCGAGAAGCACACTGGGACAGTACCGCTACGGCGGTTTCTTCGGCGTCATGACAAATACGAAGAACGCCACCCTGCGTGAGGCGATCGATGTCGCCCTCGAGCAGGTCAGGCTGATGCGCGACGTGAATGTCGGTGACGAGGAACTCGACGGGAGCAGGCGTTACATCTCGGGCCTCTTTCCCTTCGACATCGAGACGAACTCGGACATCGCGCAATGGATGACCGATCTGGAGTTCTATCAGCTGGGCGGGGATTTCGTAGAGAAGTACCGAAGCAGGATAGGCGCGGTATCATCCGCAGACGTTATTCGCGTCGCGAATGAGAACTTCGGCTACGACGATAACATCATAGTCGTGATGACGAACTACGACGAGACGAAGGACCAGCTCGAGGGCCTCGGCGAAATAGAGGTTATCTCGATCTCGGAGATAGAGTAGCCGGCACGGAGGGTTTAGCGGGAAAGGCCCATCAGTTCGATCTGTCGCTTCAGACCCTTCTTGAGGGAAACGGGCGAGAATCCGAGGTCGGAAGAGGCGGCGGAATGGTCGAAGACCTTGTCCTCGAGAAGGCGCTTGACCTGTGCGCTTTTTACGGCTGATGAGGGCAGTATCTTCAGCGCGGCTATGGTTGCGCCGATAGGGACCGGGATGATTGTGACCCGTTTTCCAAGGATCCCCGCTATCATCATGACTATCTCCCTGAGGGAATGGACGCTTCCTCCGGAGATCTCGTAGCTCTTTCCCGAAGCGACGGGGGAGAGCAGCGATGCCGTGATGCACGGACCGAGGTCGAAGGCTGAAACGGGCTGGAAGAGCGATTTCCCGCCTCCCGGAAGCAGGATCATCTTCCTGCGCGAGATAAATCTGATCAGCTTTGACATGTTCCGGTCGGTCGGCGTGCCGTATATCATTGTTGGCCGGAGTATTGTCCAGGGCACACCTGACGAGGTGATGACCCTCTCCGATTCCTCGATATGGGTAGACTCCTCGCGGAAGCGCGAAAAGAGGCCGGTAGAGCTGACCGCCACGATACTTTTCGCGCCGGGACATCCCTTCAGGACCGCTTCCGAATGATTTATCGACGAGATGTGTACGATCGACCTGTCGCCGTCCCACGCCGCGGCGATTGATTCCGGGTCGCGCGCCTCTCCCTCGACGGTCCTGACGGGCCAGTCTGAGAGGTCGCTGCGGGTATCCTTCGGATGTATAAGGCAGACGACATCGGCATCCCGGGCAAGTGTGGATCGGAAGAAATCATCGAGAAAGACACGCCCGGTGTTCCCCGACGCGCCTGTTATGAATAATCTTGTCTGCATGCCGGTCTCTCAGCCTGCCGTCACTGTCGTAAGTTCGAACTCCGGCGGATCGAGTATCGTCTTCTTGACGGTACAGAGGTCGACCGTATGGAGAAGGGCCTTCTTGTACTTCTCGGGGAAGTCAGCCGGCAGTACCAGTTCAAGTGCGATCTTCGTGACCTTGTGCGTTTCCGGATCACGCTCGTCGCGCTGGATGACTTTGATGTCCTCGAGGGCGAGCCCTCTCTTCTCGCAGAAGTAGACGACATAGATACCCGCGCATGAGGCGAGGGATGCGAGAAAGAGTGAGAATGGCGCGGGGGCCGATTCATCGCCGCCCGCCTTCACGGACTGGTCGGTGAGGACTGTGTGCTGGCCCACCTGGGCGCTCGTCTGTTTGTTACCTGGAAAAGTTACTGTGATCTCCATATTCTTCTCCCTGTCGTGGTGTATTCCAACAGAAAAGAAAAATGCCTGAGGGGGGAGTCGAACCCCCACAAGGTTGCCCTCACTGCGCCCTGAACGCAGCGCGTCTACCAGTTCCGCCACTCAGGCACTCT
>CAYWGA010000058.1:0-22710 GCA_964457905.1 uncultured bacterium | reverse complement strand
TGACATCGAGTGAGAAATCAACGAAATCGTGCCTGCGCTCGAGCGGCCTCGACGGGATGAATCCGGGCCCGGCGGCGGGATACCACATCGTCTCCGGGGTGAGCAAGACGTAGGAGGGGTGGATGTACGAGTATCTCCTCCCGAGATTGAAAAACATGATCTTGTTCATGTCGGCGAGTGTCTCTACATCTACGTCTGTATAGAGGGCATCTTCGTTTATTATCCCTCTCCACCTGATACTGAACGAGTCATCGGCACCCGCTGCGAGCGGGCTGCCGGGAATGATCGTCAGTATATGTTCATCACGTTCGTACTTCAGCGTTCCGGAAGTACCCGTGACTTCGCGGACGGCGAGTCCCGGATTGAGTGTGAATATATATGAGGAGAGGGGGGTGCTGGTATCGTTCCGTACCATTATCTCCGCCGTGGCGTCAATCAGCCCGCCTTCGTGTTTGAGATCGATGTAGCAGGAGAGGGGCGTCGCTACATCTCTCACGGAGGCCGCTTCAGATGCCGTCAGTATCCTCTCGCGCTGGCGAGCCATATTTCCGTCCTTCCCTGTATAGACGACGATCATCGCTATGGCGAGAGCCGCGAAGGCGAATCCGGCAATCCGCGCGAATCCGGTCATCACTCTCGACTGGGGGAGCCTGCGGATCATGACTATAGTGAGGGATATAAAAGAGAGGCCGAATAGAAGATAGATCGAACGCTGCACGAGCATGTGCGTGATATCGGCGAAGCCGGTGAACTGCGAATAGGTCAGGGGTATGTTGAAGGCGATGTAGTCGAAGACGTTGTGCACCCTTGGCCCCAGATAGAAGAGTGTCATCCCGATATATCCAAGGAGGACGATGAAGGTCACCGCCTGGTTGCGGATCGTGACCATCATCAGGAAGGCGAAGCCGAGTATGAAGATCAGGGTCGGGATGCTGATGACGACGGGATATATGAGGTAGGCTATCCCGGCGAATGTCGTATCGGCGAAGAAGACATTGAATACGAGACCGATGAGCAGGATCACGAAATTGAGGAGCAGGAACATCATCATGATCCCGACCGTCTTGCCGAGGACGTAGTCGGTGTTCGTCATCGAACGCATGTAGACGACCTCTGTCGTATCGAGTTTCTTGTCCCGCTTGAGAAAGTCGGATGCGAGGAAGACGGCTATGATCGCCTGCGCCACGTTGAGCAGGAGAATGTTCATGTACGGAATCGTCGTCGGTACGCCCTGAAAGGCCCACGGCGCGTGCGTGACATTGGAGAGGGCCCCGAAATCGAAGAATCCGATGACAGCGACCGAGAGTATGGAGAAGATCCGGAAGAACCAGCTCCTCCACAGTGTCTTTGCCTCGAATTTCGCCACTGTCAGGATATTGTAGACAGATATCATCTCATCAGCCTTTCATCGGTCGGTGGGGATCGGGACTCGGGCCGCTGGCCACTCAGTTCTCGGACTGGCTCTCCATGAAATATACGTATGCGTGCTCGAGGTTCGGCTCGACCTCTTCGCCGGGCCATCTGCCCGTGTTGTCGGCGACGACATGGACCTCCCAGCCGTCCTCGGCCGGAACGGTCGAGATCACGGGGAAGGTCGTCTTGATCTCCTCGAGCTCGGTGTCGAGAGCGCGGATCTTCCATGCCTTCCCGCGTGCTTTGTCGACGAGCCCGTCGGGAGATCCGCGGAATACTACGCGCCCCTTGTCGAGCAGAGCCATGTTGTGGCATGAGCTCGATATGTCGCCTACTATATGTGTCGAGAGTATTATCGCGACGTCCTTCTGGCCCATGTCGGCCAGCAGGTTCCTGAACCTGATCCGCTCCTCGGGATCGAGGCCGGTCGTCGGTTCGTCAACGACTATGATCTTCGGGTCGCCGATCAGAGCCTGTGCGATCCCCAGCCTGCGCTTCATTCCGCCGGAGAGTTTGTTGGCCAGCCTGTCGCGCACATCGTAGAGGCCGACCTGCTCGAGCATCTCACCGACTTCCTTCGTCCGCTTCTTGTTGTCCTTCACTCCGGCGAGGCGCGCTACGTAATCGAGGAATTCCCACGTGGTGAGTTTCGAGAAGAACCTGAATTCTTGGGGGAGGTAGCCGAGCATCGATCTTATCTCGCGCCTGTTTTTCTGCAGGTCGAACTCGTTCACCCTGACATTGCCGCCCGTAGGCTTCATCAGCGTGACGAGGATACGCATCAGGGTCGTCTTGCCCGCTCCGTTCGGACCGAGCAGCCCGAACATCCCGCTTCCTATTTCAAGGTCCACCTCAGACAGGGCGGTCGTCCCGCCCTTGTAGGTCATGTTCAGTCCTTCGACCGATATTTTCATGCTCGTCCTCCCGGCATACTCAATACATTTCGTACGCCTATGGCCCCTATATAGTTTCAGTCATTCGTATCAATGGATCGGTTACAGAAAAAATCGGCAAAATGTGCCGGATGAGCAGTTTATTACATCGGTGGGGTTCGCTCAACACAAAAGGGGCCGTTATGCCTCTTTCGCGAGGGTTATCCTTAGAAAGATGTCCATCGCGCGGGCTGCCCGGTCGATCTTCCTGAATACCGGTATACCGGCCCGTTCCATCATTTCGACCGCCGGGTCGTAGATCGCGCCCTCGTTGAAGCATACGACCATCGGTTTATCAGTCGAGCGGAAGATCCTTATCATCGTGTTCGGATGGGACGATTCCCGGTTTATATCCTCCCTGTGGCCCGGACCGGGGGGGAGGTTCTCCTGGGCGGGTGTGGAAGCTACATTCGAGGCTATGACGCAGTCGACGTTTTCGTCGGCCAGGACGGCCTCTATGCACTGCCCGAACTTCTCCGTCGTTATCGCCGGGGTGGCGTCGATCGGGTTGTGGACGTCGATGAAACCGGTGGGGAGGAGCTCCCCGAGGCGCTCGACCGTCTTTTCCGAGAAGAGTGCCAGTTCCATCGATCCGAGCCTGTCGGCTGCCACGGAGCATTCATACCCGGCGTCGCTCGCAATGGCGACACGATTTCCCGGCACACGGCGCCCCTCGAGAAGGGTGAGGACCTTCATCGCGTCCTCCATCTCCTCGAGAGAATCGGCTACGTGGACACCGGCGTCACGCATCAGTCGTTCCAGGACATCATAGTCGCCTGCCATCGCGGCGGTGTGGGAAGCGACGGCTGCGGCGCCCTCGGCTGTCCGCCCCGCCTTGTAGAGGATGATGCTGCGGCCAGACGATGTGATCTGTCCGGCCAGATCGATGAAGCGCTCGCCCTCCCAGGCGCGGAATCCTTCTATGTATATACAGAACACCTTGATATCGGGGTCGGCTGACACATTTTCGAGGTGATCTGTGATCGTCAGGTCTATCTGGTTGCCGACCGTGATCATGTAGCGGGGAAGGAGGAATATAGACTGTGTATTGAGCAGGGTTACGAGCCACGCGCCGCTCTGGCTGATCACCGCTCCGTTGCCGCCGAACTCGCCTTTGAGGGGAAACTTGTACTCGGGGAGGAAGAATGTGTTATATCCACCCGGCCCCGAGATGATCCCCATGCAGTTGGGGCCGTTGATTATGGTGCCTCCGCCCGGGAGGTCACGCCCGCATGTGATCGCCTTCTTCAATCTCACGGAGAGCTCGCGCCCTCCTTCGGTCTCCCCGAATCCTCCCGATATGAGGATCACTGACTCGGTCTTCTCGCTGAATATCAGGTCCTCGAGGAGCTCTACCGATCCTTCGCTCGCCGGGATCGTAAAGACGGTCGCGTCGACTTTTTCCGGGAGGTCGGCAGGCGACTTGAATGCCCGGCATCCTTCTATCTCATCCGCCTTGGGATGTATGAGGTATATCTTCTCCAGCGGTATCTTCTCCGAGGCGGCGAGGTTCTTCAATATCACCCTGCCCATGTTCACCTTGTTCTCCGAGGCTCCGATGACGAGCATACTTTCCGGCCTCAGCAGCCTGTCGATCTTCGCCTGCGGAGCTGTGTCCGGGCTCCCCTTGATCCTCGAGATCTTCATCATCGCATCGAGGGGGACGAGTTCGCCGCCCTCCGTGATCTGCATCGGATTGACCTCGAGTTCTTCTATCGTGACAGGGGTCCAGCCGGACAGGGGCGAGAAATTCGCCGCGAGGGTGGCGAACCTGCGTACCGCCTGAATGAAGGTCTCCGGCTCGAGCATCGGCTCGGAGGAGACCCTCGTCTGCCCAGAGATCATCGGGAAGAATGTCGTGCCGGCAAGCGCCTCTTCGACGAAATTCATTTCGGAGCACATCGATGCGGCCATGACCCGCAGGCCGCGGTCCTTTTTCAGGCCGTCGTTCCAGACCTCTGTCCCCGTTCCTCCCAGGCCGGCGGCGACGACGGGGCCGAAGGCCCTGTCCTGCCTAAGCGAGAGGAGGAGCTGCCTCGGGACCGAATCGTCGATATCGAGGCAGCGGGCGACGAGCATCCCGGAGAGCTCCAAGCCGAGCTTCGCGGCTGTCGCTTCGAATTCTGTGAAGACTGTCCGGAGCGTCGCCGGTGATTTTTCCGTGAACCTGATCCCGCCGAGCTCGGTGCGGTGCACGACCTGGGGCGAGATGAACTTACAGACGACCTTCTCACCGGGAAGGGAGGAGAGCGCCTGTTCGTCGATCTGGTCCAGCGATGTCAGGAAAACGGTCTCAGGCGTCTCGAATCCGAGCAGGTTGAGAACGGCGTAGACCTCGTCTTCGCGGGGGATCTCCCGGCCCTCTTCGAGGATACCGAGCAGGATCTCCTCGATCGCGGACAGGACCAGCTGCCAGATAGAGCTATCCATCATCTTCCTCCGATGTCATATCGAGACAGAGGGCGCTTTTCTGCACGAGCCGCTTGTACTTCTCGCACCGGAGAGCGATGAATGTATGGCAGGCTCCGTCGAGGGAATCCTTCTTCGGAAAAGATGCGTGCGGGCAGTCGAGATCGCACCAGCGAGGCTGTCGAGTCATTATCGGCCTTTCAGTAAATTAAACGTGGAATATTATATGCGAAGGCAATAATGTTGTCGAACATTATCACAGTACCGCCTTGGGCGGGGGAAACGCGATGACGGACAGACGGTCGATAGAAAAAGAGATAAAAGCGCAGAGGTCGGTAACGAGGAAACTGAAGAAGGATATCTTCGGCATCGACAAGACCTCGAAGTCATCCTATATCCGCGAGTTCCAGTCCGAACTCTCCAGTTACAGAAAGATATGCTCCCGGGAAGAGGTCCTCGATAGGGCGGCTCACAGCGACATAGTCTATTTCGGCGATTACCATCCACTCGACGCGAGCCAGACACTGGCGCTCGAACTGCTCGGTGAGCTGAAGGCGAGGGGAACGAAGGTCGTCCTCGCGCTCGAGATGCTCTACGAGTACCAGCAGGAGACTCTCGACAGGTGGATGAAAGGGACCCTCGACGAGGAGGAGTTCCTCGAAGCGATAGAGTACAGGTCGGAGTGGGGATTCAGCTGGGCGAGCTACCGCCGGTTCTTCGACGCGGCGATGGAGCCGTTCGTGCCCGTGTTCGGGATCGACTACGAGCCGCGTGACCAGCTTCGTTTCATCCGGAGACGTGACAGGATGATCGCCCGCAAGATCGCCTCGATCAGGAATTTCTTCCCCGGCCATACGATCCTTGTCGTGATCGGCGAGTCCCATATAGCCTCGGGCCACCTGCCTGCGGACGTCAGGAAGCTGACCGGGGGAGGCCTGAAAGAGACGACGATCGTGCAGAACGCCGACGAGATCTACTGGAAGCTCCTGCGCAAGGGGCAGCAGGATGCCGAGGCTGTACAGGTCGGTGCGGGGAGGTACTGCGTATTTACCGCCTCCCCGATGATTAAGTACCAGTCGTACAGGCGAGTGATTGATCTCTGGACCGAGGGCGCGGAGTGCGACATCCACACACCGACGATGGGGGAGATGTTCGAGAATATTCTCAACTTTATCGCGGGCGGCAGGGGATGTCTAGAGGTGACCGTCGGTGAAGACTGGTGCGAGCCGGTCGAGTCGGTCGTTCCCGAGATACACTGCGGCTCGACTTACAAATCGATCGCCGCACGCCTGCGTGCCCTGGGTATGTCTCAGAAAGGCGTGCTCGCTGCAGCCGAGAATCTCCGCCGTTCGGGGATGAGTTATATCCCGATTGTCAATGATCTGGAGATCCAGCGATTCGATCATGTCTGTGCGGCGCGTGAGGCGGCGAGATTCATCCTCTACGCGATGCGTGACGAGGTCGGGCCCCGGCGAAAGATCAGGAGGACGATGGAGGACAGGTTCTACGCTTTCGTATTCGAGGAGGCACTCTGTACCTTCGGTGCCAGACTGGTCAACCCCGTGATTAAATGCGGTGGCCCCGGTGAGCTTTTCGATGCGATGGGAGCGAACGGCTCGATCCCTGAGCCTCTGCCCGGGATGTCTCTGGCGGAGACGAAAGAGACTGCCGCGCTGCTGAGGTATCATATATCCAGGGAGAACTCGGGCGGGAGCATGTCGACGGAGAAGATGAAACGGATCCACAGGCTGGAGATCAGGAAGAGGCTCTGGATCATCAATGCGCTCGGGTGGACACTCGGAGACGCCCTCTATACCGGGTTTCATGATGGCAGGGTCTCGCTGGAGGAACTCCAGGGACTCTTTCGGGAGAGGTTCGAAGACGAGGGCACGGCTGTGCCGCTCTATCTCGAATGGGCCGGCAGACTAAGTCCATACCGCGGCTGAAACATCCCCGATTTCCGTTTTTTCCTTTGAATTTCCACCAGTTTAACGGCAGAATCACCGGGATGCACCGGCGCGCGGCGCCGAAATCAGACAGGAGAGCCCGAAATGGACGACGCGAGGGATATCATAGATCGGACCGTGCTGGTCAAACTGATCAGCTGTGAGGGGCTCGAGTTCACCGGGATAGACGGCGACGGCCCCTTCTTCTGCAAGGTCAAGGCTGTCGACGAGGCCGGTATCTGGGTAGAGAATACAAAGTTTACGACTGTCGAGCTGCGGGACTCTAAAGGGAAGTCCGTACCTGAAAAGAAACGGAAGCCGCAGCAGCACACGGTGAATATCCTTCTGCCGTGGCGGAACATACAGACGGTGATAAATTTCGAGGCCGAGGATATCGAGAAACTCGAGGCCGAAGGAGAGGCTCTGGAACAGACGGGAAGGATAGGGTTTATCAAGTAGGCTGCCGCAGGTGCGGTCCGCTGCCGACTTATGTACGACGCAAACAGGAACAGTCTGAGAAGAAAGATCAAGAGGAAGATTCAGCGGATGCCTCCCGGGCTCCTCGTAGCGCTGAGCTTCCTTCTGACCGCATCTATCGGAGCGGTCCTCCTGGCACTTCCAGTCGCCTCGAAGGGCGAGCCGCTGGGAGGCCTTGATGCGTTCTTTACCGCCATATCGGCTGTCTGCGTGACGGGGCTCGTCGTGATAGATATCGGGACGAAGCTCACTCTCTTCGGCAAGATGGTAGTGCTGACACTGATACAGGTCGGCGGGCTCGGCATCATGACATTCTCTGTATTTCTTTTCCTCTTCATAGGAAAGAGCCTCGGGACGAAGGAACGCTGGGTCATCAGCGAGTCATTCCTTCCGACACCGATCGTCGACATAAAGCAGCTGGTCAGGATGATATTTGTTTTCACTTTCACGGTGGAGGCAGCGGGAGCCGTATTGCTCTTCCTCGTCTGGCGCAGAGAGATGCCGCTCGAGCCGGCGGTCTTTTCCAGTATCTTTCACGCGGTCTCTTCGTTCTGTAATGCCGGATTCTCATTCTTTTCGACGAGTTTCATCCAGTACCAGGGGAATATCCTGCTCAATGTCACAGTGATGACACTCATCATACTCGGCGGCCTCGGATTTCCCGTGGTATACGAGTTCTACTGGAGGTTCAGGCGCCGCAAGGACCGGAGGCGGTACCATTTCTCGCTGCACACCAAGCTGGTCCTCTATACGACCGTTGTCCTGGTGATCGGAGGGGCGCTCCTGATATTCTTCCTGGAGAGAGGCTTCGAATGGGATACGCTGACTCTTAAGAACAAGGTGCTCGCATCTCTCTTCCAGTCCGTTTCGGCAAGGACCGCCGGATTCAATACGGTCGAGATCTCGGCGCTCGAGCCGGCCACCCTCTTTATATTGATCATGCTTATGTTCATCGGGGCGAGCCCCGGTTCTACGGGTGGGGGGATAAAGACTACGACCCTCGCCGTATTCGTCGCGATTATCAGGAGCAGGATAGCGGGGAGGCAGTCGATCGGGGTCTTCAGATTCGCGATACCTGAAGGTAAGGTAGGCAGGGCGCTTGCGGTCCTCGCTATGGCCGTATTGACCGTGTCGATCGGACTGATCCTTCTGCTTGTATTCCACATGGATATTGCCCATGACACGGCCAACTATTTTCTGTCGGCGTTCTTTGAGACCGTGTCGGCCTTTGCGACTGTCGGCCTCTCGATGGGAGCAACCGGTACGCTTAATCCGGGAGGCAAGATAGTAGTAATGATATTGATGTTCGTCGGAAGGGTCGGCCTGCTGACTATGGCTTATGTAGTCACGAGCCGTCTGCGTCCGATAACTTACAGATACGCGGATGGAAGAATCATGATAGGATGATGCCGCGCGTGGCGGAGTGAAAGGAAATCGAGATGGCAAAGAAATTTACCGTGCTGGGACTGGGGAGCTTCGGATTCAGCATCGCCCAGACTCTTTTCGAAGAGGGGAACGATGTGATCGCGCTGGATATTGATAATGACCTCGCCCAGAGAGTCAGGCCGTTCTGCTCACAGGCGATCATCGGGGATGCGACCCAGAAGGACATGCTGGCCACTCTCGGTCTCGATGAGATGGATGCCGTCGTGATTGGAATTGGCGGCAATACGAGCGCTGCTACTCTCGTCACCCTTCACGTAAAGGAACTCGGCGCTAAGAGGATCGTAGTCAAAGCCTCCAACGGTGATCACGGAAAGATACTCAGGAAGGTGGGCGCCACACAGGTTATCTTCCCCGAGATAGATATGGCGGTGAAGGTCGCGAGGAACCTCTCGACACCGGATGTGCTCGACTATTTCCCGATGACCGGCGACTATGTGATAGCCGAGATCGCTCCGGTAGAGGATTTTGTCGGAAAGTCACTCGCTGAGCTGAAGCTCAGGTCGAGGTACAACGTGAACGTCATCGGCATCAAGGAGTTTATCCCGGAGAACTTCATTGTTGTGCCGCCCGCGGATTTCAAGATCAAGGACAGCGATGTCCTGCTTGTTATCGGAACACGTCAAGACATTAAAAAGATAAAAGAGCTCAACAAGGATTGATCGTGAGGAGGTCGGGTACGGAGAAGAATTCATGAGTGTCCATGCAGAATGATCTGACTGAAGATGATGGAGGAGATATGAAAAGACTCATCGCTATTATGACCGTCCTGATTGTTGCCGCTGCCGCTGTCCCGGCCGACGCGGGATTCAGCCTGAAGTTGAAGGGCGGGTACACCTATATCAGCTACGGAGATTTCAACGACTGGGTCGATGAGACGAACAGCGAAATACCGAGCGGAGCCACGACAATCGATAACATCAACTGGCTCCCCGAGATCACGGCGGAATTCACCTACCAGTTCATGCCGTCATTGTCCGGCGGGATCGGCATCGGTTACCTGTCGGGAAAATCGGATTACAGCATAAGCCTCGGTGGAGACAGTTTCAGCTACGTCCACAATGTCAAGGTGATGCCGGTGCTCCTCAATGTCTACTGGGAGCCTCCGCTCGTGACGATCAATCCGTTCGTTTACGGAGGCGCGGGGTACTACAAGACGAATCTCGAGTTCGAATACTGGCTCACTTCCGGCGGTAACAGGCAGGGCTACACTTCCGAGATGGACCAGTGGGGCTTCGGGCTTCAGGCAGGCGGCGGAGTCAGGATCGCGCTGATGCCTACGATGAGCTTCGATATCGGCGTGCAGGGCCGCTGGGCCGACATCAGCGGATTCGAAGGGACGGCCACGAACCAGGACAGTGAAACGGTGGACGTATACCTTGCGAAGTACGAAGGATATTTCGGGCCCCAGGACAAGGACTCCAGCGAGCCCGAGGGCAGCGTCAACCTGAGCGGATACACGATCTTCATAGGACTGACCTTCGGGTTCTGATCCGGACATTTATAACGAGCCGGGGGAGGGTGATCATCTCTCCTCCCGGCCGCGGAAAAGGTGGGGATAATGCTGTCATCTATCAAGAAGTTCCCCAGTACATTCTGGTCGGCCAACGTTATCGAGCTATTCGAGAGGCTGGCCTATTACGGGATGAACATCATCCTCGTCCTCTACCTGACGAGGAGGGTAGGGTACAGCGTTGAAGCCTCGGCGATGATAACGGGATTCTTCATCTCCACGCTCTATCTCCTGCCGATACCGACCGGCGCTATCTCGGACAAGATCGGTTTCAGGAACGGGCTCTTCATAGCCTTTTCCGTCCTGGCCCTCGGATACGGGCTCCTGGGATTCTTTCCATCGAAATCGATGGTCCTCTTCTCGCTGGTCCTGATCGCGATCGGAGGCTCTTTTGTCAAACCGGTGATATCAGGCACGGTTAAGAAGGCCTCCCCGCCCGATCTTTCCAAGCTGGGATTCTCGATATTTTACATGATCGTCAACATCGGTGGATTCACCGGAAAGATCTTCGCCAAGCTGCTCAGGCAGAACCTCGGCGAGTGGCTCTCAAAATCAAATTATGAGGGGCTGAAGAACTGGGTCTACGCCAACGTCCCGCCCTTCGAGATGACTGAGGGGCTCGCTTCGAGGGCCGCTGAACAGAAGCCTCCGATGACTCCCGAGGCATTCATCGATATGCTGAAGTGGCAGGGATTCGGGATGCAGGCGATATGCGTCTTTTCGATGCTGATGGCGCTTGTCGCACTCGTACTCGTAGCTCTGACGTTCAAGGAGCCTGACAGAATCGGTGAACCTGTCCGCTCGATGGGAAAGACTTTCTCCGATATGTTCAGGCTCTTCGGCGACGTCAAGTTCGTTACCTTTATTCTGATATTTGCCGGATTCGACCTGATGTTCTGGCAGCTCTATATTTCGATACCAAAGTATATAGTGACACACATCTCGGAAACGGCTCCGATGGAGCTGATCGTCGCGATCAATCCCCTGATGATAATCCTTTTCCAGCTCCCCGTCGCCAAGGTCGTCCTGAAGATGAAATCGACGACTACGATGGCCCTCGGGATGGGGATCTCGGCGATGGCTATGGTCATGATGGGGCTCATCCCGACACTCTTGGGAGCGTGCCTTTCGATAATGCTCTTCGCTCTCGGAGAGATGACCTTCGCGCCTCGTTTCCTCGATTACGTCTCGTCCCTGGCGCCCAAGGGGAAGGTCGGGCTTTACCTCGGGTTTGCCTACGTCAGGGCATTTCTTGCTAACATGATCGGCGGCCCGCTCGGCGGATTCCTGCTGGCGAGGTATGTCCCCGAGGAGGGGGCGAGGGCGCCGTGGAAGATGTTCTTCGTCTATGCCGCCATCGGCGGAGTGGCCCTGATCGCACTGTTCATCTATAACAGGCATTACGGCGACCAGGAGAAGGACGGGGTGCTGTCCGCGGAATGATACTCTCTGCGCCCGACATACTAGTACTTTCGATCTATCTCGTAATAGTGTTCGGTATCGGTGTCGCCCTGTCGAAGCGGGCGTCGCGCAGTACGGAGGAGTTCTTCGTCTCGGGCCGTTCCCTGCCCTGGTGGATAGTGGGCACATCGATGGTTGCCACGACCTTCGCCGCCGACACACCGCTTGTAGTCTCCGGCCTCATCGCTCAGGGCGGTATCTTCAGTAACTGGATGTGGTGGAACTGGGCCTTCGGCGCCATTCTGACCGTATTCCTCTTTGCGCCCCTGTGGAACAGGGCGAGGATCACAACCGACGCCGAGCTGATCGAGCTGCGGTATGACGGGAAACCGGCCCGGGGGCTCAGGTTCTACCGCGCCGCCTGGTTCGGGATATTCCAGAACGTACTGGTGATCGCATGGGTGATGCGTGCGATGACAAAGATAATCATCGTCGTGATGGGATGGGAGGACGGGGCGACAGTGCTCGGCATCGATGCCGGTGTATTCACCGTGCTTTCGCTCTTCTTCATCGTCGTTACATATACGGTCCTCTCCGGCCTCTGGGGCGTGGTGATAACCGACGTCCTCCAGTTCGTGCTGGCGATGGGAGGCTCGATCTATCTCGCGATAGCTACATGGTCGCGGTTGGGAGGACTCGACGGGGTCCTCGCGAAACTGCCCGAAGCGGGATTCGACGCCCGCGAGGTGCTGAGGATGATCCCCGCGCCGGACAGGCTGCTCGCCGCCAACCCGTTCACCGAGTTCCTGCTCCTCATCATCGTCGTCTGGTGGGCCTCCTACCAGGTCGATGGCGGCGGATATATATCACAGAGGCTCTTCGCAGCGAAGGACGAACGGCAGTCGGTATTCGCCTATCTCTGGTTCTGTGTGGCGCACATATGCCTGCGCCCCTGGCCGTGGATCATGGTCGGCCTGGGAGGGATGGTCATCTTCGGACAGGTCAGTGATCCCGAGACATACTATCCGATGATGATGAAGGAGATCCTGCCGCCGGGACTTTTCGGCCTGGTGCTGGCATCCTTCTTTGCCGCATTCATGTCGACGATCGACACGCAGCTCAACTGGGGCTCGTCCCTCGTGGTCAACGACCTCCTGCGCAGGTTTCTCTGGAAGGGGAAGAGCGACCGCAGCTATATCATGGCGGCGCGACTCTCGGTCCTCGGGCTTGCCGTGCTCGGCGCCCTTGCTTCATTCGCGCTCAGCGACATATCGTTCGCGTGGAAGCTGATAATATCGATAACGGCCGGGATCGGATCGGTCTATATCGCGCGCTGGTACTGGTGGCGGGTCAACGCATGGTCGGAGATATCAGCGATGGTGACAGCAGGGATCTGTACCCTCGTATTCGCGATCATGGCTTCGACCGACAGGTTCGCCGATTCGCCGATCACCGATTTCCCTTACTCTACGGTCGTCACATTTTTCATAGTAGTGCCTGTCTGGATAACGGTGACGCTGCTCACGAGGCCGGTCTCCGAGGAGCACCTCGCCAAGTTCTACAGGCGGGTCAGGCCGGGCGGCAGGGGATGGGAGAGGATAAGGATAGCTGCAGGAGTGGAAGCGCGGCCCGGAACGGCCCGGCGGACCGCTGTAAAGATAGTATCCGGGGCGGTACTGGTATTCTCTATGCTTTTCGGGTCGGGGAGCCTTATACTCGGCGCTCCAGGGCGTGGACTGGCGCTTCTCGGGCTGGCCGCGGTGGCCGGGATCATTCTTTTTGTGCTGATGCGCGGAGATTTGAAACATTCTGACGATATACGTGTATTAGAAGAATAAATCCGGCCGGGCCCGGCCGGAACAGTTATAAATCGGGCCAACCCACTTACCTGAAGGAGGGCAGATGCGATCTGCTAAATCGAGAGCGGCGGCCCTTGTCGTCGTTGCGGCCTTTATTGCCGCTGCGGCGCTGCCGGCATCCGCTGAAGAGGCGAGGCTGCTTCGTTATCCCCATATCATGGGTGACAAGGTGGCCTTTGTTTATGCAGGAGATATCTGGACAGTTTCCGCCGGTGGCGGAAACGCGAACCGTGTTACTTCCATGCCCGAGGGGCTCGAGGTCTTTCCGAAGATCTCCCCCGACGGGAAATGGATCGCATTCTCGGGTGAGTATGCCGGGACCCGCCAGGTCTACGTCGTACCGTTCGACGGCGGGGTCCCCAAGAGGCTGACCTATTATCCCGACGTCGGCCCGATGCCTCCTCGAGGCGGCTACGACTACATGGTCCTCGACTGGACGCCGGACGGGAAATATATACTCGTCCGCGCGAACAGGACGCCATTCGGCCGTAGGGTCGGAAAGTACATCCTCATCGATCCGGCCAATCCCGGGGTCGAGAAGGAACTCCAGATCCCCGAGGGCGGCCCCGCTTCGCTGTCGCCCGACGGAAAGAAACTCGCTTACAACATCAAGTCGCGCGAGTTCAGGACCTGGAAGCGATACACGGCCGGAAGGGCCCAGGATGTATTCCTCTACGACCTCGATAAAGACACGGTCGAGAAGATCACCGACTGGGAAGGCACCGACAACTTTCCGCTCTGGGTCGGCGACGACGTATATTTCGCCTCCGATCGAGACAAGAACTGGAAGCTGAACCTCTGGAAATACAATATCGGCACGAAGCAGACAGAGCAGGTGACCAACTTCACCGAGTTCGACGTGCTTTACCCGAGCCGCGGCGGCGACAGGATAATCTTTGAGAACGGCGGCTACCTCCACTGGCACAATACCGCCAATGGGCAGACTGCCAAGATCGAAGTCACGCTCAACAGTGACAAGCCGTTCACCCGTACCGTATACAGCGGTGTCGGCGGGAGCGTAGAGAGTTATACGGTCTCCCCCTCGGGCAAACGCGCCGCCTTCGGCGCGCGCGGCGACATATTCACCGTGCCGGCCGAGCACGGCATCCCGAGAAATATCACGATGAGCCCGACCTTCCGCGAGCGCGATGTCGAATGGTCGCCCGACGGCAAGTGGATCGCCTCTCTCTCCGAGGAGAGCGGCGAGTACGAGCTGTGGATCTATCCGCAGGATGGAAATGGCGAGGCGAAGCAGCTCACGAAGGGCGCCGACTCCTGGATGATGGGACCGAAATGGTCACCGGACAGCAAGAAGATCGCGATCACCGACAAGAAGAACATCCTCTGGATAGTCGATGTCGAGAGCGGAAAGAAAAAGAAGGCCGACCGGAGTGAGATGCGCGGCATCGGCGGATATTCGTGGGCTCCCGAGAGCGACTGGGTCTGTTACACAAAGGTCGACGACAACTGGATGAGTTCGGTATGGGTCTACTCGATCAAATCGGGCAAGAGCATGCAGCTCACCGGAGGATTTACCAACGACCGCAATCCTGTCTTCTCGAAGGACGGGAAGTATATCTACTTCGTTTCGAGCAGGGACTTCCAGTACATGGAGCGCGAATGGCAGGACAGGCTCTACATGGGCACCCTGGCTGCCGACACGCCGAATCCTCTCTCGCCTCTAAGCGATGAGGAGAAGCCGGCTGAGGACAAGAAGGACGAAGGCGACAAGAAAGACAAGAAGGACAAGAAGGACGACGACGAAAAGGGCGAGGAAGAGAAGATGGGCATCGCCAAGATCGACGCCGAGGGTTTCGACGCCAGGGTGATGGCTCTGCCCGAGGAACCGAAGACCTATTATGCCCTTACCGCCATCGAAGGCGGACTCGCCTATATCGTCCGTGAGGAGACAGGCGACACCGAACTGAAGAAATTCGATCTCGAGTCGCGCGAGTTGAAGTCGATCATGAAGAACCTCCGCGGCTACCAGCTCACCCCCGACGGGAAGAAGTTCCTCTTCTCCCCGAGGAGTGGCGGCGGCTACGGTATCGCGAGCTTCGCGCCGGGCCAGAAGAACAGCGACGGCAAGCTCGACCTCTCCGGCATGAAGATGAGGATCGACCCCAGGGTCGAGTGGAAACAGGTCTACCACGACGCGTGGCGGATCATGCGCGACTGGTTCTACGATCCGGGTATGCACGGAGTCGACTGGAAGGCGATGCATGACCGTTACGCGGTCCTGCTGCCTTACGTGGCGCACCGCACCGACCTCGACTACATCCTCGGCGAGCTGATAGGAGAGCTCAACTCCGGACACTGCTATGTTATGCCCGGCAGGTTCCCGATGGTCGACCGCATAAACGTCGGCCTGCTCGGATGCCGCTTCGAGGCTGACAAGGGCAAGTGGAAGATCGCCAAGATCTACGGCGGAGCCAACTGGCACGACAATGAGCGCTCGCCTCTCACGGAGCCCGGCCTCAATGTAAAGGAAGGCTCTTACCTTCTCGCGATCGACGGCCACGAACTGACTGCCGACGAGAGCCCGTACATCTATCTCGAGAACACGGTCGGCATTCCCGTCATGCTGAAGATAGGCGACAAGCCCGACATCAAGTCGGCGAGAGAGATCAGCGTCAGGCCGATCGACTCAGAGCTCAACCTCTTCTACATGGACTGGGTCGAAGAGAACCGTCGCTACGTCGACAAGCTCTCCGGCGGAAAGATCGGCTACATGCACATTCCGAACACCTGGTACCACGGGTACAGGTCGTTCTTCGCCAACTTCCAGCCGCTGATGGACAAGGAAGCGCTGATCATCGACGAGAGGTACAACGGGGGCGGACACTCCCCGTACGAGATGGTCGAGATCATGAGCAGGCGCCCGTTCAGCTACTGGGCATCACGTAACAATCGCGTCAACGCGACGCCGTTTATCCAGAACGACGGTCCTAAGGCCATGCTCATCAATGGACTGGCGTCTTCTGGCGGCGACGCGTTCCCGTTCTACTTCAAGGAAGCGGGGCTCGGTCCCCTGATCGGTGAGAAGACCTGGGGCGGACTGATCGGATACGGTTTCTCGCCCAGCTTCGTAGACGGCGGCCACTTCGCGGTTCCCGGATTCGCGTTCATCAACAAGGAAGGCGAGTGGGACGTCGAGGCGTACGGAGTCGATCCCGACATCTACTGCTGGGATGATCCTACCCTGATCCAGGCCGGCAAGGAGCCGATGATCGAGAAGGCCGTGGAATACCTTCTCGAAGAGATGAAGAAGAATCCGAAGACGAAAGTCAAGACCCCCGCGTATCCGGACAGGAGCAAGGGCTCCGGCAGGTCTCATGACAGTACACAGTAGGCCGCATGAGATTTCCCGGGTCTTCTGAAGACCTCACGGGCCGGTTCCCTTCGGGGAGCCGGCCCTTTTATTATTCAGCACAATTTTTCAGCCTGATATGTTAATGTCCTTCGGAGGAAATCTACAGTGATGGTCAGGTCGCCAGATAACGGGGGTAAGGATATGAGAAGATTCTTAACGGTTCTGCTGGCAGCGGCAGTCTTCGCGGCGATTTTCGCCGGTCCTGCGTCTGCAGACAAGAAGGACAGGGTAAGGTACGACAAGTACAAGCGCGACGCGGTCCTGAAAGGGATAATCGAGGAGATGGACAGCCTCAAGGCTGTCGCCGACAGTATAACCGACGAGATAAACGAGAAGTGCAAGGCGAAAGAGGCAGAGAAGAAAAAGAAACGGGAGATCATCCGCTTCGATTTCTCTTCGATCGCAAAGCCCGAGTCCCCGGAGAGTTTCAATGCTCCTTTTCACACTCCACCGATCCCGCAGCACCTGACAGGAATGTGCTGGTGCTTCGCCGCCACCTCGTTCCTCGAGTCGGAGGTGGCGAGACTCCACGACCGTCAGGTCAAGGTCTCCGAACTGCACACGATCTACTGGGAGTATGTAGAGAAGGCGCGGGGCTATGTCCGCAAGCGCGGCAACCAGCCTTTCGCCCAGGGCGGCGAGGGGGACGGTGTTCTCATTATATGGGAGAAGTACGGCGCCGTTCCGGCCGAGGCCTATACCGGGCTGCTGAACGGATCGACGATGCACAACCATTCCCCGATGATGAAGGAGATGAAGTCCTTTCTCGAGCTGTGCAAAAAGAAGGGGTACTGGGACGAGGAGGCGATCATCGGCCATATCAGGCTGATCCTCGACGAATACATCGGAGCCCCGCCCGCGACAGTCACATATGAAGGCTCATCGATGACCCCGAAAGAGTTTCTCAAGAACGTCCTCGAGGTCAATACGTCGGACTACGTCATGATGATGTCGACTCTCTCGGTCCCGTTCAATACGATGGACAAGTTCAATGTCCCTGACAACTGGCGCCCGACCTACAGTTATTACAACCTCCCGCTGGATGCATGGTACGGCTATATAAAGAAGGCGACGGAGAAGGGATACACCGTCTGCATCGGGGGCGACGTTTCCGAACCGGGCTACTTCGGTGAGGAAGACGCAGCGGTGGTACCCAGTTTCGACGTGTCGCGCGACTACATAAACCAGGATTCACGGGAACTGAGGTTCTACAACAAGACCACGCAGGACGACCACCTTATCCATGTGCTGGCATATAAGAAGGTAAAGGGGAGGGACTGGTTCCTGATAAAGGACTCCTCACGGGCCTCAAGGCGCGGGAAGTTCCACGGCTACCTCTTTTACAGGTCCGACTACATCAAGCTCAAGATGCTGATGTACATGGTCCACAAGGATGTCGTAGCGGACATATGGGACGATATTGAGAAGGCGAAAGAAAGCCTGCGTTAATATTCCGACAGCCGGTCTTGATGGTTGACCGGGCAAGCGGTTGATTTTATATTAAAAACGAGATGAGGGCTCGCCTCGGCGCCGGATACTATCCGGTCCGGGCCAGCAATCCAGGATCAGCTACCCGGCAATTACCCCACCGGGGGGAGCGTTAAGTGGTTAGGAAAAGACACCTTCAGATAGCGGCCGCAATGGTTATGGGGCTCGTCGCCCTTGCCGCCGGTTGCTCCGACAGCGTTTATACGGGAATCAAGGAATCGAACAAAGCTCCCGAGGTCTGGCTCTCCAGCGGGCCCGTCGAAGGGGACACGACCAGCTACCAGGTACATTTCTACTGGGGCGGATGGGACCCGGACGGGGAGATAGACCATTTTGAGTTTGTCGTTTGCGACGGCGACCCGATCGGATTTAACCCCGCCGACACGACCGGGCTCGATAAATGGTTTACTACAGCCTCCTATGACAGTGTGATCAAGGTCACTGCTGATGAGAACCCGAGGGATTGGGAACCGAACGAGTTTTATACCAAGTACGACAAGACGCACACATTCTTCATCCGGGGTGTCGACGAGGAGGGAAAGCGTTCCGAGGTCGTAACAAGATCGTTCACGGCGTGGACACTTGCTCCGTACGCACAGATCACTCATCCCGAAGGTACGGTCAGGACGTACAGTAACGTGATCACCTTCCGATGGGAGGGAAGGGACCCGATCGACAGCCCGACGAATTACCAGGCGCCCGACTCAGTCAGGATCCTCTGGTCGCAGGTCGTCAATCACGAAGGGATATACGATCCGACCTTTAATATAATCCTCGATCTCAACCTCAATCCGGAGTGGTACGAACCGCTCTGGGGCCCGTGGATATGGTACAGAGCCGAGGGTGATTCGGGGACATCCACTATTCTGGGCGACGATGAGATCCTCGAACTTAACCTTTCGCATATATTTGCTGTACAGGCCAAGGATGAGGCCGGGGCCGTAACGGCAGTGTTCAAAAAGAACCAGAATGTCAGGCAGTTCCTCGTGTCTCCGAAACAGGGACCTCTGCTTACGATTACCGAGCCGTACCTCGGGGGATTCAAGTTCCTCGGGCCGAATCTAAATCCCGTACAGGTAGAACTGCCGCCGGGTATCGAGCTTAATTTCTGCTGGTCAGCCGACGCGAGCAGTTACGGTGGAGAGATAAAGAGCTACAGGTATGGATGGGATATCCAGCAGCTCGACGATCCTACGCAGTGGGCCGTCGATCCGAGTCCGTTCATAAGGTGCGCACAGTCGAGGACGTGGTATAGTGGCGTGCATACGCTCTATGTCGAAGCCGTCGACACCGGCAACAAGATCACGCTTGGAAGGATCCAGGTCGAGATCATTCCATTCTCGATGGAGAGGACCCTCCTTTGGGTAGATGACTGGGCGCTCGGTGACTCGCCACTGTCTAATATGATGCTTCCGGACGAGGAGACACATGACAACTTCTGGATCGATATCTGTTCGAAGGATCCAGCGTTCATACCTTCAAGGGATGTATTCGACTGCCGTTCACACAACAACATTCCGCCCGAGATGGATGTGATCGGCAAGTATCAGAACATCATATGGACATCCGGTAACTCTCAGGATGGTGCGCTGCGGAAAGTGATCAGGTTCACTCCAGAATCGATGATCGGAGAGAGTACAACGGTACTGATCAATTACCTCTCTCTCTTCATGCTAAGAGGGGGACATGTCTGGACGAGCGGCAGAGCGGATCTTTCCGCGGGAGGATTGTCTGTTACATTCTCGATTGCTCCGGAGTTCCCCGCTTCCCTGAAGTACGACATGACTCCGGCCCAGATAGACACGAGTGGCGTGAACAGTATGGCGTACAGGGACTACTGCCTGTCGGTGATCGACAAGATCATCGGGACATTCCAGACCGGTGGAGAGATGCCGGTTCGCAGGCTGGACCAGGATGCGCTTCGGACCTGTGTTATAGACCCTGATGACACGATTACCGCGGACTATCCCGGACTGCCCCCGGAACTTCCCCTGAGCGAGGACGTCACTCAGCCGGGTATGTTCTTCGACACGATGGTCAGGGGATTCTATTACGTCGAAGCTTACGATCCGGCATATTGGATCGCAGTGAGGCAGATAAATCAGCAGAGATGCTTCCATCCGATGTACAGGATGAGGACCCGTAACACAAGATCGCCTCTTGATCATGCGACTGTAGCGGTATGGCTGGACAAGTATTCAACTGTCGAGCCGGAGAGCGCCGGACATCCGGGGATCGCGGCACGGGGTGTCCATTTCGGATTCCCTCTCTGGTTCTTCCGCCATACAGCGGTCGATTCTATCGCCAATGTCGTTTTTGAGGAGTGGGGTCTGGCCGGAGAATAGGGGATGGATTTCCGGACTGATCAACAGACAGAAATTCAAGATAAAGCAACCGACGACCGGGGGTTTCGCCCTCGGTCTTTATTTTTTGTTCTTCCGCTGCTGCTTATCCTCGCCGTTACCGGTGCCTCAGAAGGCGCGAGAATCACGGTCATCGTTACCGACCCTGGAGGGGAGGCACGGCTGCCGGCAAGGTGCTGCGTGATCGACAGCCTAGGCCAGAGCCTGTACCCCTACATTTATACATCCCTCTACCATACATTTGGTGACGGGTACTTCTACAGCGACGGGGAATTCGTTCTGATGGTGCCGGAAGGGCCGACAGTAGTGAGGATAGCGAAAGGCCCGGAGTACAGGCCGTTTATCGATACGCTGACGGTCCATGCCGACACGATTGTGACAGTCGTCATGGAAAGGCTTGCGGACATGAGGCATGCGGGCTGGTTCAGCGGCGATACGCACGTCCATATCGACCACGGGGGAGGCCTGTTTACACTTGATCCGTCAGACGCGCATTTTATGGGCATGGCGGAGGATCTTCAATTCGTCAACTGTCTCGATAATGAATTCCATTTTACCGGTTCACCCGATCCGGTCAGTACGGAAGACTGCGTTGT
The DNA here is from genome assembly GCA_964457905.1 of uncultured bacterium. Taxonomy (GTDB): domain Bacteria; phylum Krumholzibacteriota; class Krumholzibacteriia; order Krumholzibacteriales; family Krumholzibacteriaceae; genus JAUWCL01. The sequence goes on along the minus strand of CAYWGA010000058.1, from coordinate 1,497 downwards.
CTACATGTCAGAGGAATTGCGGAGTTTCGTATACGGGCACTGCACGCTGCCCGGCCTGAAGTCCATCATATTGCCGTACAGCACTGGCTGGGGAACCCTGCTCATGGATGTCGCCGACTCGGTGCACGCGCAGGACGGCCCCCTGATGATATACGCGCATCCGGCGTGTTCGGAAGACTTCAGTCATATCGAGGACTGGCCCGGGTCGGGGCTCTGCAGGGAACTCCCGCTTGATTTGATCAAGGGAAAGGTCGATGCGCTCGATGTGATGAGTTATTCGAACATCGATGACGGGATAGCGCTGGACCTCTGGTACAAGCTGCTTGACTGCGGATTCAGAATACCTCCCACGGCAGGCACCGACGCCGCGGTAAACCGGCTGGAAGATGCGCCTGTAGGAGGGTTCCGTGTCTACGTCAAACATGAAGGCGGGACCCCGGATATCTACCAGTGGCTGGACGGCATCAGGGAGGGAAGGACATTTGTGACGAACGGGCCGCTGTTTACTGAATTCAACATGTATGGAACCGCGGGGATGGGCGACAGTCTCGGTATCTCCGGTGAAGCATTCAGCGTCACAATCGATGTTACCGTGGAATGTGCCTTTCCGATCGAGAGGGTCGATGTGATCATGAACGGCCATTCGGTCGATGCCCTGTATACGAGGGGAAGCAATCTGCACCGGATCTCGGAGAGAAGCAGGTTCTACATATACGAAAGCTGCTGGGTCGCATTGGTGGCAAGGGGCCCGGCGGGGGAATGGGCAACGATCGGGGACCAGCTATTCGCTCACACCAGTCCTGTATATTTCAGTATGAACGATGAGCCTCTGCGCGCAAACGGAGCGGCGGCATATTTTGTCGAATGGACAGACTCGCTTATCGATCTCGCATACAGGAAAGGGGAATGGCATTCTTCGGAAGACTCGATACGTCTCTTCTCGGAACTGACTGCCGCGCGGGAATGGTATCTCGACAGGGTCGATCCCGTAACCAGTGCAGAGGGTGAATTTTCCTCGGTCCCGGCACATCCTTCTGTCATCACGATCCATCCCAATCCTTTCTCCGGCAGTACGGAGATACGGTTCGAGGAAGCTCTGTCAGATCTCGACGATAGTGAGACGAAGATGTCGCCGGCGGCCGGTGAGGTTGTGGCGGTCAGGATATTCGACGTCAGGGGCAGGCTCGTGAGGAGGCTGAGAACGGGATCGGCTTCCCTTGCGGGCAGTGCGGGACAGGGGTCGGCTGTCTGGGACGGGAAGACAGATACAGGCCGGGAAGCGGCCAGCGGGATCTACTTCTGCCGTGTGAGGAGAGGGTCGGTCGAGACCTCGGCCAAGATGCTGCTGGTCAGATGACGGCAGCTTGATATGAAAGAAAAAAACGGTCCTGGCTTTCACCGGGACCGTTTTCTATTTGGTAGCGGGGACAGGATTTGAACCTGTGACCTTTGGGTTATGAGCCCAACGAGCTACCAGACTGCTCCACCCCGCATCCA
>CAYWGA010000057.1:0-23185 GCA_964457905.1 uncultured bacterium | reverse complement strand
GTTCCGGTTGTCGACTGTTCGGTGTAGATGCCTGTGAATGTAACTGTGCCCCCATCGACAAGGACGAGTGTCTGGGTGGCGGGATCGGGAAGATCCCAGCCTGTTACCGCGCCCCAGGTGATCGTATAAGAGCCCGGAGTAAGACTCGTGATCGTCTCGTCGCCTGTGCCGCTGTGGCTGTAGCTGCTCGGGCCGGTCAGGGTCCACGGAGCGTCGATTGTGTTCGGATCAGGATTGACCGTGATCCCTCCGGCCTGAAGAACGTAGGTGCCGGTGAAGGTCGTTGTCTCACCGGCTGTGACCGTTTTCATCGCTGAAGATGGATTGGGACTGTTCCAGCCTGACATCGCTGTCCAGGTCAACGTGTAGTCGCCCGGTTCGAGTTCCGTCAGTGTCTCGTCGTCGGTTCCGTTGTGGATATAACTGTCCGGGCCCGTCAGGCGCCACGTGCATGTGACCGTACTCGGACTGGCATTTACAACGACTGTGCCCGTCGTAGCCGTTTCCTTCTTGGGCGCCGCCGGATCGTCATCTCCACAGCCGATGGCTGAAACACAGATCAGCGCAAGGACGATGAAGATGGAAGTAAATCTGGTCATTTACTACCCCCCGCAAAAACATGAAGTGTATTTGATGAAAGGAAAGCGTTGTTTCCTTTCGCCGCTTGTCATGATTTTAACCGGGATCGGATAGTTACATAAGCCGCATGAATGTGCGGTTTTTATGGGTGTTTAAGTGAATAGTGGTATCTACTCCCGCATATTCATGCGGGGGAGGCAGTATCGTTGAGGTCAGATCGCGCCGGCTTCCTTCATCTGTCTTACGAGCCACTTCGTGTATTTCGCTGCGCCCTCTTCGGTCATATGGCCGTAATCCATGAAGAAACCCCTTTCACGTTCGCCGATATCAGCTGGAGTCTCGGCTATGAAGGAGTAGACACCATCACCGTTCAGCGATTCCGCGAATGAGAGGATGCGGTTATACCCGTCGGGGTACCCGTTCCTGAGGAGTCCGGTGAACTCCTTTGTAGCGGGAGGGATTATGACGATAACTGTTATCCCGCGAGAGCGGCACAGGGAGATCAGGCTATTTACGGCGGACTCCATGAATGCCGAGTAACTGAAGTCATTCATGTGCCTCTCTACGACTGTCGCCGGCTGGAAATACTCGCGCTTGTATGTTTCCCGCATCTTCCTGCTTGTCTTGAAGGCGGGCCATCTGGCGTCCATCGGTTTGAACTGGGCTTTCTCCGACGCGACTGTGAGGGGCAGGGCCAGCGCCGATTCGAAGGTCATGCGCTCGCGGTGGACCGGCCAGAGGTCCTTTGCCATCTCAACAGCGAAGAAAGATCCATTCAGTGCCGTTCTTTCTCTCCACGAGGAGAATGTGGTGAGGTTGTTGCCCCGCCTGAACCTCGTCGGGCAGTTGTCGTTGAACTGGTATGCCTGCAGGTCGAAGATCAGCATATCGATATTGTCGAGAAGATCCTCGTTGATCTCGAGCAGCTTCAGTATCTCCCAGGGGCTTGATGCCGAGAGGGCGGCTTTTCCGACGCTATGACCGGTAAGCCTCGAGAGAGTCTTCTGGTGAAGGCCCAGTCCGAGCCTCGAGGAGCCGCTCGCGAATATCACCGGCCGGTCCCCGGAGTACGTCTGCCCGGCCACCCTGTAGAAGTTGCCGAAGTCTCTCTTGATCCAGCCGTCGGTCGCCCTGATCATGGCCGGTCCGGTATAGAGCAGGACGATCCTGACCGCCACCATGAGGGCCAGAGCTATCCACAGGGACGCTGACGGCCTGGGTATGCCTTTCAGCGTATTAAAACTGAAAATAGATGAACGGTTGCGCATCAGTCGCTCCGATAAAAGACAGAAGTATTATCATGATCCCGTAGATCAGCCCCGAGAGGGGGGCAGGCCAGTCGGCCGATACCGGCACTTCATCTCTTCTCCACCATGAGCCGAGGTCGAGCAGAAAGACAATGGCCCCGTAGAAGAGAACCGCCTGGATGAAGATGTCGTTTCCCTTCCAGGAGAGGGATATCAGCGAGATATAATCGACAGCTGCTCCGAAGCTGTCGGCGCGGAAGAATATCCAGGCGAAACAGACGAGGGCGAAAGTCGCTCCGGAGGTCATGGCCCACCACGCGAATCCCCATAGGCTGGAAGGACGGGGGCTCAAGCCGATCTTTCTGCCTCCCAGAAAGATCTTGTGTATCGCCAGGTATAATCCGTGAAGCCCGCCCCAGGCGACGAAATGCCACGCGGCGCCGTGCCACAGACCGCCGAGAAGCATCGTGAGCATGATGTTGATGTATGTTCTTGCTCTGCCCTTTTTATTACCCCCGAGCGGGATGTAGAGATAGTCTCGAAGCCAGGAGGACAGCGACATGTGCCATCTCCGCCAGAACTCGGTGATGTTTCGGGAAAAGTACGGCTGCATGAAATTGAGCCTCAGTTCGATCCCGAGCATCCTGGAGATTCCCCTCGCGATGTCAGTATAGCCGGAGAAGTCCCCGTAGATCTGGAGCGCGAAGAGGACCGCTCCCGCGACGAGAGAAATGCCGGCGAAGCCTGCCGGATCATCGAAGCACCGGTCGACTAAAGGTGCGACACCGTCAGCTACGAAGATCTTCTTGAAATATCCGAGAAGTACCAGGCGAAGGCCCGAGTAGATCTTGTCCGGTGTGATCTCCCGTTCTCCCGTGATCTGGGGGAGGAGGTTCTGCGAACGTTCTATCGGTCCGGCAACCAATTGCGGGAAGAAGGCTACATAGACGCCGAACGATAGCAAGTCGCGGGTCGCCTCCTGTTTGCCTCTGTAGACGTCGATCGTGTATGCGAGTGTCTGGAAGGTATAGAAACTAATGCCGACGGGCAGGATCAGGCTCAGTGTGGGCATGTCGGCTTTCATGCCGAATTGTCCCATCAAGTTAGCCAGTGATTCGGCGAAGAATCCAAAATATTTGAAGACACCGAGGATGCCGAGATTTACGAACAGGCTTATCAGCAGGTATTTCTTTTTCGCCGTTTTAGACTCGCTGCCCCGGATCTTCAGTGCGCAGAAGTAGTCCACGATCGTCGATGTCAGGAGGAGCGAGAGAAAGCGCCAGTCCCACCAGCAGTAGAAGACGTAGCTTGCAACTAGAAGGAGAATGTTCTGGTACCTGTGCCTGAGGCAGATATACAGCAGGAACACGGTGAGGAAAAAAACGGGAAATATAAAAGAGTTAAAAAGCATGAGGGCGTCGTTCCAATTGTATAATTGCTTGTGTCACAATTGATTGCTTAATCATCTGATGATATCACAAGGCCGTTTCGTGTTCAACGACAGAAACCGGACCGCACAGGAAGTTGATACTGCTCAGACACGGGGATTTCTGATATAATGTCATCGATATGAAGATAGTAGTCACAGTACCATATACTCCCTGGCCCGTTACCCGCGGGACCGGCAGGCTTATAGTCAACCTCATCTCAGGATTGTCGAAGCGTCACGAGGTGATCCTCGTTACCATGACGCTTTCGAAAGCCGGACTGGAGAGGTTGAAGGAACTCGAAAGGCCGGGAGTAAAAGTAAGGGCGATGGTGGCGCCTCACCGTCAGGGAGCTTCTGGAAAGCTGCTCCGCAAGGTACGCAACGTGATCTCCGATTATGTTCGTGGTATTCCGCAGGATGTAAGCTACAGCGCTCCACCTGAGTTCCTCCGCCTGATCGCTGATACAGCGACGGAAGAATCGGCCGATCTCGTCCTCGCCTCGTACTGGCATATGTACAGGCTGTCCGACTATGTGAGCGATACGAAGCTCGCTCTTGTCACGCATGACATGGATTACATCGTCAACCGTGAGAGACTGAAACTCGAGTGCACGGGGGAGAAACGAGTTAAGAGCGAGAAGGAGGCGGCGAGGCTCGAAAGGATCGAGACAGAGGCTTACCGGAGATTCGATACGATCCTGACAGTCACAGCCTCGGACGCTGAAGTGCTCAAAGGTATTCCGGCATACGAAGGAAAGAAGATCCTTCCACTTCCACTGGCACTCGACCTGTCGGTTTTCTCGCCAGGCGCGTTCGAGAGAAAGACGAACAGGATCCTTTTTCTCGGATCGTTCCATTCCGATTTCAACCGTGACGCTCTACGGTATTTTTCATCCGATGTCTTCCCGCTGGTCCTGCGCGAGATGCCCGGAGCGGTCCTGGAGATCGTCGGGCACGGAGTAGACGACAGCCTGAGGAACGAGGCGGGAGCGGGTGTCGAATTCACCGGTGGGGTGGAGGACATCAAGCCGTATCTCGGTGGATGCTCGCTGATGGTCCTGCCGCTGAGGTTCAGCGGTGGTGTACGTATCAGGATGATGGAAGCGGCGGCGATGGGGACGCCAGTAGTCAGCACTCCGGCCGGTGTCGCCGGGATGGGCCTGGATGCCGGGAGTGATTATATCGAGGCTGCCGATGCCGGTTCGATGGCGGAAGCGGTCGTCTCCCTGCTTGGAAATAGAGATGATACGGAGAGGCTGGGAAAGAACGCCCGCCTATGGGCCGAGCGCAGTATTTCGATGGAAAACTACCCCGACAGGCTCGACGACCTTCTGACCGCCCTGCAGGACTGATCCGCCTTCGTGGTTAACCCCCTGATTGCCATATGATTAAGCGAGAAACGAATTTAATCTCTGGGTGTAAACCCCTGTAAAATATAGTTTACACCGCGTTGCCGCTATGATACAATCATATGGTCTTCATTGTTCTAGGGGAACAGATAAATATGCCATAACTGGTAAGGCTTACCATCACCGATCATCCGGGGGGGGGACCTTTGTTGACTATGTGCTGCAAGGTCCGTTCATCAGTGTTCTTATCCATTCTCAGAAATATTCTACACATGCGTCCAGGACCGTTTAGTTCAGAGATCAGAGCGGGCAGCGCCGCCGCATCGGCCGCGCACCCCTGTCCATAAAACCAGCCGTCGCTCAGACGGCTGTAACGAACCACCCGGGGAGGGAAGGTTATGAAGAGAGCATCTTCAATCCTTCGGGTTTCGATACTTGTTCTGATTGCCCTGACCACATTCGCTCAGGCGACCCAGATCATATACCGGAGCCCGCAGCAGATGGGCGAGGGATCCGCCCTTGTCGTATCAGGAAGGGTGACCGGTGTCCGGTCATACTGGAACGACACTAACACCAAGATATTCACGGAGACACAGGTCGTGATCGACCAGTCGTACAAGGGGGGCGCCGGTGGTGTTGTCAGCGTCGTTCAACTCGGCGGGATCGTCGGCCACGTGCAGATGAAGGTCGAAGGAGCGCTCGCCTGGAATCCGGGCGAAGAGGTCCTTCTCTTCCTCGAGCCCTTCTCCGACGACCGTTACATGGTCTACGGACTGTCCCAGGGCAGGTACGAGATCGAGCGCGACGACCGGGGCCGCCCCTTCGTCAGCCGCGGCGCCTTTGAGGGTATCGAGATGCTCGACGCCCCTGGGGACAAGGCACCTGAGTCAGAGAAAGTCCCATTGAATACATTCATCGACAAGGCCCTCGGGGGCCGGTAGAAAGGAGGATCGTCATGAGCAACCGTAAGTATATGTTTCTGTTTCTCGCAGTGATCCTTCTCGCCGCCGGTCTCGGCGTGCAGGGTGGGATGAGAGACTTTGTCGGGATAGCCGACGACGCTGACGGGGACGGAGTTCCCGATTCGGCAGACGTGTGCCCCGCTGAGGACGCGTCCTTCTTCGACCGTGACGGCGACGGGTGCATCGATGACCCGGTCAGTACGCGGCACACAGAATTCTGGGTTGCGGCCGATCTGCCTTTCGTCTACTACATCCAGGAAGATGGAGCTACTGGCATCGGTGACGGCAGCGATTTCAGCGCGATCAACAGCGGGATGTACGCCTGGGGTACGATCCCCGACGTCGATTTCTCCATAACATACGGCGGGACGACCGCGCAGGAAGATGCCGACGCGATCGACCTCGTCAACATGATCACCTTCGCGGACGATGAGTATCCGTTCCCCTCGGGTGTTCTCGCTGTCGGGATATCGACGTCATTCACTGTCGATTCGACGCACAACGCGGTCTACTACAGGCCGGGACAGATAATCGACGCGGACATGATCTTCAACCCGGCGATGAGTTTCAGCACTCCTTCATCGGGTTCGGGGCTGGACATTCAGAGTATCGCTACGCATGAAGCGGGGCATCTCTTCGGGATCGCCCACTCGGCGGTAAGGTCGTCGACGATGTACTTCGTCCTGCCGACCGGCACCGAGGCTACAACGCTCGAGGCCGAGGATATCCATGCCTTCTTCAAGGCGTACGGCAGTTCGACCGCTCTCGCGAACGCCAATCGCATCGAAGGCAAGGTAGAGCATGGACAGACGGGCGAAGGCGTGGCCGGCGCGGCTGTTTTCGCGATAGATGCTGCAGGTGGGGACACCGTCGCATGCGAGTATACCTTCCCTGACGGCAGCTACTCCTTCGTCGGTATCGCCGACGGGAGTTACTACGTCGCTATACATCCACTCGACGGGACATCGTCGATCGGATACCTCATCCCCGACTATATAAACGCACTCGTCGACTCGACCGCAGATCAGCTTTTCCTGGCCGAGTACTATGATCTCTCAGAGTCGAACGCCGATGATGTGAACGTAATGGACGCGGTCGCCGTATCAGGCGGTTCGACAGCGATCAATATCGATCTTGTCACGAACATCGACTCGACAGCTCCGACTGTAGTATCGATCACTCCGGCAACGAGCGCGAACGGTGTGCTGGTCAACGCCGCCGTCAAGATCACCTTCGACGAGGCGATCGATTACACGACTATCTCAGGCAATTTCAGGCTGATGGACGAAGACAGCAACTTCGTCACAGGATCGGTAGCGGTTCTTAACGACGATTCCGTACTGGCCTTTACGCCAAGTTCAGCATTCCAGTTCGACAAGAGATACGATCTGACACTCGAAACGGGTCTTCAGGATCTGTACGGCAATGGCCTGGCGACAGATTATGAATCGAATTTCATCACTGAACCCGTGCCGCCGCTGGCAATCACAAATCTCGCTCCGAACAAGGGCGTAGCAGGTTCGGTAGTCGTTATCAGCGGTGTCGGATTTGACAGCTGGCCCGCCGGCAATACGGTAATGTTCGGCGCGGAGGTGGCGGCCATATCGGATGCTTCTCCGTACCGGCTCGTTGTCACAGTGCCGTCTGGCTCTGTCACCGGTGCGGTATCGGTCAATAACGGTACCGAGACTGTCATCGGACCGACCTTTACAATCCTTTCGCAGGATGAGATCGCCCGCGGTTTCCAGACCGGCGTGACCAGTCTCGGCGGGTCTCCCCGCTCCATTGAAATTACCGCTGACGGCAGCTATGCCTATGTGGCGGCCGACATCGGTGCGGTGGCCGTGGTGACTGATCCTGGCCTGGATGACTATCTTGACGTCACTCCTATCGGAGTCCTCGGCGGGCTCGTCGACATCGCTCTCAGTCCTGACGGTGCGTGGGCCTATGGAGTCAACACGATCAATGAGAAGATATATGTCATAGATACCGATCCCACTCATCTGGGTTTCTTTAATACTGTAGTCTACGATCTCGATATGGACGCAGGACCGCTCGGTATCGTAATCGATCCAGGTGGAGAAAAGGCATATATCCCTACAGATGAGGATGAGATCCAGGTATGGGATATCCATCCGTACAGCGAGACGCTCAACGAGCAGATCGGTGTTATCGTCACTGACGAGACATCACTGAGAGGGAAACTCGCTATCGATCCTTCCGGAGACATGCTGATCGCTCTTACCGGAACGGGGCGGCTCCTTGCCTATGACCTCGGACCGGATACTCTTCTTGCGTCTTTCACGGTCAATGTCGACCCGAAAGATCTGGTCATCGATCCTGCCGGTCAGCGCGCATACGTTTGCGGGGGAGACGGCGATATGACGGTGGTCTCACTCGCTGGCCTGTTCAAGGTGCAGGATATCAATACCGGCGGATCGCTCAGGGGCGCGGCCATCACACCTGCGGGAAGTTATATCTACGCCGCGAACCGTGAACTGAACGTTCTTGACGTGATCGACCTCAGCGAGGAAAGAAACACGTTCCGCAGTGTCGTCGCTACTGTATCGCAGGATCCGCAGCCCGTTGATATAGCTCTCTCACCTGATGGATTCTACGCGTTCTCCATTGTGGAAAGTTCGGAGCAGCTTGTCGTTACGACAATTGGGCTCGGGCCTACGCTGAGAAGCATGTCAAAGCGGGCGGCAGCACCGGGAACAAAGGTCGTCCTGGCCGGTGACGGGTTCGGGACCGATCCTGCTGACCTCTCGGTAAGATTCTCCGGATTTGCCGGTAATCCTATCCTCGTCATACCGGAGCGGACTACGGGAACGGCACTGACAGTGACTGTACCCGACTCTGTGGTCAGCGGTCCGGTAGACATCATCTACGCTCCCCCTGTCGTCGTACCTCCGGGCGAGAGCCCTCCGTCGGCGCAGATCTCGAACTCCCTCTATTTCAAGACGATCTCCCTGGGAAGCTCCTTTGTCCGGCAGAGGCTCGCCGGCAAGATCGATCATTCCCCGGCATGGGTCCTGGATGACGCTCTTGCGATATCGCCGACAGGTGAGTTCATCGTGATCGGTGGAACGACAGGCGAGCTCGGTATCATCGATATCGATCCTGACAGCCCGAGGTTCAACTCGGTGATAAATACCTTCCGTCTGGCAGCTGATAACGTAGTCGATGTGACGATCACACCCGACGGCGAGAGAGCCTTCGCAGCCGTGCCTGGCGACTCACTATACATCAGGGCTTACTCAGTGAACAGGTTCTCCGGTTCGTACGGGAAACCTGTCGGCGAGGTCAATTTTAATGAACAGGGTTACGCGACAGATCAGATCGAGCGGGTCGAGGTGAGCCCGGACGGCGAGATTCTGCTTGCGACCGATTTCATACTGGACCAGGTCTTCGTGATAGACATCAGGCCGGGTTCGACGACCGAATACGAGATATTGACTGCACTCGACATCGACAGGTGTACGGGCATCGCCTTCCACCCGTCGGGCACGCATGCTTATCTCACCGATTACGGATCGAATACGATCCAGGTACTCGATATCGATCCGCTCAGCCTGAACTACCTGACATTCGTCGGGTTCGTCACTCTCCCCGGGGCCCCGGCGCCCTCAGGACAGGACCTCGACTTCCTGCCTGACGGTTCGGAGTGTAAGGTGCTGACCATTAATCTCCTGTGGGCATACGAGAAGAGAGAACTCTTTACGATCGACACGAGCGATCCGGCGGTCCCTGTTCTCGACGATAACGGGATAGAGATCCCACAGGGTTCCCACTTTTCGAATTTTGAAAAGATCGCGATTTCACCGAAGGGCGACAGGGCGACGGTACAGATCCAGCAGGGTGGATATTACACCTTCGATCTGACTGCCTATCCCGATTCGAGTCTCGGTGGCCTGTTCGATATGTCCGTGATGCTGGGGACAGATTTCGCTTATACGCCAGATGCGTCGAGATTGTATGTCGCGTCTACATTCCCCGACAGCGTCTTTATCTACGACTATACCAACGCGGCCTATATGGATATCAACTCAGGGAACCTGCAGACGGGGATCGTCAACGAACTGCTTCCGGCACCTCTGCAGGTGTTCGTATATGACGAACAGATAAACCCTGTAGAGGGGGTTCCCGTTACGTTCCAGGCTGAAGACGGCTATTTCGTCGGTGGGTATACTACAAAGGTAGCGGCGACCGACGAGAACGGGTACGCATCTGTGGAGTGGGTCCTCGGAGATTCCGAGTATATCCAGCTGGCGAATGTCCAGGCCGTGGGGTTGACCCCGTCTATCATTACATTCGAAGCGAACGGGATCGCCGATCCCGGCACGCTTCCTCTGGCTGTATCGCAGGTACTGCCTTTCCCGTTCCAGAACGGTGTCAGCGTGACGACCGGGGTACAGGTGACATTCAACAGGCCTGTCGATCCGGCAACAGTGAGCAGCAGTACATTCTATCTCCATACTGACGGGGTGGCGACGCCTGTTGCGGCTCTGAACGGTTATGCCGACGGCAACAGGAAGGTGGCCCTGATTCCGTCAGCTCCTCTCGACTACGATGCGTTCTATCTCGTCGAGTACACGAGTGGAGTGCAGGATAGCGAAGGTGGAGGATTGACCACACCAGGCGTCTCTGAGTTCTCCACTATGGCCAGGCCGCCGATGCAGATCACATCGATCAGCCCGCCGAGCTCGGCAGCCGGGATCAATCTGCTGATCTCGGGTATGGGATTCGAACCCTTCGCCAGCGATCATACAGTGCTGTTCAATGATGAAGAGGCAGTACCCTACGAGGCTGGAGCAGGATATCTCAAGGTAATGGTGCCTCTAGACGCGATTCCGGGAGATGTCCGGGTCGTGGCGGCAGGCGATACGTCGAACGCATTGCCGTTCACGGTACTCGTGCCGAGCACATCGCCCATTGACGAGGTGCTGGCCACGGTCGGTACGGGCGCGACCGCGAAGAGTGTGACAGTCACACCTGACGGCGCGATCGCCTATTCGGTCAGTCCTGACGGTGATGTCGTCATACCTATCGACATCAATGGTCAGAATACTTATCCGAGTATCGCAGTCGGCGATAACCCGGTCGCGATCGTTATACATCCGGACGGCAATTACGCATATATCGCCAATTTTGGATCCGCGTCGGTCAGTGTGATCTGCGTCGATCCCGATTCGACCGGGATATTCAATACCGTTGTGACAACAATAAATGTCGGGACGAATCCTCTCGACATCGCCGTTCATCCGAATGGTAACAGGATATATGTTGCCAATGCCGGTTCCAGCAACGCGAGCGTCATAGACGGTGACACGGGAAGCGGGACGCATCATTCGGTCGTAGCGACGATCGGTGCCGGCGCCTCCGCGAAGAGTGTCACGGTGACGCCGGACGGGACGAGGGTATTTATCGGGACGGATACCGGATATGTCGTCGTAGATCCTCTCACAAACGGTGTCACGAAGAGTGTCGGCACCGGTGCGGCGACGAAGAGCATCACGGTCACACCTGACGGGGCGCTGCTTATCGTGCTGACGACCGAGGGTGAGATCCTTCTGATCGACGTCCAGCCGGGCAGCACTACCGAGGACCAGGTAGTCGCCAGGGTAGGAGCCGGAGCGACGACCAAGTCGGTAACGGTCAGCCCTGACGGCGCGCTTCTATACATCATCCTCGAGAATTCCGATTACGTGATCGTCTACTCGATAGAGACGCTCGGTTCTGTCGGAGTGCTCGAGCCCGGCATCAGCTATCCGCCGCCGGTTATACAGGTCACTCTTATAGATTCGATCCTGGTAGGGTCGAGTCCGGCCGATATCGCCTTCGATCCCTCGGGGTCGGGAATGGCAGTCATCACCAATGCCGGTGACATGACGATGACGATACTGAACGCGTCGACGACCCCGAGTGGTCCGATCGAGGCGGAACTCTTCGTCAGGCCGAGAACGATATTCATGCATTCATGGGGTCGCTGGATCTGGGCGCGCATCGAGCTCCCTACGGGATATTTTGCCGAAGAGATCGAGTTTCCCACTCTGCGCATGAACGATGTGATAGAACCTGAGGCATGGCCGAACTACGTCATGGACCTTGATGAGGACGGCCAGGACGAGCTTTACGTGAGGTTCGACCGTGCCATATGGCAGGATATCATTCCGCAGGGAGAATATGTCGAGGTGACCGTTTCCGGCATGGTGCGGGGACGGGAATTTATCGGAGTCGATACGATTCGGACGATTAGGCCTACGATCATATATCCCAGTGGCTGCGTCATCAGGTTCGGAGAGCAGGTCGAGATCGAATGGACCTCGCCGGCGGGGATCCCCGTCTCTACCGTAGATGTCTACTGGTCGCATGATGACGGGGAGACATGGATCCAGCTTGCCGATGACATCCCCGACGAGGGGCGGTTTGCATGGACTGCGCCCTCCGATACCACGTATGCGAATTGCAGGGTGCTTGTAGTGCTCTACAAGTGCGGATGCGAGATCGGCATGGGTATGAGTCCGTTGCCGTTCATAATCACTGCTCCTGTGGCTGTGGCGCTGGAGAGTTTCCATAGTAAGGTAAGTGAATCAGGGATCCTGCTCGAATGGGATACCTCGATGGAGACATCCACGACCGGCTTTAACTTGTACAGGGCGGAGGAGGAAGCAGGGGACTACGTCCGTATCACCGATCCATTCGTTCCGGCGATGAAGTTCCCGACGGGTGCTCACTATGAGTACAGCGACGAAGATGTCTCTATCAACACGGAGTACTGGTACGTGCTGAAGGAGGTATCGGAGGTCGATTCGAAACTCGTCTTCGGCCCCTACAAGGTCATCGTAAAGGCGCCTTTCGCACTCGCGCAGAACATGCCCAACCCGTTCAATCCGGTCACTACGATCAAGTTCACCGTGCCGGAGGACAGCGAGGTCAACCTGACCGTTTACGATGTTTCCGGCCGCCGGGTCAAGACACTTGCCAAGGGCCATCACAAGGCCGCCTTCTACAGTGTCACATGGGACGGGATGAACGATAACGGTAGCAGGGTTGCAAGCGGTGTTTACTTCTACCGCCTGAAAGCGGGCAAGAACATACAGTCGAAGAAGATGGTGCTTCTGAGATAGAAAAGATCCGGAAACGGGCTGTGTATGCAGTGGCCGGAATTGGGTATCCCTTTAGGGGGGATCTGTTCCGGCCTCTTTCTATAGAGCGCCGACGCTCTCGAGGAGTCTGCGGACCTCATCGTTATCGGGGATTATCTCGAGGGATCTGCGCCACCATGTCTCCGCGCTCGCGTCGCCCATTGCGGCGGCGGCGATCCCCCTGTTCTTGAAAAGATAGGCCTTCAGTTCATCGGGGAAGGCCGTAGTGTCGAATCTCGAAAGAGCTTCGTCGATGACCTCGGCGGCTTCCTTCGGACGGTCCATTTTGATAAGCAGGCTGCCGAGGTTGTTGTATGCCGGGATAAAGTCGGGATCGGAGTCTATCGCCGCCTTCAGGTTGCCCTCTGCCCCTTCGAGATCGTTATTTTCCCACCTTACCGTACCCATGTTATAGAGGGCCTCGGTGTAGCCGGGGTTGATCTCCAGCGCCCTGGTCAGGAGAGAGTCCGCTTCTTCATAGTCTTCCTCATCGAGCTCGATCATCGCGAGGTTGTTCCACGGTATCTCCCAGTTGCCGTCGGCGATGATAGCGTTCTGGTATTCGAGCTGAGCCCCGGTGATATTGTTATCGTCCCGGTGTTGCTGGCCCGTAAGATTGTGCCTCTCCGCTGTCTCGCGATCGCCTTTCCCCGGGCCGCGGGATATGGCCCATGTAAGGACCACCGCGATGATTACGACCGAAGCCGCGGGGATTATCAACCTGCGCCACAAAGGAACTGGCGCTGCCGGTTCCGCGCCCTCGCCGCCGCCCATCAGGGCGGAAAGTTCCGACGCGAATTCTTCCGCGCTGGCGAACCTGGCGTCCGGATCCTTTGCCAGGGCCTTGTCTACGATTCCGGCAAGTTCCCCGGGGAGCTCAGGTTCTCGCTCCATGAGAGATTGATGTTCCTCGTTCGCGATGCTGTACATCACGGCCATGGGGTGGGGGGCGTTGAATGGTATCTCTCCCGCGAGCGCCTCATAAAGTATCGTTCCTACAGAAAAGATATCGCTCCTGGCATCGGTCGGCATCCCGGTAGCCTGTTCAGGCGACATGTACTGCGCCGTACCGAGCATGGAGACATCGATCGTGATTCGGCTCTCCGAGGCGACGTGGGCTATCCCGAAGTCCATAAGCTTGACCCCGCCGTCAGGGCCGACCATGATGTTGTCAGGCTTGAGGTCGCGGTGGATGATGCCTTCGTCATGGAGCCTCTGGAGGGCTGAGAGGATCGCTATCATCCAGCCAGCGGCCTTCTCCCAGTCGACCTGGCCCTCTTCCTCGATCGCCTCGCGAAGCGTCTTCCCCTCGAGGAGCTCCATAGCTATGTAGAGATCGCCTTCGTGCTCTCCGGCGGCGTAGACAGTCACAATGTTCGGATGATTGATGCGGGAGCAGGCCCGGGCCTCCCTTATGAAACGTTCTCGGCCCTCTTCGCCGATGATCTCTTTTCGCAGGACCTTCACCGCCAGCTCGCGCTGAAGTGTCTCGTCGCGGGCGAGATAGACTATGCCCATTCCACCCTCGCCCAGGGTCTTGACGATCTCAAACTTGGCGATTCTGTCCACGCGGTCCTTTCGCTTCCTATTCTTCGAATATCAGGTCGTATTCGGACATCGCGTCTCCCGGGCGTCCCGCTTCAGCGTAGAGTCTCGCGAGGATCGAGTGCATCTCCTTCGTCGCCGAGCCCTCTTCCATCGCCATTTCCATCTCGCCGATGGCGTTCTCAAGCAGGCCGTACTCAAAATAGGTGCTCGCCCTGAGGAAGTGATATGTGGACCTGTTCGGGATATCTTCCGGATCTATCATCACGAGTGACTCGTCAAGTTTCTCTGTCTCTTCCTTCGAGATCACCTCGAAGAATGCGGCCGGGCTCCGCAGAGGAGGTACGCGAAGCGGATCCGTCGTTTCCACAGTCCATGAGTATGAGATCCCCGGCGCCAGTTCCGGACCGCCGGAGGGGTATTCGTAGTTTGATCCGCCATTGATCTTCGTCTCGTGGTAGATGCCCTTCTCGTCGTAAATCGTGAGAAACAGTTCCTCCTTGAGGTCACCCGATTCCCATACAAAGGAAGGCGTCCCGGTCAGGATCTTTGTCTGGCAGGGTGAGACAAGGGCGATCTCCGGTTTGCCTGGTGCCGACCTGAGCGCCGCGAGCGAGCTGGCGCCCTTGGGATCCTTCAGCTTCATCATGTTCTGGACTACCTTGAAGCTTTCGTCCCCGATCTTTACGCCGGATGGTTGTGTCTTTGTGGCTGCGCTCTTTATCTTCATGCTGCTGCTGGCGCCGACCTGGAGCCACATCCCGTTTTCAAAATGAATCTCGGCCCCCGATTCCGCCGCTGTCTTTACGACGTCACCGGTATGGAGGGCGAGTCCGAAGCTGCCTGGAACCTCTCCTCCTGAGTTTTTTTCGATGGTGACCTCCCCTGAGCAGGAGAGGAGGATAGCCACGGGGCTCTCCTCACAGGCGAGCGTATCAGGTACGAGGATCGCCAGCACGAATACAAGTGTGATATAGACTATGGATTTTCTCATTTCGACTCCCTTGAAAGGCAGGTTCCCTAAAAACCGCTTATTACCCGCTTCAGGCGGACCAGATGATTATACAGGAAGCGGATATCGATGAAAAACGAATAATGACGATATGCGGGGAGGGAATTCTAGTGGAGCCGGGAATGCATGGACTGCTTCCCCTCGACGGGCCAGAGGTTGTGGTGCCATTCGATACAGTAAGAGATCTGGTCGACATCTATCCTGAGTACGCCCCAGTCCAGGCCGGGGTGAAGGCTCTTAGGGTCGGCCAGCCTTGATGGATCATCCAGGGTCGCCACATCATCCTTCAGTTTTTCAAGGTCCCCGTCGTCGAGACGCCTCGTGTCCCATATCCTGATCGATATCGAGACAGAATCCTCGTCCGCCGCTTCGACCGAGTGTACGTAATAGTACATACCGTCCAGGAGCACCAGCTCGAGGGCGAAAGGAGGGATGGCCCCGCTTCTGGCGCTGAGGTTCCTGAGGAAGGTATGGAGCGGATCGCGGTCCTTCTTGATCATCTTTTCCTTTTGGCTGCAAACCCGGCATCTATCGGGAACAGAATATATTCTGCTCCGTATATATATCAAATCCTTTTTTGCCGTCACTGGAAACGTAGCTTCTTGCCCCGGCCGGTGCGTTCTGCTATCGTGGCGGTGCGGTTTTCCTGAACCGCGGATTCGTTACATCATCTTTTTCAGAGGGAGAGCTCGATGCTTTCACGTTCCCGTTTCATCATTACAGCAGCCTTTGTACTTGCTGCTGTCGCTGCATGGCCCGCTGCGGTTCCTGCCGCAGGTACCCTCGCGGCCAACCCCGGAGATGCGCTGCTGCGCTTCCCCGACATTCATGAAAACACGATAGTATTCGTAAGCGGAGAGGATATCTGGACCGCGCCTGCTTCGGGTGGGGCCGCGGTAAGGTTGACGATACATGACGGGGCTGAGATGTTCCCGAAATTCTCTCCCGATGGAAGCATGATAGCTTTTACCGGCAACTATGACGGGAACGCCGACGTCTACGTGATGAACGCCCAGGGGGGCGGGATCACGAGAGTAACGTGGCACCCCGGGAATGATCAGGTCGTCGGCTGGCACCCGGTCAGCGGGAAGATCATATTCAATTCCGGCAGAGAGGCCTTCAGCAGGTTCAGTAATCTCTACATGATCAATCCCGACGGCACCGGTCTCGAGAAGCTGATAATGCACGAGGCTGTACAGGGATCCTTCTCTCCGGACGGGAAGAAGATCGCCTACAACCGCGTTTCGCGTGAGACGAGGACCTGGAAAAGGTACAAGGGCGGAACGGCCCAGGAGATATTCATATTCGATTTCGAGAAGATGGCCGATTCGAAGGTCACTGATTTCGACGGCACCGACCGCATCCCGATGTGGATCGGGGACCATGTATATTTCAGTTCCGACCGTGACCGTGTGCTCAATATCTGGCGTCTCGATCCGGTGACGGGCGAGGCGGAGCAGCTCACGACTCACAAGGAATACGACATCAGGCGCCCGAGCGAAGGTTCCGGGAAGATCGTCTATGAGCTGGGTGGAGACATCTGGATGCTCGATATCGCTTCGGGAAATACGGCCGAGGTCGATATCACCGTCAACAGCGATGCTCCCGAGATCAGGCCCTATATCAGGGCTGTCTCCCGCTATATCACCGATATCGACATCTCGCCCTCCGGCAAGAGGGCTCTCGTCTCGGCAAGGGGCGAGCTCTTCACCGTGCCGCTCGAGCATGGACCCACACGCAACCTCACTAACAGCAGCGGTTCGAGGGAAAAGGATGCCGTCTGGTCGCCGGATGGATCGAAGGTAGCGTATTTCTCCGACGCGAGCGGTGAGTACGAGGTATGGGTACGCGAGATGCCGGATGGCGAAGCGAAGAAACTGACGAGCCACAAGGACGGCTACAGGCACACCCTGCGCTGGTCACCGGATAGCAAGTTGCTCGCGTATGCTGACCAGACCCTGCGGTGCTGGTACATCGATGTCGATTCGGGGAAGAAATCCGAGGTCGACAGAGCTGAGTTCGAGAACATCGATGTGGCCCTCGAGCTCAAACCTATCTACGATTTCTCGTGGTCGCCCGACAGCAGGTGGATCACCTACTCGAAAATGAACGCCGACCAGGTCACTCAGGTCTATATTTATTCTCTCGAGACGGGGAAGACCGTCAGGGTGAGTAACGGACTGTTCAATGATTTCAATCCCGTCTTCGCGAAGGATGGCAAGCATCTCTTCTTCATCTCCAACAGGCGGTTCAACCCGACGCTGTGCGATTTCGAATGGGAGATGGTCTACAAAAAGGTCGCAGGTATATACGCAGTGACCCTCACCGCCGACGGTGAGGCTCTTCTGCCCCCGCAGAGCGACGAAGAGAAGGTCTCCGGGAAAGATGAGGATAAGGACAAGAAGGACAAGAAGGATAAGAAAGATAAGAAAGACAAGAAAGACGAGAAAGACGAGAAAGAGGGCGAAGACCTCGTAAAGATCGATTTCGAAGGGATAGAGTCCCGGATAGAAGCTCTTCCTGTACCGCGGGCCAACTACAGGTATCTGACAGCCGCCGACGGCAAGCTCTTTTATCTCAACAAGGACGAGGGTGATTTCAACCGGTTCGAGTTCCGCGCCATCGGCGCGATGGACCTCTACCGTTTCTCCTTCGAGGACAGGGAAGAGGAGAAGGTCATCGCCGGGATAGGCAGCTACGCTCTTTCGGCCGATGAAAAGAGCGTCGTCTATACGACGCGCCGCGGTATCGGGATCGTCAAATCTTCGGCCAAGGGCTCGAAGGGAACGAAGCTCAGCACCTCGGGGATGAAGATGAAGCTCGATCCGCTTGCCGAGTGGAAGCAGATATTCTCCGAGGCGTGGAGGATGGAGCGCGACTTCTATTACGAACCGGAGATGCACGGCCTCGACTGGGACAAGATGGGCGAGAAGTACGGCAGACTGATCGACAGGGCGACCTGCCGCCAGGATGTCAGGTTCATCATCGGAGAGCTTATCGGTGAGCTCAATACATCACATACCTACGTTTTCGGGGGCGACGTCCGCCGCAGCGCGGACCGCGTCAGTGTCGGCCTGCTTGGCGTCGACTGGACCCTCGACGAAAAGACCGGGATGTATCGTTTCGGCAGGATCCTCGAGGATCCGGATTGGTCGAGAGGCATCATTCCGCCTCTTTCGAAGCCCGGTATAAATGTGGCCGAGGATGATTACCTGCTCGAGATCAACGGCGTCGACGTAACCACGGACAGGAACCTGTACAGCTATTTCGAGGACCTCGCTGGCAAGCAGGTAACGATCCTCGTAAACAGCAAGCCGACGAAGAAGGGCGCCAGAGAGTATATCATCGAGCCGGCGCGCAGCGAATACTGGATGAGGTATCACGCCTGGGTCGAGCACAACAGGAGCCTCGTCGACGAGAAGTCGGGCGGGCAGATCGGTTATCTGCACATGCCCGATACGTATCTCGGTTCGGCGACCGAGTTCCCCAAGCTCTGGTACGCGCAGACCCGCAAGAAAGGTATTATTGTCGATGGCCGTTTCAACGGCGGCGGCCTCGACCCGGCGATTTTCCTGAATCGCCTCAACAAGGAGATCCTCTCTTACTGGACGAGGAGATACTCTCATGACCAGACCGATCCGGCGATAGTGACAAACGCCCATCTCGTCTGCCTGACCAACAAGCAGGCGGGCTCGGGCGGCGACATGCTCCCGATGGAGTTCCAGATGATGAAGATGGGGCCCGTTATCGGCACGAGGACATGGGGCGGACTGGTTGGCGTCTCGATGTGGATCGGCCTTGTCGACGGCGGCGGGATGTCCGCGCCCGACTACAGGATCTACGATCCGGATGGACGCTGGATTGTCGAAAACGAAGGGGTCACACCCGATATCGAGATCGATCTCGATCCTGTAGAGATGTCGAACGGTGATGACGCCCAGCTGCTCAAGGGCATAGAGGTCCTGATGAAGAATATCAAGGAGGATCCGAAGCCCTGGCCGAATCATGACAAGTTCAAGAGTCAGCAATAGTAACAATGTTAAGCAGCGTATGCGAAAAGGGGAAGGGCACTCACCCTTCCCCTTTTAAATTTCCTTTCCTTTTTCCTCTTTATAACCCGGTCGGCAGGTCGATGAAGAATGTCTGAAGTCCCAGTTTTTCCTTCATCATCTCTCCGAGCGCCTTGACGCCGAATGTCTCTGACGCATAGTGGCCGGCGAATATGAGGCTGATACCGTTCTCCCTCGCGGTATGGTACGAGGAGTGCGAGGTCTCTCCGGTCAGGAGCGCGTCGCAGCCGGCGTCGGCCGCTGCCTGGGTAAGGGCCGCGCCTCCGCCCGAGACGATACCGATCTTTTTCACCACAGCGGGTCCGAAGGTGAATGTCTGTACGGGGGAGTCGAGGATCCCGGCGAGCTTGCGTCGCAACCCCTCGATCTTCAGCGGCCTCGGGAGGTTTCCGCACAATCCGATATCGATACCGGCATATCTGCCGAACTTGTCAGTCTCGGTGATACCGAGGACCTTCGCGATCTGCGCGTTGTTTCCTATCTCGGAGTGGCAGTCGAGGGGGAGGTGGGCGGCGTAGAGAGATACCTTGCCGTCGAGCAGTCCCTTCACGCGCGCGGCGACTATCCCTGTGACCGGGACCATACCGCCCCAGAAGAGGCCGTGGTGAACGATAAGCAGGTCGGCTTTCCGCCGTGCGGCCCGGCTTATCGATTCCCTGCAGGCGTCGACCGCGAATGCGACTTTTCTGATCTCTCCGGATGATTCGACCTGCAGTCCGTTCAGTGACGAGTCGCCGGAAAAAGATTCGAGATCGAGGACCTCGCCGAGAAAACCTGTCACCTTTTCAAGTCTCATTGTCAGTGCTGCCTTTCCCTTTGCTCAGCTGCCCTCGCGGGCGTCCTTTATTCCCCTGTTCCTCAGTTCGAGTTCATACTCTTTCTCGAGGTTCAGAAGATCTTCTCTTCCCTTCATGGCCTTGGATTCCGGTCCGGCTTCGACTACCCTGATCCGGGGGGTCCCGGCCACCCATTCTACCAGGACCTCTGTAAGCGATATCCTCCTGATCCCCGTATCGACGACCGTTGTCTGCCCGACTATCTTACCTGTCGGCCGGTTGTGCTCACGCCGGCCGTTGATCACAACGTCGATGCCGTCCACACTTTCGGCGAGTGTGAGGCTGCCCTTCCACCCCTGGTAGCTCAGGGCGACGATCAGGTCGCAGCCTTCCTGCTTGAGGGCAGATACCGCTTCGAGAGCGGCGATCCTCGGATCGAGGATGTCATAGAACTTCAGTATTCCCGGGTCTATCTCATGTATGAATAGAGGCAGAGTCACTGAGAAAACGCCGATCTTTACGCCGCCCTGGATACCCGTCAGGCTTCTTCTTCCGCCGGCTCTTATAACGGTGTGTTTCGAGCCGAGCATCTCATCGCCGCGCTTGTCGTAGATATTGGCCGAAAGCAGTTTGAATCCCGCCTGGTCGACTCTTTCGAGGAGCCTTTTGCGCCCGAACCTTATATCGTCCGGTCCGATCCCGGCAGCGGCGTATCCGATCTTCCGCATCCCCTCGAAAAAATAATCGAGGTCGAGAGCCATTGTGCTCCCCTGTCCGGGATTACAGAAGCCTCCGGCATCAAGCAGTATCGCCGGATGTCTTTCTCTTCGCATGTCGATGAGGGAAGCCCACCTGGCCATCCCGGAATAGGTGTCCTTCTTTCACCCGCAGGGTTCGCGGTACCCCTTTAGTTCGGCAGTGACGAAGATGCTGATCTTCGTACCGTCCGCCGGGGGTTCGGAAGGTTCCGTCCGGGCGATATATACCTTCAGTACGATCCATGCCGCGAAGAGGATAAGGAAGACCGCGATCATGATCCGTATGAATGGGGACAACTGTCTAGCGGCGTTTCCGCTCATTGCTCCTGAGGTGGCTGTAGAGTGTAGGCTTCGAGATACCGAGTATCTGCGCCGCCTTTGTCTTGTCTCCGGTCTTTTCGACTACCTTGTTTATCAGCGTCTGCTTCACCCTCGGCAGGATCGGGTCGCTGTCCGAGAACTCGACTGTATCGAGGAGGGTCTCTATCATTTCCTCGAGTGTGCCCAGTGACCTCGTCTCGACACTTTCCCTGTGCTTGACGATATTGACCGGCAGGTCCTCCGGAAGGATGGTATCCTTCTTCGAGATTATCATGAGCCGGTTGATAGTGTTCTCCAGCTCCCTGACGTTTCCCGGCCAGTCGTACTCGGTCATGTAAACCATCGCCTCGGGCGATATACGCTTGGTGGCAGTATTATACAGGCGGCAGTACATGGTCAAGAAGTGGTTGCAGAGCAGTTTTATATCTTCCCTGCGCTCGACCAGCCCCGGCACCCTTATAGGGAATATGTTTATCCTGTAGTAGAGGTCCTCCCGGAACTTACCCTCCTTGACGAGTTTCATTAAATCTTTGTTCGTAGCGCAGATCACCCTCGCGCTGGTCTTGATTTCACGTGTTCCGCCTACCCGGAAGAATCTCATATCCTCGAGAACGCGCAGCAGTTTCGGCTGCAGCCTGAGCGGAAGATCGCCGATCTCGTTGAGAAAGATCGTGCCGTCGCTAGCTGATTCGAAATGCCCCACGTTCTGCTTGTACGCGCCGGTAAAGGCGCCTTTCTCGTGGCCGAACAGTTCGCTCTCGATCAGCTGATCGGTGAGGGCTGGACAGTTCAGCGTGTGGAACGGTTTGTCTTTTCTCGGACCGGTGTAGTGAAGTGTCTTCGCGATGAGATCCTTGCCTGACCCGTTAGGGCCGGTCAGCAGGACCGTTGTGTCCTTGTCCTTGATGCCGTCGATAAGGTCGTAGATCTTCCTTATCGCCGGTGATTTCCCGATTATATCCTGGAAGGTCACGCGGTCCGTCTGGCTCGCGATCGCCGATACCTTCTCGTTTGAGGACTGTTCGATCTGCCTGAGCCTGTCGGAAAGCAGCATCCGTTCAAGGCCCAGCGCTACCTGCTGGCTGAAGGCGACGAGGAAGGTATGGTCCTCATCGGTCGTTCCGGCTCCTTCACGGCTCGCGTCGAGGTAGAGGTAACCGGTTACTTCCTCGTGTATCCATAGCGGGGTGCAGATTATGCCGGGGTGGTCGGCGAGAAAGTCTTCCTGGACCTTGCCTGCCGGGACCCTCGTCCTCGAGATATCGAGGGGGTAGCCGAGCTGCCTGGCGATATTCAGTATCGCTATTATATTCTGATCCGTAAGTATTGTCTCCGAGTCGAATTCTCCGATCGATGCGAGGATCCTGTATGTATCCTGACCGTCGCTCTGGAGGATCAGCGCGGCACGTTCCATGTTGGTCAGCTTCATCGCTGTGTCGGTGATCGTCTCATGCAGTCTGTCCGGATCATGGATCGTCCTGATCAGCGAGATGACGCGGCAGAGCGCCCTGAACCTGGCCGAATCAGAGTGGATCTTCTCCAGGTCGAGGGCGGTGCGCTGCTCGAGATGCTTCTGGAGATGAGAAACGCTGCTCGGAAGTTTCTCGGATTCGCCGAAGAGAGATATAGCCCTCAGCAGATACTCGCGCGCGAGGGGTTCGTTTCCTTCCTCGAGGTAGAGTTCGCCTATCTCGGAGGCGACCGACGCGGCTGTTCCTTTTCTTCCGAGAAGCGAAAGCTCGAAGCTTGTCTCTTCGAGAGCGCGGCGTCCATGCTCGCGTTTACCCTCGGCGAGCTGCACCTTTCCGTCGAGCAGGTCGAGCAGGGCGGTCTCGAGACGCGATCCGATCTGCTTGTTCAGCTCTCTCGCCTCAGAGAGGAGATCCTTCGTCTCCTCGATCTTGCCTTCCGCGAGGCTGAGTTCTCCGAGTCTGCTCAGTACGACCGCCTTCTCCCGCAGCGACCTTGTCTTCTGGCATATGTGAAGAG